>NZ_JBLWYR010000004.1:0-136380 GCF_048266885.1 Methylophaga sp.
TGATCATCAATGGCGTCAGCATTGATAAAACCTTTGCTGAAGCGTTTCCGATGAAAGGAACGCGAATCATTATTACTGCTCAGAATCTTGAATGGGCTATGCACTCAGCCACAGCATTTACCGGTTTTGCCACATCGGTTATTGCCTGCGGTTGTGAAGCCTCCATTGAACGAACCTTAGATCCTTCTGAAACCCCTGATGGTCGTCCTGGTGTTGCTTGTTTGATTTTTGCCATGGGTGGTAAAGGCCTAGCCAAACAAGTTGAAACTCGTGCCGGTCAGTGCGTCCTTACTTCGCCAACATCAGCATTGTTCTCCGGTATTGAAGGAGATGATGGTGCTGAAATCGCTTTGGGTAAAAACCTGCGTTTCTTTGGTGATGGTTATCAAATATCCAAAATGATTGATGGTAAACGTTACTGGCGCATTCCAGTAATGGATGGGGAATTCCTTACCCAGGAAAATACCGGCGTGGTTTCATCTGTTGGTGGTGGTAACTTTTTGATTCTGGCTGAATCGCAACCGCAAGCATTGGCGGCCTGTGAAGCGGCTGTTAAAGCGATGAAGCAGCTGCCTAATATCATTATGCCATTCCCGGGCGGGGTAGTTCGCAGTGGTTCAAAAGTAGGTTCTAAATATAAAGCGTTAAATGCCTCAACTAATGATGCGTTTTGTCCGACCTTAAAAGGTCAGACCAAGTCGGAATGTTCACCAGAAGTCGAATCCGTCATGGAAATCGTTATTGATGGCTTAAGCAAAGAAGATATAGATAAAGCCATGCGTGTCGGTATTCAGGCTGCCTGTGATTTAGGTGCTGAAAATGGAATTCGCCGAATCAGCGCTGGTAATTATGGTGGCAAACTGGGCCCGTTCCACTTTCATTTGCAGGAGATCATGGCATGAGCGCGCTGACTCTTAAACTTAAAACGGATTTGGCACAGCGTGTCGATTGCTCACCATTAACACCCGATAAACTCGCAGGAAAAGATGTTGCAGATATCGCATCGATGGAACTGGTCAGTGGTCGTTTAACGCTGCCAGTAGAGGAACTGTTTGATATAAGTGGTGATGATGCAAATGACATCCGCTTTGAAAACAGCTCAGCCAAACTGGATCATATTGGTCATGCCATGAGCCAGGGTCGGATTACCATCAAAGGTGATGCCGGTGCTTATCTGGGGCAGTTTATGACCGGTGGAAATATTGAAATCACCGGAAACACGTTTATTTATACCGGCTGTGAAATGAAAGGCGGTCAAATCAAGATTAACGGTAATGCCGGTGATTTTGTTGGTGCAGCACGTAGCGGTTATAAAAACGGTATGACCGGCGGTATCATTATTGTGACCGGTAATACCGGCGCACGTACCGGCGATCATATGCGTCGCGGTATGATCCTGATTGAAGGTAATGCGGGCGAATATTGCGGTTCACGGATGATTTCCGGCACCATCGCGGTATTGGGTGATGTCGGTAAACATCTGGGGTATGCAATGAAGCGCGGCACGATATTGCTGCCTAAAATGCCGCAGCATGGCATCACTGCCAACTTTAATGATTGTGGTTCGCACACCCTGGCATTTTTACCATTGATGTTTGCCTCATTTAAAAAACTGGATAGCCAATTTGCCAAAGTTGAAGGGTTTTCCCGGGTGCAACGTTATGCGGGTGATGTAGGTGGTATCGGTATGGGCGAAATTCTCGTTAAAATCTAAGTGTTTCTATCAGGGGATTAGCTGGTCTAATCCCCTTCTGTTATTAAATATCAAGCTGGCTTGGCATTTTCCCGTCTACTGGTTTACTCTCTCGATACCAGCTGTGATTCACCAGCTTAACTCCTAAAATCCTGCAAAAGAGAGAAACAACATGTCTGATATAGGCAAATCCGTTAATCAGTTTATCGTTGAAGAGCAGCGAGCTCATCCCAATTCGACAGGTGATTTGACGGGCTTGTTAGGTGATATTGTCAGTGCCTGTAAAAAAATCTCTCATCTCGTTAGCCGCAGCAATATAATTGGGCTTGGCGGCTATGCCGACAGTGAAAATGTGCAGGGTGAAACGCAGAAAAAATTGGATATCATCACCAATGAAGTGATGGTCGATCATCTGAAATGGACAGGTCACTTGGCCGCGATGGCCTCTGAAGAAATAGAAGAAATTATTCAGATCCCCAGCAAATTTCCTAAAGGTAAGTATTTAGTGTGTTTTGATCCACTTGATGGATCATCGAATATTGATATCAATCTGTCGGTAGGCACTATTTTTTCCATCCTGCGTTGCCCTAATGATTGTAAAAACCCGACCTTAAAAGACTTTATGCAAAAAGGCACAGAGCAGGTTTGTGCTGGATTTACGGTATATGGCCCAGCGACGATGTTGATTTTGACCACTGGTAACGGTGTCAATGGCTTTACCTTGGACAGTGATGTCGGTGAATTTATATTGACCCATCCGAACATGCGTATTCCCAAAGATACCGCTGAATTTGCCATCAACATGTCTAATCAGCGTTTCTGGGAACCGCCTGTGCAGAAATACATTGAAGAATGTATGAAGGGTACGGAGGGGGAGCGTGAGAAAAACTTCAATATGCGCTGGGTGGCGTCAATGGTAGCGGAAGTTTATCGGGTGCTAACTCGAGGCGGTATTTTCCTGTATCCGACAGATTCCAAAATCGCCAAACAAGGCGGCAAATTACGTCTAATGTATGAAGCTAATCCGATGAGCTTTATTGTCGAGCAAGCCGGTGGTGTGAGCTCAACTGGAACTGAGCGAATTCTGGATATCCAACCGGAAAGTATTCATCAACGAGTTCCGGTGATTTTGGGATCAAAAAATGAAGTCGACAGAGTAGTTCGTTACCATCAGCAAGGCTAAATTACTGGTGAATTCAATAAATTAACTTTTCGGCCAACTCCACCGTGATCTTATGGTCGTAATAATTGATTCATGAATAACAGCCCCGGGGAGATGATATGTTGCTGAAAAAATATGTATTGCTTGGATTCACATTGTTTTCGCTTTCGGCCGGAGCTGGGCAGATTGATTATCAGGTTAATGGCGAAAACTACGAAGGCTATTTCGTTAGCACCTCTCAGAATGCCCCACTTGTTATGCTGATCCATGATTGGGATGGTTTGACCGATTATGAGATTCAGCGAGCCAATATGCTAGCTGAAGAGGGTTATGCGGTATTTGCTGCTGATTTGTTTGGAAAAGGCATCCGTCCGACTGAGGATAAAGATAAAAAACAGCATACCGGCGAGTTGTATCAGGATCGCCAGAAAATGCGTTTATTGATAAATGCTGCATTAGATAAAGCAGTTGAGTTAGGGGCCAATCCTGAGCAAGTTGTCGTAATGGGGTATTGTTTTGGTGGTGCAGCCGCGCTCGAAATGGCACGTTCAGGTAAGGACCTACAAGGATTTGTCAGTTTTCATGGCGGTTTAACCACGCCAGAAGGACAGGATTATGCGAATACCACTGCAGAAATTCTGGTATTGCATGGCGCGGCTGATAAAGCCATCAGTATGCAGGAGTTTGCCAAGCTGAGCACTGAGCTTGAAACACATCATGTCCCGAATGAAATGATTGCCTATGGTGGCGCAGACCATGCTTTTACCGTATTTGGTATCGATCGTTATCATGCCGCAGCCGATGAAAAATCCTGGCGGCGGTTTTTAGCTTTTCTGAACGAAAAACTGGAAAAATATTAAACCAACAGAGCTATTAATTAATGGATGTTCATTTGGCTGAGTAAAGGCCTAACTGCCTGATATAAAAGTCAGCTTAATTAATTGATCTCAATGTTCAAAACAGATTTATGGCATGATTCTCAACTAGAATCTGTTGTAAACAGGTTTCATCCCATCAATTTATTTAACGTTCACTGGAGTGGTACATGCCCGCGTTGTTTATCGTGTTATTTATCGTCACATTTTTCCCGATGATATTGGCATTTATCGGCGGCTATTTACGCTATAAACATGTAGATATTTTTGATAACCGCCATCCAAGGGATCAACAATCAGAATTAACTGGTGTGGCTTCTCGTGTGTTAGCTGCACAGAAAAATGCCTGGGAAGCCCTGATTTTTTATTCAGCCGTAACCTTACTGGCGTTTTATTCAAGTGTGAATTTACGGGAATTGAGTGGGGCTGCCATCTTGTTTTTAGCGTGCCGAGTGTTACACCCTATTTTTTACGCCTTGGACCTAGCGGTGTTCCGAACATTAATCTTTATGGTCGGCTGGTTAAGCTGCGTTTATATTGCGATAAGAGCTTTTACGGCCGTTTAATCAACATTTAAAAGCGAATCGTCAGGTCATCGTAGTTTGTATTGGGTCGGACAATAGGCCCGCGAAATACGCGGATCCCGCAAAGCCTGATGTTTGGTTTTTCTTCCAGAAACCCGTTGTCGCCATAAACGAAATGATCCGGCTTTCATTTCACGTTGCATTAACTTGATCACCTGCTTTTCTGATAAGCCATATAACCCGAATATGGCTTCAAACGGTGTGCGATCTTCCCATGCCATCTCAATAATCCGGGAGATATCCGCTAAACTTAATGTCTTATCCATTCAATACTTCTCACCCAAAAAACTCAACATAACCAAAGGTGCGTGAAATATGCGTCTATTCAAAATTTTACTGATCTCAATCGTCTTATCCGGCTGTACTGGAACACCAAAGGGTGTCGAACCGGTGAGTGGATTTGAATTAGATCGTTATCTAGGTAAATGGTACGAAATAGCTCGTCTGGATCATTCGTTTGAAGAAGGGTTAAGTGCTGTGACAGCGGATTACAGCTTGCAAGATAATGGCCGTGTAAAAGTGATTAACCGCGGATATAACGCAGAAAAAGATCGATGGGAAGAGGCTGAGGGAAAAGCAAAATTTGTCGAAAATGCAGATATAGCACATCTAAAAGTATCGTTTTTCGGGCCATTTTATGGCAGCTATATTGTCTTTGGCCTTGATAAACAAGATTATCAATATGCTTTTGTTGCGGGCCCTAACCATGGATATCTATGGTTATTGGCCCGCACACCCAACGTGAGTAATAATGTTATTGCTCGCTTTATTAACGAAGCATCGCAACGTGGCTTTGAGACCGACAACTTGATTTTTGTCGATCAAGATTCACCTTCTGCTAAATGAGGTTGTCCTGATGGTGATCGCCGTTGTGTCCACGACAATATGGTCACCAATAAACTTGGTAAGAAAGTGAGTGTTATCAAGGTTGAAACGGCAATCCCAACTAACACCACAATACCCACACCTCGGTATAACTCGGTACCAGCACCTGGGATAAAGACTAATGGTGCTAAACCGAAGATCGTGGTTAATGTCGCCATTAATATTGGACGTAGTCGAGTTGCCACAGCTTGATTGACAGCAGTGTGAACTGATATCGCTTTATCTGTCAGGTTACGTCTGGTCTGCTCTACAATCAGGATTGGATTATTGACAACGGTACCCAACAGAATGACAAATCCGAGCATGGTTATCATGTCAAACGGCTGAATAATGGCTGGTAAGCCAATCGCGTTTAATAAGCTGCCAGAAGCATTAACCCCCACTAAGCCAACGATACCTCCGGCAATGCCTAACGGCACGGTGGTTAAAATAATTAATGGATAGCCCCAATGCGAGAAAATAGCTACCAACACCAGATAAATCAGTATGACAGCGACCAACAGATTTTCTGATAACGATTCTCGTGTTGCATCCAGCTGATCCGAGGCACCAGAAATCGAAATGTTAATGCCTTTAGCAACCTCGCCTTCCGCCTGCATGGCAGGAATCATCTCATTGCGAACTTTATTTACGGCAGTTTCTAACGCCACTTCACGGGGAGGGATAATTAACAAAGTAACCGTTCGACGACTGTCTACACGTCTAAGTGTGGCGCTATCAACGGTTTCTTCCAGATCCGCCAAAGCATTCAATGGAATAACATCGCCATTCGGAGTGAGTACTGGCAAACCGGCGAGTCCTGACAAGTTTTGTTGCTGGCCAGCATTGCTGAATAGGAACATATCGACTTTATCATCGGCAATAAAAAACTCATCAACAAACGCGCCGTCGCTTAAAGCCGCAACGGCATAACCAAACTCATCCGCGGTGAAGCCTGTTTCAGTTAACCGTGACCAACGTGGCCGAATTTCAATTAAGGGTTGATCCAAAGATAACGAACCCGGGATGGAATCGATTTGTGGATTATCAAAAAGTTGTTCGGCACGCTTAAGGGCAAATTCAGCGGTACTGTATAGGTTTTCCATATCAGGCCCGGCGATATCCAAGCTCACAGCACGCGTACCACCTTGATCGCTAGAGATAATCGAACCCCGGCCGGAAAAAGCTCGCATGCCCGGATAACTTTCAAACAAGTCAGTCAAAGCCCGCATCATTAACTCAATATCTTCAGTTCTAGTAGGTTCACTCAGCACACGTAAACCAGTCGGCGTGGTTCGAATAAAATAATAAGCTAAAGAGGGAATAGGAGCTTCGCCTCGATCGAATAATGTGGGATCAGCACCTTTGGCTTCACTGAGAATTTCAATGATTTCTTCACTAATACGAAGCATTTCAGAGAGGTTATAACCGGGGGGCGGAATCATGCTGGTAAAGGCTTTGGGTTCTTCACCTTCTGGTAGATATTCTGCTGCTGGCATCAAGTGCCAGGCGGCAACCAATGTGGCAAACACCGTAATAATCATGGTGAGCGTACGTCTAATAGAACCGTTGGTCAGCCAATTAATGGTGTGCAGGATAATGCCAGGTTTATGTAAATCTTCGTGTGACCCAGCGGTTTTGCCTAAGCCAAAACGCGCGCATGCAGCAGGAACAACGGCTACGGCAAATAACATAGAAGCCAGAATCGCCACCGAAATAGCAATAGCAATATCAGAGTAAAGTTGTCCAGCTTCTTCTTGGACAAACAATACTGGCGCAAACACCAAAATAGTGGTCATGCTGGAAGCAAATACCGCGGTCCAGACCTCACGTACCCCGACAATAGCGGCTTCAATTCGATCCAAGCCTCGTCGCCTGGCTTGTTCAATGCTCTCCAGTACAACAATGGTATTGTCCACCGTCATACCAATGGCAAAGGCTATACCGGCTAAGGAAATGACATTTATGGTTCGGTCAAATACTAATAACCCTAAAAAGGCCGCAATAATACATACCGGCATGCCCATTAAACCGATTAATGTACCCCGCACGCTTCGCAAGAATAAAAAGAGAATGATGGTGGCTAGCAAGGCCCCTAATAGTAAGTTTTGTGACACATTCTGAATTGATGACTCTACGTAGCGAACATCATCGCCTATCAGAACCAGATCCAAGCCATTCGGATGTAATAAATCCCGTCGCATTTCTTTAACGACTTGCATCATCGCGTATTTGATATCAATTACATTTGAACCCGGCTCACGTTTTACTGCCATTGTCAGACCGCGTTCGTCATTCACCACAGCGACTTCACGCACTTCATAATGATCAAGCTGAATCGTGGCCACATCTTTCAAGAAAATATCAGTGCCATTGCGATGGGCTAAGATGAGGTTTTCGAGTTCCTGTTTGTTTTCAAAGCGACCAATGGTTCTCAGCAAGTAGCGTTTTTTGCCATCGTCTAAATCACCAGCAGAAGTATCACTATTACGAACTCTGATGGCATCCCGGACCTGAGTTAGGCTTAAGCCACGTTGTGCTAATTTGGCGGGATCGATAAATATCTGCATTTGCCGTTCAGCGCCGCCGCGAAGTTGCACTTCGGAAACACCGGGCACACGTTCCATTTGCGTACGTATATTGTCATCAATGAAATCGGTGATCATGTCGATATCAAGATCTAACGGGTTACCCGCTAAAGGTGATACCGCAAAATACATAAACGCATTTTCTGAAAAAGAACTGCTGCGAATGCTTGGTTGATCGACGTTTTCGGGATAGCTAGGAACCTGACTTAATGCGTTGGCTACTTCTATCAGGGTTTCATTAATCTCAACACCAAATGGAAAGTCTAATTCAACATAGGAAATCCCGGTTTCAGCAAAGGATTCCATGCGTCGTAAGTTAGGGATATTACGTAAATAGCGTTCTTGCTCTATAAGAATTTCTTTTTCAATATCCTGGGGCGTAGCACCAGGCCATTGGGTCACAACACTAATCGTACGCACATCCAAATCTGGAATCATTTGGACCGGGATTAAGCGCGCAGCAGCAATACCCAAAACACAAACAATCAGAACGATGACCGTAAGCAACTTTCCGTTGCGAATAGGTGCTTCTAACATGCGGGATTAATTCCTTTTTTTGTCGTCGCTAATGATTTCTACGTCATCGTTGTCTTGTAATACTTCATTACCACGTACGACCACTAAATCCTCTGCGGTTAAGCCTTGAGTAATAATAATTCCATCAGAGCTTTCGCTACCAACGCTGACATTACGACGTTGTGCTTTATTATTCTCAACTACAAAAACGCTACGCCCGCCATCGGCATGTCTTAGCACCGCGTCGCGAGGTACTCGATAACCTTTGTCTTTGTCTCCCGCGATATAAATCACTGCACTGGCCGACGTTCCAGGCAAAAGATTCACATCTTCTGAGTCGACGATAATACGAACTAAAAAAGAGCGAGCTTGAGCATTACTGACAGGCACCAGTGCTGTAATTTTTCCGGATAATTTTCGAGAAGGCAGGGCATCTGGCAGGATTTCAACGCGACTTTCGGTGGTTATTTCTGAAAATCGTTCCTGAGGTACATTCACATCTAGCCTGACAGGCTCTAGGGCTACCAATTCCAGCACTTGATCACCACGATTAACCCATTCACCGGCTTCAGTCATTTTGGCGCTGATAACACCACTGAAGGGAGCGGGTAATTCATGACGACTAAGTTGTTCAGCAGAAGTGTTTTGCATTGCTCTGGTAGCAGCTAATGCTGCTTGACTCAATACAAAATTAGATTCGCGATTGGCCAGTTCCGTAGCCGAAATATAATTATCTCCACGCAGTCGTTTTGCTTCTTTAACTAAGCGTTGTGCCTCATCTGCACTGGCCTGTGCTTCGCTAGTCGCGGCTTTTGCCTGTTCAAGTTGCTGCTTGGCGATAGCAGAATCCTGTCTCAACAACACGTCACCCTGCTTAACCCGGTAACCAGCATCTACCAATACTTCTTTAACTAAACCATCGACACGGGGTGAAAGCAGTGCTCTGCGCTCAGCCGTTAAAGAACCCGACAAGGTTAATGTCTCTGTTGATTCTGATGCGATTGGTTGGCTGACGCTAACCGGTGTGGCTGCCAAGCTGACTTGACTGAGTAGCAGGAAAACAAAGCTGCAACCCAGCCGTTTATGTAATAAAAATGATTGAGACATGTTGATTCGCATGATTAGTGAATGCAGTTAATGAACGTTACTTTAATTAGATAGTTCCTGAAACTGGAATGTTAGACTGCTTCTATTTCGCCACAAGTCTTATTCCGGTATGCCAGAATAGTACCAGACATACTTTAAGACGTTGAACAGGACCAAAACAGATATGACCTTGAGAGCTGTTTTCAAAAATTGGGCAGAAAGATATTTTTCTGACGAAGAGGCCGTCATTTTACTAATCGTGCTGTTTCTCGGTTTTGCCGCCATCATTTGGCTGGGTGGTATGTTGGCTCCTTTTTTTACGGCACTAGTCATTGCATTTTTATTGCAAGGTGTCGTCAATATGCTTACTAGAAGGCATATCCCGGAAACCATTGCTGTTGCCATTGTGTTTATCGGATTTGTGAGTTTGATGCTGGCACTGGCTTTTTTACTGATGCCATTATTATGGAATCAGCTGGTGAACCTGGTTCTGGAAACCCCCAGAATGCTCACCAGTGGACAGAAATGGTTAGATGAACTCCAGGCCCAATACCCTACATTGATAACCCCTGATGAAATTCAAAATTGGATTTCAATGGTTGCCAGGGAGCTGAGTGCGCATGGTCAGCGAGCATTGACCTTGTCTTTATCATCCTTAGGTAATGTGATTGGGTTGATCATTTATCTGGTTTTAGTGCCGATTTTAGTATTTTTTATGCTTAAAGATCGCGAACGTCTGGTGGGTTTTATATTGTCGATGATGCCGGAAAAACGTGGATTAATGGGTCGAATTTGGAAGGAAATGGATGGTCAGATCGCCAACTATGTTCGAGGTAAGGTGGTGGAGATCATTATTGTTGGTACGGTCGCCTTTATTACCTTTGCTTTGTTTGGCTTGCCTTACTCTGCTTTATTAGCCGTTATTGTTGGGTTTTCGGTATTAATTCCCTTTATTGGTGCAGCTGTTGCGACATTACCTGTTGCAGCGGTTGCTGGCTTTCATTTTGGACTGACGGAAGATTTCGCTTATGTGTTACTGGCTTATGGGGTTATTCAAGCCTTAGACGGTAATGTGTTGGTTCCAGTTTTATTTTCTGAGGCCGTGAATTTGCACCCGGTCTCCATTATTTTGGCCGTGTTGTTCTTTGGCGGGATATGGGGCTTTTGGGGGATTTTCTTTGCGATTCCATTGGCAACATTATTAAAAGCCTTAGTGACCGCTTGGCCACGCAGTTTGAAATCGCAGATTGCATCAAATTAATGACAAAATTTTCAGAGAATTGAAACCGCTTTATGGTAATCACGGAATTTGCTGATGAATATTGATTTCGGCTTAATCTGGTATCACTCTTACCAATTAGGTATAGCTTTTCTGCTTGCTTTACCCATTGCTTTCAATCGGGAATATAAAGCAAGAGGGGCGGGCATGCGAACTTATCCGTTAGTTTGTATCGCGTGCTGTGCTTTTATGCTGGTGGCGAGGGAGGTCTATGATGGCGATGCCGCTGAAGCCAGAGTGATGTATGGCATCATTACCGGGATGGGGTTTATCGGTGGAGGTGCCATCATGAAAAATAATGGTGGGGTAAGCGGTACGGCAAGTGCGGCAGGAATTTGGTTAACAGGTTCAATCGGTATCTCAGTTGCTTATGCTCGTTATGAAATTGCGATTGTCTTGTCGATAATGGGGTTTCTTATTTTCCAGTTATTCAGCTTTTTTAAACGACAGGATTCGATTAAGTGATAGGAAGTTATCCTAAAAAATGCAATCATTTTAGAAAATATTGATTAACTTAAGTTAATGCGACTTAAAGAGCTCAAGCACAATATTTACTTATCACCTTGCCGGAACCATCCCATTTCATCGATGGTCGGTAATAGTGTTTTCGGGAATAATTCCCGTATCATGTTCCAAATAAACTATAAGTTAATCACTGAATAGGAGGCTCCATGCCTAAAATAAAATTAGCGATTATGACCATTCCCGCAGCATTACTTTTAATGAGTCAAAGTGTTTTTGCTGAAACACATGTTGTTACTGCCGTTGGTATGAAATACGAACCATTAGTAGTGAAGGTAGCGCCAGGCGACACAGTTCGTTGGGAAAATATGTCCACTCATAATGTTGAAACAGTAGATGGTTTGATTCCTGAGGGTGCAGAAAAAATTAATTCTCCTATGAGTGAAAACTATCAGTACACTTTTGATAAAGAAGGTATCTATATCTACAAATGTACTCCCCACATTGGTGCTGGTATGGGGGGAGCGATTATCGTAGGTGAACCCACCAATCTGGATGCTATTAAATCTGCAGATGCAAAAGGCGGGGTAGGACGAGTCGTCAAAAAAGCGGTTTCAGAAGCAGAGTCCATGTAACCTTTTAAGTAAGCAGCTCTTAAAAACCTTCCGTTGTTATGACGGGAGGTTTTTTTATGCCCCTTGATAATGAAATTTTAGTCCTTATCTTGTTGTGATAACGTTTATCGTTATTGTTTGCAAATCATTCCTATCTATATCGAGGCCAATATGAAAGTGATTAATTATCTTGCCGCTGCAGCATTAAGTTTTGGTGTTGCCACCATGGCAAAAGCGGAAGAAGTGGAGCATTTCAAAGGCGAATCAGTCGATTCATTGGAAGAGGCCGTTACCCACTTTAAGCGTTATAACCAACGTTTAGAAACGCTATTAAAGAAAGATTCCATGTCGGCTGAAGACGTGACGAAAGTGCATGAACTGACTTACACACTGGAAAATGCCTTAGCAAAAATTAATCAAGAATTGGCTAAATTAGCCGCGACTCTGGAACAGGTGCATGTAGCTTCGGAAAAATATGATGCTGACGCAGTGCATGAGCATGGTGAAGCCTATATGGAAGTAATTAAAACAATAAGTCATATGGGTGATACTCAGTCTTAAGAGCTGGAACAGAATTTCAAGGCCGTTGTCTGAACAGTTAATTTATGAATCTGTTCAGAGGGCCAAATGAAAGCTCAATTGATTGCCGCGTGCGGTTTGTTTTTATCTGGTTATGTTTTTGCTGAACATGAGAACTACCAGCAATGCATATTTGATGAGTCATTAAAAGCTGAGTTGAAAGTGCTCGGTCAACCTATCACTACTTACTGTACAGTGCGGTTTTTTGATACAGCGCCAACCGCTTTTCAGGCATTAGTATTGCTGGATAATCTAGATGAAATGAAACAGCGTGATCCGAAGTTTAAAGCCTTTTATGACACCGTTCGTAAGAGTGGTTCGAATGATATCTATACTAATCGGCAAATTATGTTGATGTATATCGATAAACGAGAAGTTCAAAAAGATTAACTCACAATCTCAGAGCCAACGAAAACCCACTTTAAAGTGGGTTTTTTTGTGCAAAAAAAAGCCCGCTTTGAGCGGGCTTGTCGGCAATAGTTCTACAGAAACAGCAAATCTGGGAGAAATGGCTGTTTTTAATACATATTCAAAAACATGTTCTGTAAAACCGTCTCCGTCAACGTTGAAGCTGATTAAAAGTTGTATGTAATACCACCGTAGTACAGACGTTCACGACCTACTAACTTACCTTCGTTACGGCTGACTAAGTACTCTTTATCAAACAGATTTTCGACACCAGTAAATAGCGTTACGCCGGTATTTGGCACGCGGTAATTAACTGTAGCGTTCCAAATGGTAAAGCTTGGAATGGTGCCTTGAAGACCGCTAACGTCTTCAACACGTGTATTACCATCATCAACAAATTGTTTGCTGACGTGTTGTACGCCAATTCTCGCATTTACACCGCTTTGATGTTCATAGCCAAGATCAATGTTTAACAGGTGTTCAGGTGCATATTGCATTCTGTTTCCGTTAATAGTTGGATCTGGACCATCTTCATATTCGGCTGTCCAAAGATTGGTATACGCACCTGACAAATAAATATTATTCGTCCAGCCATAAATATCACCGAAATCAATACGACCCGCTACTTCAATACCGGTTTGTTTGCTGTCACCGCTGTTATCAAACGTATCACCAAAATCAATCAGTGTATTTTTGATATCGTTATGGAAAAATGCGGTTTCAAAGCTTACGCCTTTGAAGTAAGTACTACGCACACCTACCTCATATAAGGTGCTTTCTTCTGGCTCAGCTCGGCCACCATCTTCACTAAATTCACGATCAGCTCGTGCGGGTGCGATGCCTTTATGAACGCCGGCAAAGATCGTTGTGTTAGCAATGCCATTCCAGGTTACGCCAAAGCTAGGCAGGAACTCGGTATATGACAGGCTTTCACGATTTTCTTGAATACCGCCTTCGAAGAATTTTTCGCTAGTGCGAACATCTTCAACCCGGAAACCTGGAGTGAAAGACCAATTACCAACATAGGTAGTGTTTTGCATGTAATAAGACAATGCATTGGTTTTGATTAAGGCTTCTTCAACATCACCTGGGTTATTGAGTAATGCCAAATCATAGTCTTCACGTTCTGCAACGCTTTGTGCAAGAATCTCCTGACGATGCACGTTTTCTTCGTGATAACGCACACCAAAGATAGTGTCATGTTCAAGGCCAAACAGACTGTGCGACAAATCACCACGAGTCTCTACACCACGAGTGTAATACTGGCGTGGGGCATGGCGGCCAGCACATTGGCTTGGATCGGCCACATTACCTGCTGGAACTTCTTCACCGCCCTGACCAGGACAGTTTCTAAATAAAGAGGTAATGTTGCCGTTGACATCAAGATCACCTTCATTCTCTTCTGTACTACGCAGGCCATTGCGGAAGGTATCCGTGTAATAAGCTTGAGAACTCAGCTTAAAATTATCATTCACTCTGAAAATATGCTGTAACTGAACGACGTCACGATCTTGTTCCCATTCATCATTTTCGATTGACGGATGAGAATAAGGGTCTTGATCATATTCAAATGGCGTTAAATAAGCTTCAGTTTGGTTGCGACGGTCGCGGGTATGAACCAATTTCAATCCAAGAGTTTGACGATCAGTAATATCCAGTTCGCCTTTAAAACGGTAGTCTTTAACATCAAACTCAGCATCGTCATAAACACCGTCCCCTTTGTTCTGATTGAAATCAAACATGACGCCGCCGATTTCATTACCAAATCCAACGCTGCCGTTCAGCATACGATAACCTTGATTACCAAAAGCGGAGGTAACACTTCCTTCAACTTCGCCATTACGTGGAACCGGTTTGGTGACAAAATTTACAGCACCACCAAGTGTTTGTGGTCCATATAGGATTTGGTTTGCGCCCTTAATCACTTCAATACGATTAACGGCTTGCGATGGGGTGGTGTAATGCACAACTGGATCGGCATAAGGTGCCAATTGCAAATGCATGCCATCTTCCATAATCATGGATTTAGCACTTCGGCGTGGATTTTGTCCACGGATACCAATGTTGGTATCAAAACCCATGCTGCCATCTGGAACGACATTAACGCCAGGAACAGTGCGTAATCTTTCAATGTTAGAAATAGGACGGCGTTCTTCTAAATATTCTTCATCAATAATGCTGAAAGAACCCGGAATGGCTTCCAAACGATCTGGCAAGATCCCTGTAACAGTCATTTTTCCGGTATCAACAGCCTCATCCTCAGCAAGTACTGCATAAGGCATTAACATCAACGAGGACACTATCGCTGTGTTAATAATTTTAGGTTTTAGTTTCATTCATCTCTCTCCAATGCGTAAAAAGCTCATGCAGGCTAGCTTTACGCATTTCTGCTTCATATAGGAAAAATTCCTAAAGCAGCATTCATTTCGGGGTTAAACCCAGTAACCACAAAGGTTTAGTAAAAATCAGATTTAAGAGTGGTTATAAGTAACCACTTGTTGATTGATGAATAGCTTCTGAAATACATCAGTTAAAAATGCTTAAAACCAAGAGGATTTTATGGGTGGTTATAGGTAACCAGTCGAATGGTTGTTTATAAACGTTTTTATAAGTTGTTGTTCAAAGGTTTAATTTCTAATAAAAATGTTGTTTTAATACAACGGAAATCGATTTAGAATTTAATTTTTCAATAATTTTTCGGGAAGTTGCGCACAAATATCTAGGAGGAATACCCTTTTTTGTCTAATGAATACCCACAAAATTTCCCAGATGATGGATATAAGGTATCGGTGTAATGGCAAAATCCAGCATTATTTAAATTGTTCTAAGTCAAAGAAAAGCGCGTTACAGCTTATAAAGAGCGCTGAGGTGATGTTATGATCAGTGAAAATTTCATCATGTGGAGAATCCAATGCGTCATTCCCGATCAATCATTACTGTAGTCATCATCATTGCCATTGCGGTTTTTGTGGTGGCGGCCGTTTCCTCTTTTATTTCCGGCACAAGTGATCATTATGATCGACCAAGCTCACCAGCCGAAGTGCTTGAAAAAATGACCGAAGCTGTTGAATCAACAGAAGATGAAACCAATCAAGTTCAAGAAACCACTGAGACGAGTGAGGAAGTTTCGCAAGCGGCTCAGCAAGAAGCTGAAGCGTTAGACAGCAGTTCAGAAGAAGAGGTGTTGAATAATACCAACGAAGCAGTGGAATCGGCTATTGAAACGGCGAAGGAAACTAGCCAAAGTGTAAGTGATCGTGCAAATGAAGCGATTGCCGCCGCAGAAAACTCGGCTGCTGAAGGTCGCGCTGATGCCGAAGCAAGATTGCAGGAAGTAGAAAAAGAAGCAGGCATTACTGAAAAGTCTGCTGAGGTGGCTGATCCAGCTACGGTAGAGTCTAAAAACCATACCGTCTCAGCTCAAGGTCTGATTTACGATCCATTAGTGGTAACGATTGCCCCAGGTGATTCAGTTTCTTGGACCAATATGAGTACACACAATACGGAATCAATTGAAGGCTTGATACCTGAAGGGGCAGAAATGTGGACATCTAAAATGAGTGAAAACTACAGCCGGACTTTTACTCAAGAAGGTATCTATGTGTATAAATGCACACCGCATTTTGGTGCAGGTATGGGCGGCGCCGTTATCGTTGGCAAGCCAGTCAATTTAGAACAGATTAAAAATTCGGGTGCCAAGGGCGCCGCAAAAAGATTAGTGAATAAAGCGATACAAGCTGCTGAAGCAATGTAATTAAATTCCCCCGCAAGCGAACAAGCAACGCTTCCGGGGGATTTTTTTGCCTGCAATTCATCGCCAAGCTATAGTTTTTATAATCGGTAAAGTTGCTAAATAGTCTTTATTTCAAACACTTACCTTACGGATTAAGCTTTTTTATGTGGAACACTAACACCTTTTGAATTTTTGCTGTATTCTTGCACGCTTCCTGACCGGTTATGCTTTAACCATCAGGTTGCGGAGCGGTAGTTCAGTTGGTTAGAATGCTGGCCTGTCACGCCGGAGGTCGCGGGTTCGAGTCCCGTCCGCTCCGCCATTTTTATGGAAGACCTTCCCCCTAAGTAAGAGCTGTCTGGTTATCAAATTTGTTCCGATCTTTAATCGAATGAAACAAGTGATACACCAGAGGGACTAGTAGCAAACTCACCATCATCGAAAAGCTCAGCCCCCACACCACAGCTATTGCTAACGGCTGTAACATTTCAGAACCTTCGCCAATTCCTAAGGCGAGCGGTAACATTCCAACTACAGTACTTAATGTCGTCATTAATATGGGTCGTAAACGCAGACTGACGGCTTCAATGACAGCTTCTGTTAAATCCCCGTTTTTAAGCCTTTCAAGCTCAATATAATTCACCAATAAAATGGCGTTATTCACCACAATGCCTATCAACATGATGGTTCCTAGCCATATCGGCATTGATAACGGTAAATCGATCCAATAAATCCCCATCGCCACACCAATTGCAGCAAACGGTACACTCAATAGAATAATGATTGGGTTTAACAGAGATTCATATTGAATTGCCATCACCACCAACACCAAAAATAACGCCAGAGCGAGCAATATAAGGTTTTGATTTTGTTGTTGTTCAAGCGCTTGTTTTTGACCGCCATCATAGATCGTATAACCGGTTGGTAAATCAATTTCTTGACGCATCTGATCAAGCTCGATGAGGGCTTGGCCCAGTGTCGCTCCATCAGCGAGGGCTGCCGATAGTTCAACAATACGCATCTGGTTTTCACGGCGAATTCGTGAGGGGGTATCAAGAAGCTCTATTCCGGCGACATCTCCCAGGTATAACGGAGAGCTTCCATCCGACGACGGGAAAAGAATGATAGAACGTAACGCCTGCGGGTTGTTCATTTCTTCCTGAGGCAGTCTCAGTCGGATATCGTAGGAACGATTACCTTCAAGAAAATCACTGATAACACGACCTTGTAATGCTGTTTGGGCAGCCTCGGCAAGATCCTGCATATTAAGTCCAAGCTCCTCAGCCCTGTCTCGATTTAATTTGATAGAAATTTCAAAACGCTCATCTTCTGCAGAATGCTCAACGTTACTGAGCTGTGGAATTTGTCGCATTTTATCGGCGATCTTGTCGGCAACATTTTTCATTACGGTGAAATCATCGCCTTGTAATCTAAGGCTGATGTCTTCATCACCACTATGAGTACGTAATCCGCGTATACCACGCTGATAGAGAAAGACCCGCAATCCGGCGATTTGTAATTCATCTATCTGTTTACGAATATCTTTTATCCATTGCTGACTGGATATTTCCCGTTCAGCTGCAGCAACCAGTTCAATAGTCATCTCAGCTCTGCTGGGTTCTTCTCGTTGTGAACGGCCGAAAACGCTACCGCCCACCAGCGTGAAGATGGTTTTGGTTTCGGGCTTGGCGTCCATGATTTGTTCTATAAGTTGAACATAACCGTCCATTTCCTCAACGGACACCCCCGAGTCAGAAATCATCCGTACTTCAATACGACCATCATCAATATTGGGAAGCAAAATCTGATCACCACTGGTAAAAATGGGCAAGCTAAACGCAAAGGCCCCAATAAACAACACGATGACCAGTAGTTTTATTTTTAAGAAAAAGCGAATAACTTTGCTGTAGCCTCGCTGTAAAAAAGCGATTAATGCATCCATACCTTTACGGATGGGGTTATTACTGATTTGAGTGACTTTGGCGGCATAGGCTGGAACCAATGTAAGTGCAATGACCATTGAGGCAAAAATGGCGGCGGAAATAGTAAAAATTAATTCGCTGAACAGTAGGCCGGTCAAGCCGCCGATAAACAAAAAAGGCAGAATAGCAGCGAGGTTAGTCGAAGTAGAAGCCACAATAGGGCCATTCACTTCAGCCGCAGCATGCGTGCCGGCTTCTAACGGTTTTTCATGTTTGCATTGGTGTCGATAGATGTTTTCCAACATGACGATGGTATTGTCCACCAGCATACCTACACCCAAAGCCAGGCCGCCAAGCGTCATGATATTGAGCGTTAACCCGCCCATACTCATCAAAATGAAGGTAAACATTATTGCAATGGGAATAGCGCTGCCGATGATCAAGGTACGACGTAAATTGCCGAGAAACAAATACACCACTAACATGGCAAGAATACCGCCACTGATGGCCGCTGATGCGGCATTTTTCAGGGATTGTTTAATATAGACGGATTGGTCCGTAACAGCAGTGATATTAATACCTGCAGGGATAACATTTTGTTGTTTAAGCCACACCAACTGACGGTTAACTTCTTCAACGACATCATTAGTATTTGCATTGGGTTGTTTTTGAATCGCCAATTTGATGCCACTGATACCGTTGGCTCGAATCCGAATTCTTTCATCTTCGCTACTATCAACCACTTTGGCTACTTCATATAGCTTGATAATATTATTGTCTGTTTGACCAATCGGTACTTGGCGGATGGCTTCGACAGAATTGAGACGTCCACCAATACGGCCGGTAATCTCGCTGCCAGGCATTTGCAATCTGCCGATAGCAATATCATCGTTGGCAGTTTGTATCGCCTCAACAATATCCTGATAACTAAGTCCCATACCGGCTAGACGCTGTTGATCGGGAATGATCTGAATTTCACGTTCAACACCACCCCCAATTTCTGCGGCAGCAACGCCAGGCAAATTAATAAACCATTTGCTCAGTACATCGTCAGTCCAAGTTCGCAGATCGACTAAGGCCATTAAGTCTGAACTCACGACAAATTCAATGACGGGTATTTGCGAGGGATCGCGTTTAAATATTTCTGGAGGTTCAATGGAGTCTGGTAATTGTGTTTTGGCTCGATCCAGTCGCGTACTTGCATCTCGAAGTGCAACATCAACGTCTTTGCCGTAATCAAATGTGATATCAATTTCAACAATGCCAAGATCGGTCGATGATTGAACGTTTAATGCATCTTCGGTAATCGCTAATTGTTCTTCAACAAACCGGGTGACCTGATCCTCCATGACCGTTGCAGGCACCCCTTCATCCAAAATACGCACGCGAATATCTGGATAAATAATTTGGGGTAATAAATCAATGGATAGACGGCTGAGGGCAGCTAAACCAAGCACTATCACTGTTGCTGCAATCATGGTGACACCTATCGGGTGTTTAATTGACCAAGCAGCTAGGCCACCACCCTGGATTTTCATGGGGTATTCTCTGTGACGGAACTTGGTGCCTGTTCCATCGCGGCCGGTGCATTCACAATTTTGACTGTTTTATTGTCACGAAGGTTAGTAAAGCCCCTTATAACAACAAGCTCTCCGCCTGCTAAACCTTCTAAGATTTCTATTTGGTCACCAATTTCGAGTCCAGTAGTAACAGGAGTCACTTGAACTTGGTTGTCAGAGTTAACCGTAAAAACATATTCTTCTTCGACTGAGCGGCGTAAAGCAATAAAGGGAATTAACAGTCTTTTTGCTTGTTGGCTGGTTAGCGTCACTCGAACAAATTGGCCGGCTCTTGCACCTGCCGGTACCGGATTTAACGCGATTTCAAGCGTACCGGTACGAGTCATTGGATCAATGTCAGGATATATTCGACTGATTTTTCCGGTCAGATCTTGATTTGAGTTCGTGCCGGCACGTAATGCATCTATTTGGATGCTTGCCTCATCACCTTCCTGCAAATTGTTTAGCAGAAGTTCTGAGAGCTGCACCTCCGTAATTAATGTTTGCTGATCAGCAATGGTCATTAAATGCGAATAGCGCTCAGCAATATTGCCGGGTTCAGAATTTCGCAGAGTCACCACGCCAGTTATGGGGGATCGAATAACAAAGTAGGACAGACGAGTTTGTAATGCTTCTTCTTCGGCTTTAGCTACGGCCAGCTCGGTTTCAATACGCGTTAATTCGTTTTGCGTTGTTAATTTGCGGGCGACAAGATCTTTTATTTGTGCCAGATCTGTTGCAGATTTACGGGTTAAGGCTTGGGCACGAGTGAGTTGGGAACGCAGCAAACCATCATCCAGCCGGGCGATAACCTGACCTTTTTCAACACGGTCTCCTTCAAAAAAAGGTAATGCGGCAATTTGTCCTTCTTCTTGGTTGAATATTTGAATTTCTTGGATGGCTTTTAGACTGCCATTACGTTCTCTTGAGACTGAAATATCCTTTAATTCTGCCGTTACCACTTCTACTAAATGGGGTTTAATTTGTGCTGTAGGAGTTGGTTTATCACGTTCACAGCCTGCAAGGCTCAAAATAGTGACAAAAAGAGCTGGCCAGAATAGTAATTGCTTCATTGGCGAAAGGGATCTCAAATGATGGGGCGGAGATATAATTAGGGAAAGTAATGGTTACTTTATGGGCAAACATCCTCTCCCTTAGTTCCTCACCAATGGTATCTCATCAAAGTGTCAATTTATGTAAATCCGTTGTATCCAATGGTGTAATACGGGGATGTTGCGTTGCCTGCAATTTGTCCGCATCAGTGTTGTAACCCCAGTTAGCAAAATACAATTGCACCTGAGTAAGGGAGGGGGTATCGATAACATCCAATAATGTTGGCAAACGATCTTCAACAAACAAAATAGTCGCTTGAGCATTTGTTCGCTGTAGATCTTCTAGAATTTGTGGTTTTTTTAGTTTACGTTCCAATCCATAAGTTTGGTCTGGCAGAATCTCTATCTGGTTTGCTGAAAGGATTTCGCTAACAAAACGTTCCTGTTTGGTGGTAATGATAAATCGTTGTTCCAGTGGGATTTGCTGTAATAAATCACTGACACCTGGATAAAGTGGATTCATTTTAATCCAACCCGAAAGGTCGATATTAATCCAGCTGTCCCGATATTCTCCAAACCGCTTTTTCAAATCTGCGACGTCGAGTTGATCTCGAGCCAGAATATTTTTTATTTGATTGGCAAAATCATCCATTACTAGTACAGGGGGAATTTCTTCAAATAATAGTCGGCAAATTAATATTGCCTCATAGCCGGTTTCCATAATCGGTCTGATTTGGCGAAAATCCGTCATGATTTGGTCGGGCATAGCTTTTGGCATGTCTCCCCAAATACGCGTCGCAACTTGCCAGCCAGTTAGTCCAGTTTCCAACGCGCTATCGCAGATTACGCCATCAAAATCGAGGGCAAATAACTTTTGCTGCATGTCGTTTAGAGCAAACAATGTTCAGCGTAAGAACCGGCTTCGTTCGCTGTCCAATCACCTTTGGGTTTTTCCTTCATATGAACACACCATTCATCTGATCCGACTTCTGGAGTACAAGCAGAAAAGAGAATGGTTACTGCCATTAAGCCAAAAAGTCGAAAACAAGAACGCTTAATATTCATTTTGTGACTCCGTAAAGTTATTTCGCCTAACGTTGATAAACGATTTTTCCTTGAAATAGGGTATGACTCACCTGATGCTGGAATAACCATCCACCAAACGGGCTGTTTTTGCCTGCACTGGTAAACGCCGACGGTTTGCAGTCATATTGCACATCTGCATCAATAATACAGATGTCGGCACTGGCTCCGACTTTGAGTTGTCCCGCTTCAATACCCAGAATCGCCGCGGGTTGGCAGGTCAAACTAGCAATAGCTTGATGCAGGCTGATTTCGTCGTCTTCGACTAATTTAAGTGTAAGGGGTAATAAGGTTTCCAATGCTGAAATGCCTGGGATGGTTTCAGCAAATGGACCTAACTTGGCATCAGCATCTAATGGCTGATGATGTGATGAGACTGCTTGGATAACCCCATCGCGTAACCCTTGTTTTAACTGCTCACGATCCCGAACACCACGTAACGGCGGCATAACATGGCTGTAACTATCGTAATTGCCTAAATCGTGTTCACATAAATGTAAATGATGGGCACTTACATCAGCGGTGACGGGTAAACCCCGTTCTTGAGCTTCACGAATAAGTTTAACCGCTTTTCCAGTAGATAAACTATGAAAGTGAGCACGTACTCCGGTTTGTTCAATCAGAATCAGATCACGACTTACCGCGATAGTTTCGGCGCTTTCAGGAATACCGGATAACCCAAGTCGGGCACTGACTGTGCCTTCATGTACGCAACCTTGTTTTTGTAACCACGGATCGGCGGCGTTAATAAATACGGTTAAATCCAGCGTGGCTGCATATTCAAGTGCACGGCGCCAAACTACAGTGTTTTTGATTTCGGACACACCATTACTAACGCCGACACAGCCAGCTGCTTTTAAGGCTGCCATTTCAGCTAACAATTCACCATTCAGTTTTTGGGTCAAAGCACCTACGGTGAGCACCATTGTGCGGCCAGCTTTTTTGGCGCGGTCCTCGATCAATTCAACTACGGCGGGATTATCAATGACCGGATCGGTATCGGGGGGGACGGCCAGCGTGGTGATACCACCAGCTACAGCAGCTCGTGTTTCACTCTCAATGGTGGCGGTATGTTCTTGACCCGGTTCACGCAAACGAGCGCTTAGATCAACCAAACCAGGACAGACGATTTTGTTAAAGGCATCAATTTCTATATCAGCGTCAAAACCAGCTAAATCGTCAGCAATCGCCACAATAAGTCCATCTTCAATATAAATATTGTGATCAATATCAAGCTGGCTGGCAGGGTCTATAACACGCCCATTTTGAATACAAATCTTCATTATTCGATCTCTGCCTGTTCTGATTGGCTGGCCAACGCCATCGACATCACTGCCATTCGGATGGCGATGCCGTGGGTGACTTGCTCAAGTATTACCGATTGGGGGCCATCAGCAACTGAGGAGGCAATTTCGACACCACGGTTAATTGGCCCAGGATGCATAACAATGGCATCGGGTTTGGCGTATTTGAGTTTTTCTTCGGTCAATCCGTAACAGCGAAAATATTCGCGAGCACTAGGTAATAAAGCACCCTGCATGCGTTCCAGTTGCAGTCGCAACGTGATCACTACGTCTACATCTTTAAGGCCGGAGGCCATATCATGATAAACATGCACGCCCATGGTTTGGCTTTCACGAGGTAATAATGTTTGAGGACCTATAACGCGGATTTCGCCTACACCAAGCGTAGCCAAAGCCTGAATTTGTGAACGGGCTACTCGCGAGTGCAAAATATCGCCGATAATCGCCACTCGCAGATTGGCAAAATCTTGCTTATGACGGCGGATAGTAAACATATCCAGCATTGCTTGAGTGGGATGGGCATGGCAGCCATCACCGGCATTAATTACACTTACATGCGGTGCTACATGTTGGGCAATAAACTCAGCTGCACCGCTTTGATCATGGCGAACCACAAACATATCGGTGTGCATGGCTTCAAGATTATGCAGGGTATCGAGCAGACTTTCGCCTTTTGAGGTCGCGGAAGTGCTGATATTAAAGTTCATTACATCGGCTGAAAGCCGCTTGGCTGCCAATTCAAAGGTCGAGCGCGTTCTGGTGCTATTTTCAAAAAACAGATTGATGATGGTTTTGCCACGTAATAATGGGACTTTCTTGACCTGGCGGTGACTGATACTGGAAAACTGTTCAGCCCGATCCATGATTTCTGTTAATAACGGGCGTTTCAGACCCTCAATCGTCAGAAAATGCCGGAGTTGGCCACTCTCTGTCAGCTGATTACTCGGCATGCAATGCTCCTGCTGCACGGATCTCCAATTGCAAACCATCTTTATTACGAAGTTTTAAATGTTGGTTACGTGGCAGTATGACCGAGGCACCAACAATATCTGGACGGATAGGTAACTCGCGGCCATCTCGCTCAATTAATACAGCTAAGGTCACACTGGCTGGACGACCATAATCAAAAATCTCATTCAGCGCTGCCCGCGTAGTACGGCCACTGTAAAAAATGTCATCCACTAAAACCAAGTGACGATTGTCGACTTCAAAAGGCAAATCGGAAGGTGAAACCTGTGGATGCATGCCAATTCGAGTAAAGTCATCTCGATAATAGGCAATATTCAAGGTGCCTAGCGGAGCGTCAAAAAAGTCTTCACCAAGTATTTTCTGCAAGGCCTTTGCGACCCATACGCCGCCAGTATGGATGCCGACCAGCAAAGGATCTTTATCCGCCAGTTCATCGCGTATGGATTCAGCCATCTCTTCGAGCAGATTTTGAATTTCTGCTGTTGTTTGGGGCATTGTCATTGTTGGTCCAGCCATGATTGAAGAATAATTTGAGCCGACAGTTTATCGACATCACTACGTTTATCAGTCTGCAGTTTACTGCGTATTCCCATTTGGTCGAGTGCTTCAAAGGTTGTTAAGCGCTCATCTTGCCAGACCACGGGAATATTAAATCGATTGTTGATGCGGTTGCCAAATTTTCGAGCTGCAGCGGTCATTAATTGTTCGGTGCCATCCATATTCAGCGGCAAGCCCACCACAATCAATCCCGGCTGCCATTCAGTCATTAATTTAGCGATAATATCCCAATCTGGAATACCATCTCGGGCGGATAAGGCGGCGATGCCTCGAGCGGTGTTGGTTAATTGATGTCCAACCGCCACTCCAATACTTTTCATACCAAAATCAAAGCCGAGAATATTTTTTTCAGAACTCATGCATGGCCTGTGGTATTAGACATTAGATTGATGTCGATGCCCAGCAATTTTGCGGCGGCCTGCCATCGATCCTCGGCCCGAGTTTGATAAAGTAATTCTGCTGTAGCCTGCACGGTCAACCAACTGTTTTCGGCTATTTCTTTTTCTAATTGACCCGCTTCCCACGCCGCATAACCCAGAGTGACGATGGAGTGGGGCGGTCCATTATCGGTACCTAATGATTGCAGGATATCGCTGGAGGTGGTTAGAAAGGTGTCATCGGTAATTTTGAGGGTGTTTTTCCATCGTTCACCACCATCATGCACCACCATGCCCTGATCTTTTTGGACTGGTCCACCAAATAAAACAGCGGTATTGTTTGCCCATTCGGAATTATTGGTGATTTGCAGATGATTGAGCAGCTCTTGCATCATAATACGGGTAGGGCGATTGATGATTAAACCCATTGCCCCATCTTCATCGTGTTCGCACAGATAAACTACCGAATGATAAAAAAAACTGTCTATCAATGTCGGCATGGCGATCAGAAAATGATGTTTGAGTGAATAAGACATAATGGTCAAAAGAAGGTAAATCCGACCTGGAATAATCGTTCGACTTCTTTGATATAGCGCTTATTCGTTAAAAACAAAATGACATGATCTTCTGCTTCAACCATGGTATTTCGATGCGCGATAATAACTTCTTCACCTCGTACGATAGCACCAATGGATGTACCGGGAGGTAGATCAATTTCATCAATCCGTCGGCCCACAACCATGGATGAACCTCTATCGCCATGAGCAATGGCCTCTAACGCCTCAGCGGCGCCACGACGTAATGAATGCACCGCTACAATATCACCGCGTCTAATGTGGGCCAGCAAACTGCCAATGGTCGCTTGCTGCGGCGATAGAGCAATATCAATGGTGCCACTCTCAACCAAATCTACATAAGCGGCGCGATTGATTAACGACAATACTTTGCGTGCTCCCAAGCGCTTGGCCAGCATCGCCGATAAGATATTCGCTTCGTCGTCATTGGTCAGCGCGCAGAACAAATCCACGTTGTCGATTTCTTCTTCGAGCAATAGTTCTTCATTGGCCACATCGCCCAGTAACACGATACTTTTTGATAACTCTTCGGATAAGTAATCAGCCCGGGCACTATTGGCTTCGATAATTTTGATTTGAAAATTATGCTCGAGGGCTCGCGCAAGTCGTATACCAATATTGCCACCACCAGCCAGCATAATACGTTTGTAAGGTTTTTCTAATCGGCGTAATTCAGCCATCACCGAGCGAATATCTTTACTGGCAGCGATAAAAAACACTTCATCGTCCGCTTCAATAACGGTTTCGGCTTCTGGCAGGATGGCTTTTCCCTTACGGAATATCGCCGCGACACGAGTTTCGGTTTTGGGAATATGTTTACGTAAATCACGTAACGGATTACCGACTAAAGGACCACCATGAAATGCCCTTACCGCAACCAATTGCACTAAACCATCGGCAAAATCCAGTACCTGTAATGCATTTGGGTGGCTAATTAATCTTTGAATATAATCGGTGACTAATTGTTCTGGGCTGATTAAGACATCAATCGCAAACGCATCATTATTAAATAACTCGGGTTTAGTCAGATATTCTGGCGCACGAATGCGAGCGATCTTAGTTGGCGTGTTATACAACGTATGACATATCTGACACGCCACCATATTGGTTTCATCACTATTGGTAACCGCCAACACCAAATCGGCATCAGCTGCCCCCGCTCTTTGTAGTACATCGGGATGTGAAGCAAGGCCTTGAATAGTCCGTATATCGTAGTGATCCTGAAGTTTATGTAGGCTATTGGCATCAGTATCAACTAGCGTAATGTCATCATCCTCTCGGGCGAGTGTCGCAGCAACAGAGGCACCAACTTGACCGGCACCGAGGATGAGAATCTTCATTGCAAAGCCCTATACTTGTTTACTATCAATGCCCAGCGCACGTAATTTCCGATAAAGATGTGTGCGCTCCATACCCGCTAATTTAGCGGCTTTACCCACATTACCATCGGTTTCTTGTAGTTTTTGCAGTAAATAAATTCGTTCAAATTGTTCACGTGCTTCACGGAGTGGTTGATCAAAATTGATCCCGGTTACGTCATCTGCTTGCGCAGGTTGCTCGGCTTGTAAGGCGGATTCCACATCATCCACGTCAATATCATCTGAATCGCCCAGAACTAATAGGCGCTGAATAACATTTTTTAATTCCAACACGTTGCCCGGCCAGGCGTAATTGCGCAGACGATTTTGTGCTGCCACCGTAAATCGACGATAAGGTAGATCGGCCTGAGTGGTTTGTTGATCGACAAAGAAGTGCACTAACTCAGGAATATCTTCAACGTGATCCCGTAGAGCAGGTAATTGCAAAGTGATGGTGTTGAGTTGATAAAACAAACCTTCACTGAAGTCGCCGCGGGCGATGACTTTATCCAGCCCCAATTGTGTGGCACAAATTAGCTGACAGTCTCTAATTCGATTACTTTCCAACAAATGCTGCAACAGAGCTTGGGCTTCATCACTGAGCAAGGCAACATCATTAATATAAATAGTGTTATTTTGTGCCAGTGAAATTAATTTATGACTATCAAGCGGAAAGCTTTCTGGGCTGACTTCAATAAACTTGCCACTGCTATACAAGCCCAATCTATGCAGGTAATAGGCAAAACAATGTTTCCCAGTGCCACCTTCACCAATCAGTAAAATCGGCATTTCGTGTCCAGCAACGCGTTCAGCTTGTTCACGAAGTTGTGCCATTTTAGCGCTTTTGCCGACCGGTTCTAAGGCAAACTCATGCCGCTGGGCCGCTTGCTTTGCACGGTTTTCAATGGCTAATTCCACTGCGCGGAGCAGTTTTGCCATAGATAACGGTTTTTCAATAAAATCGCTGGCACCTGAGCGAGTAGCTTCCACAGCCGTTTCAATGGTGCCATGTCCGGACATCATGACAATGGTGACACCCGCATTTTGTTGCTTGAATTCCTTAAGCAGACTGATTCCATCAACATCTGGCATCCAGATATCAAGCAGCACCAGTTGTGGTTGATTTTGGGTAAATACCAGGCGTGCTTCTTCACCATTACTCGCGGTGACAACCCGGTAAGCCTCATCTTCAAGAATATCTTTAATGAGCTCACGAATATCGGGCTCATCATCTACAACTAAAATAAGTGGTTTTTCAGTACTCACGCCTAGTCTTCCTCCAGTGGTAGCCGGATTATTATACCTGCTCCTTCGGGGTTAAGGTTCTCTGCCCAAACATCCCCGCCATGTTCTTCAATGATTTTTTTAACAATCGCCAGCCCCAGTCCTGTGCCTTTGATTTTAGTGGTGGCGTATGGTTCAAACAGTTTGTCTATCATATCGTGCGGGAAGCCTGGCCCTTGATCATTAATGATGATTTCCAGCCATGGCATATGTTGCTGCACAACTAGGTGATAACTGATCACAATATCTACTGCTTTATCAGCTTCTTCGCTCGCTTCGATGGCATTTTTCAATAAATTGTGGAAGACCTGACGGATCCGGTTTTTATCAACTTTGATACGAATTTCGGTTGGACTGTTTAACAAGGTGAATTGATGATTGGAATGACTTTGATACAAAGTCAAAACTTCTCGTAATAATTGACCGATGGACACATCTTCCAATTGTAAGCCAGGGCTGCGAGCATAGTCCGAAAACTCATTGACCATATCTTTCATGGCCTCAACCTGTTGCACAATAGTATCCGTGAGTTTTTGTAATGTCTCGGTTTGATCCGGTGGTACCAGCGAGGCATATTTATGTTGTAAACGTTCGGCTGATAGTTGTATCGGAGTTAATGGATTTTTTATTTCATGCGCCAGACGTCTAGCGACTTCACCCCAGGCGGCATTACGTTGTGCCTGTAGTAACGCCGTTATGTCATCAAACACGATGACCCAGCCAGTTTCAGCAGGTAATGGTGTGCCATGACACATCAATGTTTGTCGGCCTTTGGGTTGGTTGAGTTCAATTTGCTGTTGCCAAGCAACCGACTTGAAGGTGTAGTTTTGGATCAATAAGGAAAAGCTATGCAAATTGTCATTGAGTTTACCCAGAGTATCCAAAGAGCTTTCCAGGCGCTGCTGTAAATTAACTCCCAGAATCTTACTGCTGGCAACATTGGAAGTGCGTAAATACAGATCATTATCAATCGTAATAACACCGCTGGATAGGCTGCCCAGTACCGTCGTCAGATAACTGGTTTGCTGTTCCAGTAATCGATGGCTTCTATCCGACGCATTTCGGGCCTGGGTGAGGCGCTGGGTCATTTGATTAAAGGAGCGTACCAAAAAGCCGATTTCATCATGTCCAGAAGCCGTCAGTTGCATATTGTAGTTACCCGATGCAACAGCCTGAGTACCGGCCGCCAACTCTTGTAAGGGCTGAACCATACGCCTGGAAATCCATACTGCAAACCAGATAGAGGCCAGCATGGTCAGGAAAACAATTAGGCTCAACGTCAAGGTAAATATCGTGACTAGCGGTTTACGTAAATAACTGAGTTCTTTGTAATCGGTATAAGCATCCTGAACATTTTTGCCTAAAGAACTCAAATGATCATTGACCGGAAAAGCCACATGTAAATAACGCTCTTCCGCAAGAATAGATTTCCGCGGCAACATCACCGCTGCTCGTAGTTCCAACTCATCATTTGCTGCGGGATCCAGACCAATATAATCTTCGCCTTGCTGCAAGCGGCGCACAATCGATTCATCGGGTGCTTCGGGTAGAAAAATAGCGGGGTTTTCAATACTTGAAACGACCAGCTGGCCATTCATATTCCAGACACTGATGTCCAGGGCACCACTTAGCTGCACTAGTTCTCGCAAACTGTTGGTGAGACGGCTGTCTGGCAATTCTGAAAGCACTCCCGCCATCATCCGTGTCTGACGCAGCAATGTACGCATGCGGATACCAAAGGCATTACGGCTAAGCTCTAGAGAGTCCTCTAATGCTTGTTCAACTTTTACGTCAAACCAACTGTTGATTCCACGTTGTAAAAAATGGACTGAAAAGCCATAGACAATGCTGGTTGAGCCGACAATTAACAAAACAAATAAGCTGACCAGTTTCAGGGTAAGCCGGGAGCCTGGCGCTTTTCTTTTAAAATCGCGGTAGAGCCGATATAAACCACGGGCCAGGATCCCGGCCAGCAATAGCAGGCAGACCAGGCCAAGACCAAAAATGTAAAGAAACAGATCATTGAGTCGGGAAGTATCTTGTGTGGCAGCACTTAATAAATAGGCCAGCAGTAATAACATCAAGGCCAATGAAAAATAAGGTGCTGTTCCCGAGCTGAGTCCTCTGATTAATTGGAAGGCCATGCCACCTCATACCAGTCGCTGGCTAAATCCCATTTACTAGAAAGGAATGCCCCTGGCCGCATCGGTGAGGGCAGGGCATTCAAATCAATTTGACTGCTTATTCTGAGAATCAAATTTTGGGTATCAAGAGTGTGTTGGGGGGGGAGACTAAAATCCTGTATCTCTCCCATGCTACTTAAAGCACTTTCCATGGTCGGAAAATTCCGATGGGTTTTGCTTTCCATCGAATGTAACAAATACTGCTGTGATAGATCGTGATAACGCAGTATATAACGTAATTCAGTTGACCAGAGGGTACTATGCCATTGCCACCAATCCCCCAGAACAGGGTAAATACGTATTAGCTGTATTTCCTGAACAAAGGTAATTGGTACCCCGTTGTAAAGCGCTTCCTTTACCCGAGGATTTAACGGATAGCTAATGTTGGCATTGAGCAAATAACCATTGCCCGCGGGAGAGGTGTGGGCATCATCAACTCGAAACACCTCCGCCTGCGCAGCTTGCGCAGATACAAATACAAACACAATTGACGTCAGAAGACGTTTAACGGTGGCGTAAGCAGGCATAATAGAAACCATCCAGATCGTTATCTCCCGGTAGCAATTGATAGCCAAAACTTGCTCTTCGTGCTGGAGCCTTAGCTGGAATGTGTTCCATGGCATCAGGCTGACGTTGCAAAAATGCTTCTATCTGTAATTCATTTTCCTGCTTAAATGCCGAGCAGGTGGTGTAAACCAGCAAACCATCAGGTTTCAGTAATGGCCATAAATTATCCAGCAAAGCGCGTTGTTGCTGAGCCAACTGTTCTATATCCTCAGGTTTTCTTAGCAGCTTGATATCTGGATGCCGGCGGATGACTCCACTACCAGTACATGGCGCATCAATTAATATACGGTCAAATTGCTCACCATTCCACCAGTTTTGTGTGTCACTGGCATCTGCTGCTAAACAATTTGCTGTTAAATGCAATCGGGACAGGTTTTCATCCACCTGTTTGAGCCGCTCATCACTGATATCCAGTGCGGTCATTTCATTACGGGGATGTCTTTCCAAAATATGGCAGGTTTTACCCCCTGGTGCTGCGCAGGCGTCCAGAATGCGCTGGTTTGGCTGTATATCAAGTAAATCAGCAACTTGTTGTGCGGCACCATCCTGAACGGAGACAGCACCATCGACAAAGCCTGGCAAGGCAAATACATCACAAGCCTGTTCTAGCAAAATGCCTTGGGGGCAGTTTTCAATTGCCTGAGCAGCAATATTGGCTTTGGCTAATAATTCTAGATATTCCGCTTGCGAAAATTCCCGGCAATTAACTCGCAACATCATGGGCGGTTGCTGGTTGTTGGCGGTCAAAATTGTTTGCCAATCATCTGGCCAATCGTTTTGGTACTTTTCAATCAGCCACGTTGGATGAGCGTAAAGACTGACAACTTGTTCTGTTAATGATTTTTCTAACACATCCTGTTGGCGCTGATAGTTTCTCAGGCACGCATTCATCAAACCGGTTGCCCATTGTTTGTTCAGCAGTTTGCAGGCATTGACGGTTTCAGAGAGTGCCGCATGGTCTGGAATTCGTAACGAACGAAGTTGATAAATACCAATCAGTAACAAGGCGAGGATATCGCCGTCTTTTGCTTTTAATGGTTTGGAAAGTAATTGCTCACTAAGGGTTTCAAGTGTTGGATACCAACGAATCACACCATAGCAAAGTTGCTGAAATAATCCGCGTTGAGTTTCATCCAGTCGTTTGCTGATATCGGTCGAAGCAGTATTTAACGACTGTCCCTGGATTACTCGCAAAATGACCAAGGCGGCTGCACTGCGAGCACATAATGATTTGTTTTTAGCCAAAATGGTCGCCCACCTTTAATGGATGAGCATTCAGAAAGTCATGGACAGGCATGGCTTTTTTTCCTGGTGACTGAATCGATAGCAGGCGGAGTACACCGTCACCTGTTGCAACATCAACTCCTTGGCGCTCTACCTGAATAATGGTGCCCGGCGTGGTGTGTTGATTGTGAGAGTCAATTACTATAGCGCCCCAGATCCGCAACATTTTGTCTTGCCAGAGTGTTTGAGCAACAGGCCAGGGATTAAACGCCCGGATTTGGCGATCGATTTGCTGAGCAGATTGTGACCAATCAATATTCGCTTCAGCTTTCAACAGTTTAGATGCATAGCAACTGTCAGCATTATCTTGAGGGATAGCCTGCGATTGCAACTGTTCAAAATTCTTCAGTGTTTCCAGCAAAGTAGAGGCGCCAAGCTGTGCCAGTTTGTCATGCAATTGCTCGCCAGTATCATTGGCTTCAATGGCAATTTCAGCGCGTTGAATTACTGGCCCAGTATCCAACCCGGCTTCCATTTGCATAATGCATACACCGGTTTTTTTATCACCAGCCAAAATAGCGCGTTGTATTGGTGCAGCCCCGCGCCAGCGCGGCAATAAAGAGGCATGAACATTAATACAGCCCAGTCGGGGAGTGTCCAGAACACTTTGAGGTAACAGTAATCCATAGGCTACCACAATCATTAAATCTGCCTGATAATGGTCAAGTATTTCTCGATCAGCTTCAGCTTTGAAATTGAGTGGTTGTTCAACAGGAATATTATGTTCTAGAGCGAGTTGTTTGACTGGGCTGGCTGTCAGTTTGCGGCCACGACCTGCGGGTCGATCTGGTTGTGAGTAAACGGCGCAGATTTCATGTTCCGTGGTCAGTAAAGCCGCCAGCGTGGTTGCTGCGAAGTCCGGAGTGCCGGCAAAAATGATGCGCATGGATGTCCTTATAGTTTTTGTTTCTGGTGTTTCTCCAGCCGTTTTTTGATGCGCTGACGTTTGAGATTGCTTAGGTAATCAACAAATAATTTGCCTTCCAGATGATCGATTTCATGTTGGATGCAGGTTGCCAGAATGCCATCGGCATCCATTTCAAAAACTTCGCCTTGCAGGTTTAATGCACGAACACGAATTCTATCCGCACGGGTAACCAGCTCATAGGCTTCGGGAACAGAAAGGCAGCCTTCTTCAAAGTCCCTCTCACCCTCAGTTTCAACTAATTCCGGGTTAATCAAAAACAACGGGCTGGTTTTATCTTCAGAAACATCAATAACAATTAACCGTTTCTGTTCATTAACCTGGGTGGCAGCAAGACCAATACCCGGAGCATCGTACATGGTTTCCAGCATATCATTTGCAAGCTGGCGGATTTCATCCGTTACCTTTTCAATGGGCTTTGCTTTTAGACGTAGCCTGGGATCGGGGAAGTGCAATATATTCAGTTGAGCCATTTCAGTACCTGCTATAAATCATTTAACCAGCAGTCAGTTATTTCAAGCTTGAGTAATAAGCTGCGAGGTTGGAAATATCTTCGTCTGACAAGTTATTCGCTTGCATCTGCATGATGGCTGCCATACCGCCTTGACGTTGTTTTTCCCGATAGGCCTTAAGCGCTGACTCTAAATATTCAGCATTCTGGCCAGCAAGGTTGGGATAAGCTGGCATAATCGCAATGCCATCAGCACCATGACACGTTGAGCAGACAGCTGACTTAACTTTGCCTTTAGCTACATCTCCAGCAGCAATCACGATGGAATTCACACTCATCAACGTGATGCCAAGAACAAAAGTAGCTGTTAGTTTCATTATGCTGTTCGCCATCTAAGCTTACCTTTATCAGGCATAAAAGTTTAACTAGTCGAGATATCGACACATTATAAACCAAGTTTGTTGCCGGATTACTTGATTAGTGTAAACGCTTATTAGACACTATGAGCCGTTGCTGTTTGTCCAGGGATATGGCTGCCCTGTAGCGTCCATGAGGATTTTATGATGATACGTCACATCTGTTTGGGTCTAATGGCCCTGTTGATGAGTTCTGCGTTACTGGCAAACCAGGTTGCCCTGAATCCCAATCATCCTGAACGTTATGTGGTGGTTAAAGGCGATACGCTTTGGGATATCTCCGCTAAATTTCTTCAATACCCTTGGCATTGGCCAGAGATATGGCAGGTCAATCCACAAGTCGAAAATCCCCATCTAATCTATCCGGGCGATGAATTAACCTTGGTTTATCGCGATGGCCGTCCAGTCCTAGAGTTAAATCGTGGCCAGCAAACCTTCAAACTTTCACCTGAAACGCGTGAAATCCGAATTGATGAAGCCATCAACACTATTCCTTTATCCATCATTCGCCCATTTCTAACCAAGCCACGAGTGGTGGGTGTTGAAGTACTTGATACAGCGCCATACGTTGTGGCAACAACAGATGAAAGATTATTGTCGGGCGCAGGTGATATTGTTTATGCACGAGGCATAATCGAGCCGGAAGGCGATGATTTCAGTGTATTTAGGGGCGGAAAAATTTATTTTGACCCTAATACCGGTGAAGAGCTGGGTGTAGAAGCAATTTATACCGGTGATGCAGTCGTAACGCAGCCTGGAGACGTTTCAACCTTGAATCTCACCTACACAAGTCGTGAAGTCATGGTTGGTGATAAATTGTTGCCGGTCGAAGAAGAAGATTTTGATCTTAACTTTTTCCCGAGAGCACCTTCTCAACCGGTGGAGGGCACGATTATTTCGGTGTTTGACGGTGTTTCCCAAGTGGGGCAATATCAAATCGTGGTTTTAAATCTCGGTACACGCGATGGCCTGGAAAGTGGTCATGTTTTATCCGTTTATAAAGCAGGTAAAACGATTCGTGATGAGGTAAGTGCAGATCGTGAAGCGACTGTCACACTGCCTGACGAGCATGCTGGGGAAGCCATGGTGTTTAAGCTGTATGAAAAAGTGAGTTACGCCATCGTAATGAAAGCGACGACTTCTATGCATTTGTTTGACAAGGTACGATCTGCAGAATAAAGGAAACAGCTTGCATAGATTCTCCGGGGCGCAACGTTCCTTAGCATGTCAGCTGGCTCTACAACGTATTCCCGGTGTAGGGCCCGCTACCTTTAACAAACTTGTCCAACAAGTCAGCTCACCAGCGGATATTTTCAATGAACCGCGGCTGTTAAAAGGTATTGATCCTAAAATCGTCTCGTTACTCCAAACGCCAGATTGGGATCAGGTTGAGCAAGATTTGGAATGGTTATCAGCTGATAATCGCCATGTGATCGACCAGCAACACCAACATTATCCTAAGTTACTCCAACAAATACCCGATCCTCCAGCTTTATTGTTTGTCCAAGGTGATATCAATTTACTTAGTAAATGGCAGTTGGCTGTGGTGGGTAGTCGAAATCCATCCGCATCTGGTCGTGATACGGCATTTGAGTTTGCCCGGTATTTAGCACAAGGCGATATTGTGATTACCAGTGGATTGGCTGCAGGTATTGATGCTGCGGCACATAAAGGGGCATTAGCAGCATCCGGCAGAACGATTGCGGTGATTGGTACCGGTTTGGATCGGGTATATCCAGCGGCACATCGGGATTTGGCGCATTATATCGCTGAAAATGGCGCGATTGTTTCAGAGTTTCCTTTAGGGACTCCTCCCAAAGCGGAAAATTTTCCTCGCCGTAATCGCATTATCAGTGGCTTAAGTTTAGGCACGCTAGTGGTCGAAGCTGCAGTAAAAAGTGGTTCATTAATTACGGCAAGGATGGCGATGGAGCAGGGAAGAGAGGTCTTCGCCATTCCTGGTTCAATTCATAACCCATTATCACGGGGCTGTCACCAGTTGATTCGTGAAGGCGCTAAGTTAGTTGAAACTGCGAATGATATTATCGAAGAACTGGGAGCCATGGCAGGAGTGGTTCCGCAATCAGGGGATAACTTTGCTTCTAATGAAGAGGTTTTAGCTTCAGCGGAATTAGATAAGGATTATCAACAACTGTTTGAGTTTCTGGGATATGACCCTATTCATATCGATATACTTATTGACAAAAGCGGATTGACGGTTGATGCCGTTTCATCCATGCTGTTATTACTGGAGCTGCAAGGTCAGGTTGCATCACTGCCCGGAGGACGATATGTCCGAACCGGAACCGGATCGGGCCCATAATAGAGAAGCCGATGAAAGAAAATGTAATTGATGTGTTGCTCTATCTGTTCGAAAACTATATCGATACCGAAGATAGCAACCAACCTGATAAAGATGTCCTGGAGCTTGAATTAGAGCAGGTAGGCTTTCAGGAACTAGAAATACACAAAGCACTTGATTGGCTTGACAACATGACTGTGGTGGCACCGCAGACAGACATTCCCAATACACATATCCGTGTTTTCAGTGACAGTGAAATTGAGCGTCTCGATATTCATTGTCGTGGCTATTTATTGTTTTTGGAACAGGTTGGGGTTTTGGATGTCGAAACCCGCGAAGTTGTCATTGAGCGTGTGTTGGCCTTGGATAGTGAAGAAATTGACCTTGAACAGCTGAAATGGGTTGTGCTCATGGTACTGTTTTATCAACCAGGCCGAGAGGTCGCTTATGCCTGGATGGAAGATCTGGTGTTTGAAGATTTGGAGGCGGTTATTCACTGAATTTGACCGCTCTTATTATTCATAACACTGCCCGTTTTACACGGGCAGTGTTATTTAGAGCGTCTATTTTTGGTACAGGATTTTATGGGAAATAAACTCGTTATTGTTGAGTCACCGGCCAAGGCCAAGACCATCAAAAAATATTTGGGCAAAGATGTAGAAGTCTTAGCATCTTATGGTCACGTCAGGGATTTACTGCCTAAAGAAGGTGCTGTCGATCCGTCCAATGATTTTGCGATGAAATATCAGGTCATTGACCGCAACAGTAAACATGTTGAGGCGATTGCCAAAGCCATGAAAAAAGCCGACACGCTTTATCTGGCAACGGATCCGGATCGTGAGGGAGAGGCTATCTCCTGGCATCTATTTGAGTTGCTGAAAAAGAAAGGTGTATTAAAAGATAAAGAAGTTTTCCGGGTTGTCTTCCATGAAATTACTAAGCAGGCTGTCAACGATGCGGTAGCCAATCCCCGAGAATTATCGATGGATTTGGTCAATGCTCAGCAAGCACGGCGTGCTTTAGATTATCTAGTTGGGTTCACGCTTTCTCCATTGTTATGGAAAAAGGTGCGTCGAGGTTTGTCCGCCGGACGGGTACAAAGCCCTGCACTTCGAATGATTGTCGAACGCGAGCTGGAGATAGAAGCATTCAAGGCTCAGGAATATTGGACCATCGAAGCAGATGCCACCGCCGAAAAAACACCGTTTCAAGCAAAATTAACTCAATACAAAAATGAGAAACTTAGCCAGTTCAGTATTGATCATACGGAACAGGCCGAAGAGGTGGTCAAAGCTCTAACCAAGGCTGCAGAAGGCAAATTGTTGGTCACCCACGTTGAGAAAAAACAACGTAAACGTAATCCGGCGGCGCCTTTTACTACTTCTACCTTGCAACAGGAAGCATCCCGTAAGTTAGGTTTCGGTGCGCAGCGCACGATGAGCGTTGCCCAACAATTATACGAAGGTGTGGATACTGGCGAGGGAGCAGAGGGTTTAATCACCTATATGCGTACTGACTCAGTAACGTTGGCGGCCGAAGCGATTGAAGAGATTCGTATCTTTATCGGTCAGCGCTATGGAGCGAAATCTGTACCGAGTAAACCGCAAGAATATAAAACCAAATCCAAAAATGCTCAGGAAGCGCATGAGGCGATAAGACCTACTTCGGTTCTACGCACTCCCGATGACATGAAGGCGTATTTATCCGCCGATCAATACAAACTGTATAACCTGATCTGGCAGCGGACTTTAGCCAGTCAAATGATTCATGCAACCTTGAATACTGTTGCTGTGGATTTAGGCTGTGGCAAAGGAAATACTTTCCGCGCCAATGGTTCTACCGTGGTCAATCCCGGTTTTATGAGTGTCTATCTTGAAGGTAAAGATGATACTAAAGGCGATAAGGATGAAAATATCCTGCCACCAATGGAAGTCGGTGAGGTCGTTGATCTAGTCGCTATTCGTCCTGAACAACATTTTACTGAACCACCGCCGAGATACAGTGAGGCTAGCTTGGTTCGCAGTCTTGAAGAACACGATATTGGTCGTCCATCGACCTACGCCAGTATTATTTCCACGCTGCTCCAACGTGAATATGTCGAGTTAATTACCAAACGCTTTCATCCAACCGATGTGGGGCGCGTTGTCGGCAAATTTCTCGTTCAGCATTTTACTCGCTATGTGGACTATGACTTTACTGCCAAACTAGAAGATGATTTAGATGCGGTATCGCGCGGTGAAGCCGAATGGATCCCATTGTTACGTAATTTCTGGGGACCATTTAAAGAGCAAGTGGAAACCAAGGATAAGGAAGTTCAGCGTAGCGATGTGACGCAGGAACTGTTGGATGAAGATTGTCCAAAATGCGGTAAAAAACTATCCAGCCGATTGGGCCGAAGTGGTCGCTTTATTGGTTGTACCGGTTACCCTGAATGTGATTACACACGCAACATTGATGGCGAAGAAACCACCGCCAGTGAGCCAGAAGTAGTTGAAGGCCGTAAATGTCCTAAATGTGAATCGGATTTATGGGTTCGTACCGGGAAATACGGTAAGTTTATAGGCTGCAGCAGCTATCCCAAATGCAAGCATATTGAATCATTGGAACAACCGGATAAAACCGGTGTTGAATGTCCGAAGTGTAAAAAAGGCGAGATCCTTACCCGCAAATCACGACGCGGCAAAGTGTTTTATTCTTGTTCGGAATATCCGACTTGTGATTATGCGATATGGAATGAGCCGGTTGCCGAACCATGTCCTAATTGTAACTGGCCGATTTTGAGTATCAAAACTACCAAAAGTAAAGGTACGGAAAAAGTTTGTCCGCAGAAAGAGTGCGGTTATAGTGTAAAAGTTGAAGATGCATAACAAAAAAGGGACGTGAAAACGTCCCTTTTTTTATCTGCTCAGATACAGCTATTACTTTTTCTTATCGGAATGACCTAAATCCTGTTCTGGAGCAATGACATCACGAACGCGTTGTTTCAGCTCGGCAATATCTGGGAAGCGACCTTCCTGTTTTCTTGACCAGACCAACGCATCATCCGCCGTTACTTCAAAAACGCCACCGGAAGCCGGTTTAAGCGTTAACTCTGTAATCTCACCGTCAAAAGTACTGAGCAGTTCCTGAGCCATCCAAGCTGCGCGCAACATCCAGCGGCATTGTGTGCAATAGGTAATCGTAATGTTGTGCATTAATCAGCTTTGATGGCTGCAAAAGTTTGACTGGCTAGCTCTATTGCTTGGGATGTGTCAGCGGCAAGCACATTAAAGTGACCCATTTTGCGACCAGCACGTGCTTCTTTTTTTCCGTATAAATGCAGCTTGATATCTGGCTGAGTAAGCAGCTTATTCCAGTGTGGCTGGCTATTGCCCCACACATCACCCAATAAATTAATCATCACAACAGGCGAGATAAGCTCAGCATTTCCAGCGGGCAAACCGCAAAGCATTCTTACTTGTTGTTCAAATTGTGATGTGCGACAAGCATCCAGGGTGTAATGACCGGAATTATGTGGTCTCGGTGCGATTTCGTTGGCAATAATGTCACCTTGTTTGGAGACAAAAAATTCAACCGCCATGGTGCCAACATAATCAAGGCCCTCAGCAATTTTACTGGCCATTTCAATGGCCATCTGCTGTTGGGATTGCTCTGCAATGCTAGGCACGGTGGTTGAATGCAAAATACCATTTATATGCACATTTTCAGCAACTGGAAAGGCCGTTATCTGGCCATTCTGAGCTCGTGCCAGCACAACTGATATTTCACGCTCTAGATCAATTCGCTGTTCCAATACACATTCTTTTTGGCCTAAAGCATCAAATGCTTCGTAGGCTGCTTGCAAATCTTCACAAACAATCTGACCTTTTCCGTCATAGCCAAAGGTGGCAACTTTGAGAATAGCTGGGAAAGTAATTTGGTCACCGATATTAGCAATATCATCTTTACTGTGAATACTGACAAATGGCACGGTGGCGATGCCTTGGGCACGAATAAAGTTTTTTTCAGTATTACGATTTTGAGTGCTGGCCAATGCAGTTGATGAAGGGTGAACCACAGTGCGTTGTTCGAGAAAGGCCAAAGTGCTGGCGGGTATATTTTCAAACTCAGTCGTGATGGCAGCACATTGCAGGGCCAGTTCTTTTAGGGCTGATTCATCGGTATAGGTTGCACAAATATGCTGATCAGCAATAATGCCCGCAGGGCTGTTTTTATCCGGGTCGAGCACAATAACTTTGTAGCCCATGGTTTGAGCGGCAGTCGTAAACATGCGACCTAATTGACCGCCTCCCAGCATTCCTAACGTTGCACCTGGTAAAATCATTACGTCCTCAGTTCTATGCTAATGGTGGAAGTGTCATATCCAATACGGCTTGGTGCTGGTCTTTACGAAATTGTTCTAATTTAGCGGCCAGTTTTTTGTCATGAATCGCCAACTGGGCAATGGCAAATAAAGCAGCATTCGCGGCACCAGCCTCACCAATAGCAAACGTGGCAACAGGAATGCCCTTTGGCATTTGAACAATGGATAATAAAGAGTCCTGGCCTTTGAGATAACGTGATGGAACCGGCACTCCAAGAACAGGGACTAATGTATTCGCAGCGAGCATGCCGGGTAAATGGGCGGCGCCACCGGCACCAGCGATAATACAACTCAAACCTCTCGTTTTAGCTGTTTTGGCATAGTCGGTAAGTAGATCGGGTGTACGGTGAGCTGAAACAACTTGGGTTTCATAAGCAACGCCAAAAGCGTCAAGTTGTTCCACGGCTTTTTGCATGACAGGCCAGTCACTGTTACTGCCCATCACTACCCCTACCAGTGGTTTGTCCATTGTCAGTCCGATTGTATTGTCAGAAAAGCAGTGCATTTTAGCTATTTTATTGAAAATAGGAAAATTTACTGCCGTTAGATGTTGTCCAAATTGTAGCTAGAATTGAATGGTGCTGGATCAATCGTTATACTAGGTGATCCTTTCTGCCGTGTTTTTGTGCGACGCTCCTCAGTTTAGACATAGCTGTGCTGGTTTAACAACCGGAATGGAGCTGCGACGGCGCTAACAAACGATGAAGGTATGCGACGTGAGTCAGCCAACAGAATTAACACAAGGTCTCTACAGACCTGAATTTGAGCGCGATAACTGCGGATTCGGCCTAATTGCCCAAATGGATGGTAAGCCCAGTCATTGGTTGGTTAAAACCGCCATTGAAGCGTTGGGTAATCTGACCCATCGAGGCGCGATTGGTGCTGACGGTAAAACCGGCGACGGTTGCGGTTTATTGCTGAAGAAACCAGACAGCTTTTTTAAAGCGATTGCCGAAGAGCTTGGCTTTTCATTGGCACAGCGCTATGCGGTCGGTATGGTATTTCTGTCACAGGACGACAATAAAGCACAGTTAGCCCAGGACGCCGTTAGCGAAAAACTTACCGAGCAAGGTCTTCAAGTAATAGGCTGGCGCGAAGTGCCGGTTGATGCTGAAACGGCCTGCGGCCAAGAGGCATTACGTTTGTTGCCAAAGATGCGGCATGTTTTTGTGAATGCTGGCGAGTCTATGGATGATGCGGCATTTGAACGCAATCTTTATATCGCACGCCGTAAAGCTGAAAAAGCGATTACCGATGATAAGGATTTCTACATCCCCACTCTGTCATCACAAGTAGTCTCATACAAAGGCTTGGTAATGCCTTCATACTTACCCGTTTTCTATAAAGATCTCAGTGATGAGCGTATGGAAACGGCTATTTGTGTATTCCACCAACGTTTCTCTACCAACACTTGGCCGCAATGGCGCTTGGCTCAGCCATTCCGTTATCTTGCGCACAACGGTGAAATTAATACCGTTCAAGGTAACCGTAACTGGGCTTTGGCACGTGGTGCCAAGTTTGCGACGTCGTTAATTGAAAACATGGAAGATATTCGCCCATTAGTCGGTACTTCTGGTTCCGACTCGTCCAGCATGGATAACATGTTGGAAGCCCTATTGGCTGGCGGCGTAAGCATGTTCCGTGCAATGCGTTTGTTGATTCCACCTGCATGGCAAAACGATCCCACAATGGATAGTGATCTAAAAGCCTTCTATGACTTTAACTCCATGCATATGGAGCCATGGGATGGTCCAGCTGGCGTGGTTATCACTGATGGCCGTTATGCAGCATGTACGCTAGATCGAAATGGTTTACGCCCTGCACGTTATGTCATTACCAAAGATCGTCATATTACCTTGGCATCAGAAGTCGGCGTTTACAACTATCAGCCAGAAGACGTGGTGGCAAAAGGTCGTCTGAAACCAGGTCAAATGTTGGCTGTAGATACCCAAACTGGCGAATTGTTGATGCCAGAAGATATCAACAATATGCTGAAAAACGCTCAACCTTATCGTGAGTGGTTGGATAATAATTTACAACGGCTGCAAGACACCGAGAAAGATGATGAGCATACATTGCCTGAAATTCAGGGTGATGAGCTGGAAGTATTCGAAAAAATGTTCGGTGTCAGCTTTGAAGAGCGCGATCAGGTGCTTCGTGTGTTAGGTGAGATAGGCCAGGAAGCTGTCGGCTCAATGGGTGACGATAGTCCGTTTGCGGTCATGTCAGAAAAAGTCCGTTCTTTGTATGATTATTTCCGCCAACAGTTTGCACAGGTCACCAATCCACCAATCGACCCATTGCGTGAAAACATTGTTATGTCTTTGGAGACCTGTATTGGCCAAGAGCGTAACCTGTTTGAAGAGGGTGAAGATCATGCCCAACGTGTGGTGTTGGATTCTCCGGTACTAACAGAAAAGCTGTTTAATCAAATCCTCAAGCTGGGTGATAGTGATACTGAATACAAGTCACATCGTATTTCGTTAAATTACCAGCCAGAAATCGGTTTGGAAAAAGCGATTGATGCCATTTGTGTCGATGCAGAAAATGCCGTGCGTGATGGCAATGTGGTGTTGATCCTCAGTGATCGTGATATTGCTAAAGACACCTTGCCTGTACATGCATTATTGGCAACAGGTGCGGTGCATCAGCATTTGATTAAGTCAGGCTTACGTTGTGATGCCAATATCATTGTTGAAACTGCAACCGCTCGTGATCCACATCATTTCGGCGTATTGCTGGGCTATGGCGCAACTGCAATTTATCCGTATCTTGCATACGCTTGTTTGCAGGATTTACGTGCTACCAACGAAATCAAAGATATTGAACATGCCCAGTTATGCCGACACTACCGTAAGGGCATCAATAAAGGTTTGTTTAAGATCACCTCAAAAATGGGTATCTCAACAATCGCCAGCTATCGCGGCGCTCAGTTATTTGAAATTGTTGGTTTGAGTGATGCGGTAGTTGATAAATGCTTCACTGCAACGACCAGCCGAGTCAGCGGTGCTGATTTTGAAGCATTACATGAAGATCAGTTACAACTTTCTAAACTTGCGTGGAATCAACGTAAAAAACGTGAGCAAGGTGGTTTGCTGAAATTCATCCACGGTGGTGAATATCATGCTTATAACCCAGATGTCATTGGGACATTGCAAAAAGCCGTTCAAGGCGGCAGCTATGATGACTATAAAGCGTATGCGGCTTTAGTTAATGATCGTCCTGCGATGGTGTTGCGCGACTTATTGGATGTCAAACTGGCCGATACGGCATTAGATATTGAAGAAGTTGAAGATACCGGTGCTATTCTGAAACGTTTTGATAGTGCTGGTATGTCTTTAGGTGCTTTATCGCCTGAAGCGCATGAAGCCCTGGCGATTGCTATGAACCGTTTAGGTGGTCGCTCGAATTCTGGTGAAGGTGGTGAAGATCCAGATCGTTTTGGTAACGAACGTGTTTCTAAAATCAAACAGATTGCCTCAGGCCGTTTTGGTGTAACACCACACTATTTGGTTAATGCCGAAGTATTACAGATCAAAATTGCTCAAGGTGCAAAACCAGGCGAGGGTGGTCAGTTACCGGGTGGCAAAGTTAATCAGATGATTGCGACACTGCGCCATTCAGTGCCAGGCGTAACATTGATCTCGCCACCACCGCATCATGATATCTATTCGATTGAAGATCTGGCTCAATTGATCTTTGATTTGAAACAGGTAAACCCTGATGCATTGGTATCAGTGAAATTGGTTTCCCAAGCAGGTGTCGGAACTGTTGCAGCTGGTGTGGCAAAAGCTTATGCCGATTTGATTACCATTTCTGGTTATGACGGTGGTACCGGTGCCAGCCCACTGACTTCGGTCAAATATGCTGGCGGTCCTTGGGAGCTTGGTTTAAGTGAAGCTCACCAGACACTGCGTGCCAATGATTTACGTGACAAAGTGCGTTTGCAAACAGATGGTGGCCTAAAAACCGGTTTGGATGTTATTAAAGCTGCTATTTTGGGTGCGGAAAGTTTTGGTTTTGGTACCGGACCGATGGTGGCGTTGGGTTGTAAATACCTGCGGATCTGCCATTTGAATAATTGTGCGACCGGTGTAGCAACGCAGAATGAAAAACTGCGCACACAACACTTTATCGGTTTGCCACAAATGGTAATGAACTACTTCCAGTTTGTTGCACGTGAAACCCGTGAATGGTTGGCTAAACTGGGTGTACATAGCTTGCAGGATTTGATTGGCCGTACTGATTTGCTGGAAGTATTGCCTGGTACCACTGATAAACAACGTGGTTTGAATCTACAACCACTGTTGTCGAATGCCGGCGTCCCTGCTGACAAACCGCAATTCTGCCTCGAGCCGAAAAATGAACCTTATGATAAAGGTGAGTTGGCTGAGCAGATGGTAGTGGATATTAAAGAAACTATCGTCAACAAAATCGGCGGTGAATTTAGTTACACCGTTCGTAATATTAATCGGTCCATCGGTGCCCGTTTGTCGGGTGAGATCGCTAAAGTTCATGGCAATTACGGCATGATCGAAAAGCCTGTTCGTCTGAACCTTAAAGGCTCTGCTGGACAAAGCTTTGGCGTGTTCAATGCTGGTGGTTTGGAAATGCGCCTTGAAGGTGATGCCAATGACTATGTTGGTAAAGGTATGGCTGCAGGCAAGCTGACTATCTATCCATCTCCGGAAAGTGATTTTGAAACGCAAAATGCCAGCATTATCGGTAACACCTGTTTATATGGTGCGACTGGCGGGGAATTGTATGCCGCTGGTAAAGCGGGTGAACGCTTTGCAGTGCGTAATTCCGGAGCAGTTGCGGTTGTTGAAGGGGTGGGCGATCACGGTTGTGAATATATGACTGGTGGTGTTGTTACTGTGTTGGGTGAAACCGGGCTGAATTTTGGTGCTGGTATGACCGGTGGTCTGGCTTATGTGCTGGACTTAGATAACACTTTTGCAGAACGTTACAACGAAGAGCTGGTTGAATTGGTGCGGATTGATGGTGACGAAATGTCTGAAGCCGCTCTGCATCTAAAAGGCCTTATTGAAGACCATGTGCGTGAAACCGGGAGTGTCTGGGCGCATCAGATTCTGGATCGTTTTGAGCAAGCGATTAAAGAGTTCTGGCTGGTCAAACCCAAAGCAGCGTCATTGGATGGTTTATTAAAAATAGCCACCAAAGCGGCCTGATACAACCTGGTAAAACGAAATAACGATGAAAAAAAATACGTTTCAATTTTTAGATGTAGGTCGTGTTGACCCAAAAAAACTGGATGCAAACGTTCGTAAACAGCAATTTGGTGAAATCTATGGGCAATTTGATGCACCACAAGCAGCAGAGCAATCTGACCGTTGTTTAGAATGTGGTAATCCCTACTGCGAATGGAAGTGTCCAGTACACAACTATATTCCAAACTGGCTGAAACTGATTAGCGAAGGCAATCTAGAACAGGCTGCTGAATTGGCCCATCAAACCAATACGCTGCCTGAAATTTGTGGTCGTGTTTGCCCACAAGATCGCTTATGTGAAGGTGCTTGCACCTTAAATGACGGTTTTGGTGCAGTAACCATTGGCTCAGTGGAAAAATACATTACTGACACAGCTTTGTCACAAGGCTGGCGCCCAGATTTATCTAATGTGGTAGATACGGGTAAACGCGTTGCTGTAATCGGTGCGGGTCCTGCTGGTTTAGGAGCGGCTGATGTTTTAATTCGTAACGGTGTTAAGCCTGTTGTGTTTGATCGTTATCCTGAAATCGGTGGTTTGCTAACCTTTGGTATTCCAGAATTCAAACTGGAAAAAGAAGTTGTTAAACGCCGTCGTGAAGTCATGGAAGGCATGGGTATTGAGTTCCGTTTAAATACCGAAATTGGTAAAGACATTGAGTTTGATGCTTTGCTTGAAGAGTACGATGCTGTTTTCCTGGGTATGGGAACCTATACCTATATGAAAGGTGGTTTCCCTGGCGAAGAATTGCCGGGCGTCCATGAAGCTCTGCCTTACCTGGTAGCTAACAATAAAAAACTGCTTGATCTGCCCTCTGAAAATTATGTTTCACTCGAAGGTAAGCGTGTAGTTGTGCTTGGCGGTGGTGATACAGCAATGGACTGTAACCGTACCGCGATTCGCCAAGGTGCAACCAATGTTATCTGCGCCTATCGTCGGGATGAAGAAAATATGCCGGGCTCACGTCGTGAGGTGAATAACGCGCGAGAAGAAGGCGTTGAGTTTATGTGGAATCGTCAGCCGATCGAAATCGTTGGTGATGGCAATAAAGTCACCGGCGTCAAAGTCGTCACGACCGCTATGGGTGAGCCTGACGAGCGTGGTCGTCGTCGTCCTGAACCGGTGCAAGGCAGTGAAGAAATTATTGCTGCAGACGCGGTAGTCATTGCCTTTGGTTTCCGTCCAAGTCCTGCACCATGGTTTGAAAAATTTAATGTCAGTATTGATGATGGTGGCCGTGTTGTGGCTCCTGCTGAAGGTACATGCGCATATCAAACCACTAACCCGAAAATCTTTGCCGGCGGTGATATGGTTCGCGGTTCTGATTTGGTTGTTACCGCTGTTTGGGAAGGTCGTCAGGCTGCTGAAGGAATTCTCGATTATCTGGAAGTGTAGAACTCCAGTTTTTATCTGAAAAATAGTGGCAATTTTAACGCACTGAGTTGGTCATACTCGCTTGAGTCTGATCACTCAGTGCGATTTTGTTTCTGAGCTTGCGAATTGCCACCAAAAATAAAAAGGTGCCCCGGTGTCCGAATTAAAAAATGATCGTTATTTGCGTGCTTTATTAAAGCAGCCTGTCGACAAAACACCTATATGGATTATGCGTCAGGCAGGACGTTATTTGCCCGAGTATCGTCAGGTGCGCGAAAAAGCCGGTAACTTTATGACATTGTGTACTACGCCCGAGTTGGCCTGTGAAGTAACGCTACAGCCACTACGACGTTATGATCTGGATGCATCGATTATCTTTTCCGATATTTTGACCATTCCTGATGCAATGGGACTAGGTTTACATTTTGTTACAGGAGAGGGACCAAAATTCCATAAAACAGTGCGTAGTGCAGCTGACGTAGCCAATCTCAGCGTACCGGATATGGAAGATAGTCTGGGTTATGTAATGGATGCTATCCGCCTGACCCGCAGAGAAATTGATGGCAAAGTGCCATTAATTGGCTTTAGTGGTAGCCCATGGACACTGGCCTGTTACATGGTTGAGGGTGGTTCAAGTAAAGATTTCGCTAAAATTAAAGCGATGATGTTTGATTCACCTAAAGTAATGCATGATTTGTTATCAGTGCTTGCCAAGTCAGTAACTGCTTACTTAAATGCTCAAATTGCTGCCGGTGCGCAAGCTTTAATGTTATTTGATACCTGGGGTGGAGCATTAAGCGGACCCAACTATAAAGAATTTTCGCTGGCATATATGCAGCAAATTATCAGCGGTCTAACCAAAGAAAATGAGGGCAGACGCGTTCCGGTAACTATGTTTACCAAAGGCGGCGGTCAATGGTTAAGTCATATGGCTGAAGTCGGTGCGGATGCGTTAGGGCTCGACTGGACCACCGATCTTTCACTGGCGCGTTATCAGGTGGGCGATAAAGTCGCTTTACAAGGCAATATGGATCCTTGTGTGTTGTATGCTCAGCCTGAGCGGATAAAAGCAGAAGTAAAAGAAATTCTCAAAGCTTATGGTCATGGCAGTGGCCATGTGTTCAATCTTGGACACGGTATCCATCCGACGATTAATCCAGAACATGTAGCAGCTTTAGTCGATGCAGTGCATGCAGAGAGCGTTCAGTATCATCAATAAAACGTTGTAAATTTCAGGCATAAAAAAGGGCAGGTAAAACCTGCCCTTTTTATTTTGCTTAAAGAATCTTAGTTAGAGTTAGTAAACTCTGGGTATGCTTCCATACCGCATTCTACTAAATCCACACCTTCGTATTCTTCTTCTTCGGTTACACGTAGACCCATAATCATTTTCAGTACTGCCCAGACAATGAAGCTGGAAACAAATACCCAAACAAAGATGGTTACGGCGCCGATGATTTGTGCTGAGAAGCTGGCATCAGCGTTTGTCAGTGGCACTGCAAGCAGACCCCACAGACCAACCACACCATGCACAGAGATAGCACCGACTGGATCATCAATTTTAACTTTATCCATAAAGACGATTGAGAACACTACAATGACACCACCCACAGCACCGATAATGGTAGCCATTAATGGAGTCGGAGTATCAGGACCAGCAGTAATTGCGACCAGACCCGCCAATGCACCGTTCAAAATCATGGTTAAGTCAGCTTTACCAAACAATAATTTGGCGACAACCAAAGCAGCAATTACACCACCAGCAGCAGCTGCATTTGTGTTCAAGAACACCATTGCAACAGCGTTAGCGCTAGCCATGTCGCCTAATTTCAGTACAGAGCCACCATTGAAGCCGAACCAACCCATCCAAAGGATGAATGTACCTAATGTCGCTAATGGCAGGTTTGCACCAGGAATCGGACGAACTTCACCATTAGGGCCATATTTGCCTTTACGAGCGCCCAGTAAGATAACGCCAGCTAATGCTGCAGCAGCACCTGCCATGTGAACGATACCGGAACCCGCAAAGTCGAGGAAGCCAAGGTCACCCAGGTTGTACATACCAAATACATCAGCACCACCCCAAGTCCAAGAACCTTCCATTGGATAGATGAACGCAGTCATAACAACAGCAAATGCAGCGAAAGCCCACAATTTCATACGTTCAGCAACCGCACCTGAAACGATAGACATTGCTGTCGCAACAAACACTACTTGGAAGAAGAAGTCTGATGCAGCAGAGTAAACAGCGCCACCTTCAAAACCTTCTTCAGCAGATGATGCTAATGCATCAGCAACCAGTGTTTCACCGCCATCAATTCCAGCAAGGAATAAACCGCCTCCGTACATGATGTCATAACCAACGACCAGATAAGAGGTACAGGCAATGGCAAACAACATAACGTTTTTGGTCAGAATTTCAGTAGTATTTTTAGCACGAACCAGACCCGCTTCAAGCATTGAGAAGCCAGCCGCCATCCACATAACCAGAGCACCACATACTAAAAAGTAAAAGGTGTCCATGGCGTACTGGAGTTGGAAGATTTGATTTCCTAATTCCATGTTAATGTCTCCTCAAGCTTACAGAGCATCTGGGCCGGTTTCGCCAGTGCGAATCCGAACCACTTGCTCAAGTGGGTAAACGAAGATTTTGCCATCACCGATTTTTCCAGTGTTAGCACCCTTGATGATAGCTTCGATAACTTGCTCTACAATGCCGTCATCAATTGCGATTTCCAGTTTCAACTTAGGCAGGAAATCAACAACGTACTCCGCGCCCCTGTACAACTCAGTGTGACCCTTTTGACGTCCAAAACCCTTAACTTCAGAAACCGTTAAACCTTGTACGCCGATTTCAGAGAGTGATTCTCGGACATCATCAAGCTTAAACGGCTTGATAATAGCTACAACTTGTTTCATAAGCGTATTCCTTCTTTAGAAAAGATGGCTCTGATTATCAGAGCCATCTGCTTGAGGTGTGTTTAGAATGATGCGCCAACACTAACTACGAAGCGGTCGTCGGCTTCGTCATTACCGAATGCAAAATCATCACCATCACTATCCGTTCCTACATAAGCAACTGACCAGTCTAAACCAGCAAAACCTTTCGTCAGACCAATGCTGTAATCACTGTAGCTATCGCTTAAATCAGTACCAGTGTTGCGGTCTGAGTCCGTGTAACCGTAATGTGCTGATAAGGCTAAACCATACGGCAGGTCATAATCGAAACCAAGTTTGTAGTAGATTTCGTCTTCACCGCCGTTACCAAAGTCATCAGTGTAGAAAATCATAGCACTGAAATAACTGTAAGATAGACCACCGTAGTATTCTGTGTAATCTATATCTTCACCACTATTAGTGCCTGGGTAAATATAACGAAGTAAACCTACATCGTAGCCGATGCCACTTTCGCCGAACTCGCTGGCAAAACCACCGTAGACATCAATTTCGATATTGGTTTCGTTATCAATAGAAAGGTTTGATGCCCAAGTACCAGCGTAGAGACCTGAAGAGTGTGCATAGTCAAAACCACCTTGAATAGCGGGTTTGTTATCAGTTAGTGAAATACCGCGGAACATGTAGTCGCTGAACAGGCCGACATTAGCACTGGTTGAATGTGCACCATTTTCGCTTTCCCATGCCATTGCTGATGAAGCGGCGAAAACTGATGTAGCAGCAAGACACATTGCTGAGAGCGTTTTGAATTTCATTTATATCTCCTCGTTTAAATTATTTTAGTCTTGGTGAATCCGATGCGTTGATTTTTTACAACACCGTGTATTCAGACTGCCACAACTAACGCAGTTTATATGCCAGTTTTGAAAATACTTATATTTTCAATTGCTTAGGTTATGTTTGGGCTGAATCTGCGTTTGTAAAAGAGTTATTTTGGTGCGTCCTTGAAATCAATGCGCCCAATAATGGTGCAAAAATCTGTTAATGAAGATTAACAATGGGCTTGATATGATGCCTGCACCAACGTAGACGAGACCATAAGAAATGAATTATCCACAAATTGATCCTGTTGCCCTTCAACTTGGTCCATTAGCCATTCATTGGTATGGATTAATGTACCTGTTTGGTTTTGTCGCTGCCTGGATGTTGGCTAGATGGAGAGCAAATGATTACGGTTGGGAAAAATCGCAGGTAGAGGATTTACTGTTTTACGGTGCGATTGGTGTGATCTTAGGTGGCAGGATTGGGTATGCACTGTTCTATGATCTTCCGAATGTTATAAACAATCCATTGAACTTGTTTAAAGTTTGGCAAGGTGGCATGTCATTTCATGGCGGTTTGATTGGTGTGTTATTGGCGATTTGGTTATTTGGTCGCAAATCAGGCAAATCCTTTTTTGAAATAAGTGACTTTGTTGCGCCATTGGTACCCTTAGGATTGTTTTTTGGTCGAATCGGTAATTTTATCAATGGCGAACTATGGGGAAGGGTCTCTGATGTGCCCTGGGCTATGGTATTCCCAACTGGAGGACCGTTAGCTCGTCATCCCTCCCAGCTTTATCAAGCCATGCTGGAAGGCTTATTGCTGTTTATTATTCTCTGGTGGTTTTCTGCAAAAACGCGTCCACGCGCAGCGGTATCAGGGCTATTTTTATTAGGTTACGGTTGTTTCCGCTTTATTGCTGAATTCTTCAGGGTTCCCGACCCCCAATACGGTTATCTGGCATTTAATTGGTTCACCATGGGGCAATTGCTATGCGTACCGATGATTATTGCTGGTTTGATTATGATGGTTTGGGCTTACCAAAGAAAAACTTAATCAAGCAGAATCATCAACCAGGTTGCTGCACTGAGTAATAATGTCATTAATACCGCAAGTGAACCATAATCCTTAGCTCGGCCAGACAGTTTATGTACATCGGTGCTGACCCGATCTACCACACACTCAATGGCTGAGTTAAGCGCTTCAACAATCAAAACAGCAACCAGTGATGCAATCATTACCAGTCTTTCCACTGGGGTGACCTCAAGAAAAAAACTCACAATTCCCAACAGTAGTAGCAAGATAAATTCTTGCCGAAATGCGGATTCATAGCGAATCCCAGCGTATAAACCTTGTAATGAATAAACTAATGCAAACATTAGTCGCTTAACACCCGTATTTTTTTCAATCATGGTTGCTCTGTCCAATTGCTGTAATAAGATTTAGCGAGACAAGGTCAGCTTTGTTTTGACTAACTGACCATAAATGATTGAAATATTAGGCAAAGATTATGACTGCCATGTTAAAATTCTCAGTCTTTTACAAGTTTTTTCATGGGTGAGTTATGCAGTATCAGGATCAATATGATGTGATAGTCGTTGGTGGCGGCCATGCCGGCACTGAAGCTGCGTTAGCGGCAGCTCGCCAAGGTGTAAAAACACTTTTGCTCACGCAGAATATTGAAACCTTAGGCCAGATGAGCTGTAACCCAGCGATTGGCGGCATCGGTAAAGGCCATCTGGTTAAAGAAATTGATGCATTAGGCGGCATCATGGCAAAAGCGGCTGATCGTGCCGGTATCCAGTTTAGAATTCTTAATGCCAGTAAAGGTCCCGCCGTCAGAGCCACCCGTGCTCAAGCTGATCGTGTTCGCTATCGTGCAGCGGTTCGCGCAGTACTTGAGTCACAACCTAATCTTTATTTATTCCAACAAGCGGTCGATGATTTGATCGTTGAAAACGACCGTGTTGCAGGTGTTATCACCCAATCGGGTTTGCGCTTCGGTGCAAAGACCGTTGTGCTAACGGTTGGTACTTTCCTTGGCGGTGTTATCCATATTGGTATGCAACGTCATCAAGGTGGTCGCGCTGGCGATCCTGCTTCTGTTGCCTTAGCAGAACGTTTGCGTGCATTGCCATTTCGCGTTGATCGCCTAAAAACCGGTACACCGCCCCGTATAGCAACAAACAGTATTGATTTTTCACAGTTAGCCGAACAACCAGGTGATTATCCAACGCCAGTATTCTCTTTCCTTGGCAAACGTGAACATCATCCAAGACAGATTTCCTGCCATATCACGCATACCAATGAAAAAACCCATGAAGTGATCCGTAACAACCTGGATCGTTCACCAATGTACAGTGGTGAAATTGAAGGTATTGGTCCGCGTTATTGTCCATCGATTGAAGATAAAGTGGTGCGCTTTGCTGATCGGAACTCTCACCAAATTTTCCTTGAACCGGAAGGTTTGGATTGTAATGAAGTCTATCCGAATGGTATTTCAACCAGTCTGCCGTTTGATGTGCAATATGAAATTGTGCGTTCAATGAAAGGTTTGGAAAATGCCCATATCACCCGTCCGGGCTACGCCATTGAATATGACTTTTTCGATCCACGTGATTTAACACCGTGGCTGGAAACCAAACATATGCCGGGCCTGTTCTTTGCTGGACAGATCAATGGTACAACCGGCTATGAAGAAGCGGCTGCCCAAGGTTTGATTGCTGGTCTGAATGCCGGATTGCAGGCACGTGAGCTTGATCCTTGGTATCCTCGTCGCGATGAAGCTTATATCGGTGTATTAATAGATGACTTAATCACCTCCGGCACCAAAGAGCCGTACCGCATGTTCACCAGCCGTGCCGAATATCGTTTGATGTTGCGCGAAGATAATGCCGATTCCCGTTTGACGCCGATTGGTCGCCAATTAGGTATTGTTGATGATGAGCGTTGGGCCGTATTCAGTGCGAAGTTAGAAGCGATTGACGCTGAAAATACTCGCTTAAATACCACTCGGATTTCACCAGAAAAAATGGATCAGCAACGTGCAATCTCGGTGCTGGGCGAACCACTGGCGAAAAGCAGCACAGCTATCGAACTGTTACGTCGTCCCAGTGTGGATTATCAAGGCTTGATGACCTTGCTGGATGAAGAGCAAACAGTGGCAGATGACGTAGCCGAGCAGGTGATGATCCAGGTGAAATATGCTGGCTATATCAATCGTCAGCAAAATGAGGTGAATCGCCTGCAACGTAACGAAAGCACTACATTACCAGCTGATTTGGATTATAAAAATGTGCGCGGCTTGTCTAATGAAGTTCGTGAAAAATTGCAAAATGCCAAACCGCTTAGTTTAGGCCAGGCAGCCCGCATTTCCGGAGTCACACCTGCCGCAGTATCACTCTTGCTGGTTCACTTGAGACGTTCAGGCTGGAGTGAAGCGAGCTGATGACAGTCGATTTAAAAGCACAGCTCGATACGGGCTGTGCTGAACTGCAATTACAACTTTCCGACCAACAAAAAGCCTTATTACTAGATTATCTGGCACTGCTACAGAAATGGAATAAGGTTTATAACCTGACTTCGGTGCGTGATCCGCAAACAATGCTGACACGGCATATCCTCGACAGCTTGTCATTAATTCCGTATCTGGACTGCAAAAGTTTATTAGACGTTGGCAGTGGTGCTGGGCTTCCAGGAATCCCAATCGCCATTTGTTTTCCGCAAATGGCTGTGACCTTGCTGGATAGCAATATCAAAAAAACGCGTTTTTTACAGCAAGTCAAAGCTGAGCTGAAATTGAATAATGTTACGGTTGTACATGGGCGAGTCGAACAAATAAGCTTGCCCAAGGTTGAAGTTGTCACTGCTCGAGCCTTTGCCACAATCGCTGAGATTATTGATTTAGCCGCAAGACACTGCGATGATGCTGGCAGCCTGGTTTTGATGAAAGGCGTCTATCCGGAACAAGAACTCGCAGCAATTAAAAGCGGTTTTACACTGCAAGATATTGTGACGCTCAACGTACCGGGAGATCAGGCTGAGAGGCATCTGGTAAGACTGATTAAGGATTAGCGTCAGTGGGAAATATATTTGCGGTTACCAATCAGAAAGGTGGTGTCGGTAAAACGACAACTACAGTAAATCTAGCGGCTTCACTTGCCGATGCAGGCAAGAAAGTATTAATGATTGATTTGGACCCGCAAGGTAATGCCACCACTGGCTGCGGCATTGATAAAGATGCTATTGAAGTCAGCAGTTATGAAGTTATTATGGCGGAAGCTAAAGCCAGTGATGCTATCATTCGCCCAGAAGGTTTGGGCTTTGATGTAATGCCAACTAACACCGATTTAACCGCAGCAGAAGTCCAGTTACTGGAAATTAAACTGCGTGAGCATCGCCTTAGATTGGCACTGGAATCCAGCAAAGAAAAATACGACTTCATTCTAATCGACTGTCCGCCGTCTTTAAGCATGTTGACAGTCAACGCTCTGGTCGCCTCAAAAGGTGTATTGATTCCAATACAATGCGAATACTATGCCTTGGAAGGTCTCACCTCATTACTCCGCACTATCGAAAGAGTAAAGCAGCGAGCCAACCCTTCTTTAGAAGTGACCGGTATGGTTCGCACCATGTTTGATGCACGTAATAACCTGGCCAACCAGGTATCACGTCAGTTAATCAGTCATTTTCAAAGTAAAGTCTTTCATTCGATAATTCCACGTAATGTTCGCTTAGCCGAAGCGCCCAGCCATGGTCTACCTGTGTTAAATTATGACCGAACTTCGCGTGGTTCAATCGCTTATATGGCCTTAGCCAGTGAATTGATGCGACGTGATAAAAAAGCAACAACAGCAAGCTAACACACAGGTATTCCTAATATGGTAAGTAAGAAAAGAGGATTAGGCAGAGGACTCGATGCACTGTTAGGTGACGTCAATCAGGATGAAAATAGTCTGAACGACAGCTTGCAACATTTTCCGCTGGACATGATTCAACCGGGCAAATATCAGCCACGTATGGATATGTCTCAGGAGTCTTTAGAAGAACTTGCCGACTCCATCCGCTCTCAAGGCTTGGTTCAACCAATTGTGGTCAGACCGATTGACGGTGGACACTACGAAATCATCGCCGGTGAACGTCGCTGGCGGGCGTCCAAGCTAGCCGGCTTAGAGAGTGTTCCGGTATTAATTAAAGATGTATCGGATCGTAATGCCATCGCTATGGCATTGATTGAAAATATTCAACGTGAAAATCTGAACCCGATGGAAGAAGCTAATGCTTTGCATCGACTGAGAGAAGAATTTGAATTAACCCATCAGCAAACCGCTGAGGCTGTGGGTAAATCCCGTGCCACCATCACCAATTTACTGCGTTTGCGCAATCTGAATGATGATGTAAAAAAGTTGTTGGAAAACTGCGATCTGGAAATGGGCCATGCCCGCACTTTATTAGCTTTGGAAGGTGAGAGTCAGTCAGAAGCCGCCTTGCAAATAGTTGAAAAAGGCTTGTCAGTTCGTGAAACAGAACAACTCATCCGCCGTTTATTAAAACCCTCGTCAACTGACAAGCAAGAAATTGCTGAACCATCTCTTGAAGAAATTAATGAGATCGAACAGCGTATCGCCGACAAATTAGGCAACGGCTTTAGTATCAAACATCGTGCAAATGGCAAAGGTAAGCTGGTTTTTGATTATGCCAATGTCGATGAATTAAAGCGTTTGATTAAACAAATAGGTGTTTAAGTTAGTTTTACTGCACATAATTAGTGAACCAGAGCTTCACTCTGGTGCAACTTTGTTTACTTAACAACATCATCAGAGCTATTCACTGCTCATCCTAAATACACCTTAATTTGCTGAAAACTATCGTTTTTAAGCTCTTTAAGTGATTTTGTAGAAGTTAGAGCATCCGCTGGACTAACAATTGCATATTCCCGCTGACTTTAAGTTATGGAATCAGCAATGAAATTGTTGGACAGAATATTTAATAGCTCAGAAATCAGTCCACTTCCACCAGAAGTTTTGGCGCAGGAAGTTGCACTTTCCCCGCAATTTTCTGAAGAAGAAAAGCGTTTCTATCGCTCTCTACAACTTGTGAGCAGTCAAACCGCTCAACTTTCCCGTCAAATTTTCCGGGCACTCGAGGTTCAGCAAAACTTTCTATCGGAAATAGGTCAGCGAACAGGCAAGCTTGATACAGAATTAAAACAGGCAAATGCCTATTTAAGCAGCTCAAACTCCACGGTGGGTGCACTTCAAGCGCAAATTGATGTTGAAGTGAAAGATGTGAACACCGCTGTTGGACTGGCAATGGATCAGATTTCACTTACTCTAAATGAAAAATCTCATAGCGTGACCGATGTGCTGGATGGCATTCTGGAAATAGGTAAAGGCGTTAATATGTTGGCCCTGAACGCGGCGATTGAAGCCGCTCGTGCTGGCGAGCACGGGCGCGGATTTGCTGTTGTTGCCGACGAAGTTAGACGACTTGCAGCCGTGACCATGGAGCAAGCTCAGCAGGCGGCTAAACAGCTAGACTTCACTCAAGTCAATGCTGAACTGGAAAACATTAATCGGACTAATGCAGAGAGATTGAACAACTTTGTTGAGGTGATTCAATCGGCTACCGGGCAACTAACGGAACTGTTTCATTCGATCAGTGAGCAGTTGTCTGCAGTAATGGAGAATACCGCGGTAATTTTTGAAACCTTGAGCTTAAGCAATGGCGTTATGCAACGCATTCACAGCAAGAACACCATCATTAATGAGGTAGTTGAAGATACATCGAAAGGCTTGGAGAAGGTTGATATTCAAGCAGCTAATATCGATTTAGCAGTCAAAGCAATGGATGGCACCTTGAAACGCTTATATCTAGTGCCAGATGCTGCACATGATCAACTGGATGATATTTTGCAGCGAGGCAAACTCAGAGTGGCGATAGAGCCTAATTTTGTTGGTTTATCGTTCCGAGAAAAATTGAGTGAACCTCTCAAAGGTTTAGATGTTGATTATGCCAAAGCCTTTGCCCGATTCCTTGGTGTCGAATGTGAGTTTATCGAAGCGCCTTGGGATATGTGTACCGAGTTACTTACGGCTGGAAAGAAGTTTGGTGACCCGCCAGCAGATATCGTAATTAGCGCGCTGCCACCCTCAGCCGAATACGATAACGTCGCCTATTCAGAAGCTTATACCTATCTGCATTGGGTCTTGGCCCGCCGAAAAGGTGACAGTAACATCAGTCAATTGGAAGATTTGAATGGCAAAGTCGTAGGCATTATCAACGATCCTGCAGCGTTTCAAGTGCTCGAAGATCGAGGACTTCGCTGGAGTAGCAATGAAACTAAGGCTGGTGGCACGATTACATTGGATAACCTGATTGCCTATTCAGATCAAACGCGAATTCATAATTGTTTAGCCGATGGAGTAGTTGATGCTTTTGGTGTCGATCTACCTATCTATTATTGGGCTTGTGAAAATCCGGCCAGTCCTTGGTATGGCAAAATTGAAATTCTACCGGGAAACATTGCACCACAGCCTTATTACTACACGATGGCGGTGAATGCCTGGGCATCTAGTTATCGATTGTTAGCAAAAGCCAATGAGTTTATTGCCTGGTTCAAACAACAACCTGAACGTCAGCAGATAGAGCATAAATGGCAAGGTTCTGCAGTCAATGGCAATATAAGTTATCGTGACGAACCAGGTAATCTAGTGGGTGAAGGGGATCTTAAAAAGCTATATCAAGCGCATTGCCAGAAATTCGATCTGCAACCCAAATCTCTAGAACTGCCGGTTAAGACTTTACGAACGGCAATTTAGATAACAAACATGACGGTACTGTATTACTAGTGTCTCGGGAAAAAGTCACAATCAAAAGTTCTCAAAAGCAGAGTTCAAAACGGATTCTTTCATAAAGAAAAAATTAACAGCATATCAATTCATTATTCTGCAATTTTTATCTGCCTAGAATAAATTAAGCGAGATAGTCGTTGACCATGCAAAGCATAGGTCTATATAATTCCCTGATTTGCTTAAGGCAAAACTTAAGATCCAGCGGATAAAAATGGAGCAACTAACCAGAGTTAGGCCCGTAAATCAGCTGCTAAAAACACAGTTTATAGCGTTGTTTATGATAGTGGCTTGCACTTATTGGTTACATGGCAAGGATGTCGCCATAGCCGTATGCTTTGGGGGCATGATCAGTGTGGTCAACACACTATTGCTGAAATGGCATTTACTGAGAACAGTCACGAAGGCTGGTGCCAATCCGGCTAAAAATCTCGGTGGCGTATACAGGTGTATTGCAGAACGATGGGTTTTTACCTTAGCCATGTTTGTGGTTGGCTTCGCGGTGTTTGAATTTGCCGCGTTACCGCTCTTGCTAGGCTTCGTCGCGATACAAGTGGTTTTATTGTTTGGAAATATGAAACAGGCTTGAGACAAACATGGCGGAAGAATTAACAACTTCGGGATACATCAAGCATCACCTTCAGAATCTGACCTTTGGTCCGAAACATGAAGAGTTAGAGCCAGGCGTATGGGCTCCAACCGGTGATTATGGTTTTGCAATGTCTTCTGGTGAAGCGGCGCAAATGGGTTTTTGGTCAATTAATGTCGACACTATGTTTATGTCGATTCTACTTGGCGGTTTGATGATGTGGTTCTTCCGCAGCGTTGCCAAGAAAATCTCCGCAGGTGTCCCAACAAATACACAAAATTTCGCAGAATGGATCATTGAATTTATAGATGATTCGGTTCGCGGTTCTTTCAGTGGTGGCAAAAATACCTTGGTTGCCCCCATGGCATTAACCATCTTCGTCTGGATCTTCCTGATGAACCTGATGGATTTAATACCAGTCGATCTTATTCCTTTAGCCGTAGCGCACGGCGCATCAGCTGTATTCGGTGTTGATCCTCACGATGTCTTCTTCAAAATCGTACCAACAACCGATCCAAATGCCACACTCGGCATGGCATTATTCGTTTTCTTACTCATGTTGTATTACAGCTTCAAAGTCAAAGGCGTCGGTGGTTTCATTGGCGAATTGACCTTGCAGCCGTTTGGTAAATGGGCACTACCCATTAACTTTGTGCTTGAAACTGTCACTTTGATTGCAAAACCATTTTCACTGGCATTACGGTTGTTCGGCAACATGTATGCAGGTGAAATGGTGTTCATTTTGATCGCTACCATGTACGGTGCCGGTCTGGTTCTAGGTTCTTTTGCTGGCCTGTTACAGGTTGGCTGGGCGATTTTCCATATCCTGATTATTACCTTGCAAGCATTCATCTTTATGGTGCTGACAACGGTATATATGGATATGGCACATCAGGAACATCATTGAGTTTGATTGAGTTGTAACTTTATTTTTTTTAGTCTTTAGACGTTTGTAGGAGAGAAAAATGGATATGGGTTTAGTTTATATTGCTGGTGCACTGATGATCGGTCTGGGCGCTCTGGGTGCTGCAATTGGTGTAGGTTTGTTGGGTGGTCGCTTCTTGGAAGCTGCAGCTCGCCAACCTGAATTAGTGCCAATGTTGCGTACACAGTTCTTCTTGGTCGCAGGTTTGGTTGACGCGGTACCAATGATCGCTGTTGGTTTGGCAATGTATGTACTGTTCGCGGTAGCTGGTTAAGATTATTAACTCAACTCCCAATAGCGATAAACAAGAGGTACAGGCATGAATATCAATGCAACCTTGATAGGCCAGCTAATTGCCTTTGCGATTTTCGTCGCATTCTGCATGAAGTACGTCTGGCCGCCTATCATGCAGGCGTTGGAAGAACGCAAAAAGAAAATCGCTGATGGTCTGGCTGCGGCAGAACGTGGTCGTCATGAACAAGAGTTGGCAGAAAAACGTGCCCAACAAGTAATTCATGAAGCAAAAGATCAGGCAAGCGAAATCGTTTCTCAGGCACAACGCCGTGGAAATGAAATTGTCGATGAAGCCAAAGGCACTGCGCGTACTGAAGGTGAGCGTATTCTCACTTCTGCCCGTGCAGAGATTGAGCAGGAAGCGAACCGCGCCCGTGATGAACTGAGAGCGCAAGTTGCTTCAGTTGCACTGGCAGGTGCTGGCAAAATCCTTAGTCGTGAGATTGATGACAAAGCCCACACCGACCTGCTCGATGAGTTGGTCAGCCAAATCTAGAGGAATCATAGGATGGCAGAATCAATAACCATCGCTCGCCCCTACGCATCAGCCGTATTTGCGATTGCACAAGAAAAAGGCGACATGCAGACATGGTCTGAGCTACTCAATGTACTGGCGCAATGCGCTGATACAGACGAAGTGCAAGCCATTTTGGTGAGCCCCGCGGTCAGTGATGAGCAGGCAGTTAATCTGCTTGCTGATATCACTGGTGAGCTCAGCACCGATGCTCGTAGTTTTCTGCTGCTGTTAGCAGAAAACAATCGATTGCTGCTGTTGCCGGAAATTGCAGAACTATATGAACTGTTACGCGCCGATGCGGAACAAATGCTGTCAGCCGATGTAATCACTGCACGGCCATTGACGGATGAACAAAAAAGCAAGATTGCTGCTGCACTTAAAAAACGCCTGGGTAAAGAAATCACCCTAAGCGAAAGCGTAGACGAAAGTCTGCTGGGCGGCGCAATCATTCGGGCAGGCGATCTGGTCATTGATGGATCTGCCATAGGTAAATTGAACAGACTGGCCAGCGCGATAAGCTAAGCGGCCCGTAAAGAGGAAACAGAGATGCAACTGAATTCAGCAGAAATCAGTGACCTGATTAAAAAGCGAATTGAAAGCTTTGATGGGGCTACTGAAGCACGAACAGAAGGCACCGTAGTCGGTGTAACCGATGGTATCGTGCGTATTCATGGTCTTGCCGATGTCATGTCCGGGGAAATGCTTGAGTTTCCAGGCAACACTTTCGGTATGGCTCTTAACTTAGAGCGTGACTCAGTCGGTGCCGTTATATTAGGTGCTTATCAACACATTTCTGAAGGCGACAAAGTCAAATGTACTGGTCGTATTTTGGAAGTTCCAGTAGGTGAAGGCCTGTTAGGACGTGTTGTTGACTCATTGGGTAAACCAATTGACGGCAAAGGCGACATTCAAGCCAGTGGCTCTTCTCCAATTGAGAAAGTAGCGCCAGGCGTTATCGCTCGTAAATCTGTTGACCAACCATTACAAACTGGTCTGAAATCAATCGATGCGATGATTCCAGTCGGTCGTGGTCAACGTGAGTTGATTATCGGTGATCGTCAAACTGGTAAAACAGCTATTGCGGTTGATGCCATCATCAATCAAAAAGGTACAGGCGTTAAATGTATCTATGTAGCGATTGGTCAAAAAGCGTCTTCTATTGCGAACGTAGTTCGTAAATTGGAAGAGCACGATGCGTTGGGTCACACCATCATCGTTGCCGCTTCAGCTTCTGATTCAGCTGCTTTGCAGTTTATTGCTCCTTACGCGGGTTGCTCAATGGGCGAATACTTCCGTGACAAAGGCGAAGATGCACTGATCATCTATGATGACTTAACAAAACAAGCCTGGGCTTACCGCCAAGTATCTTTGTTATTACGTCGTCCACCAGGTCGTGAAGCTTATCCTGGTGACGTTTTCTACCTTCACTCACGCTTGCTGGAACGTGCGGCACGTGTAAACGAAGATTACGTAGAAAAATTCACTAACGGTGAAGTAAAAGGCAAAACCGGTTCATTGACTGCGTTGCCAATTATCGAAACTCAAGCCGGTGACGTTTCTGCATTCGTACCAACTAACGTAATTTCGATTACAGACGGTCAGATCTTCTTAGAAACTGACTTGTTTAACGCCGGTATCCGTCCTGCGATTAACGCGGGTCTCTCGGTATCACGTGTTGGTGGTGCAGCTCAAACCAAGATCATTAAGAAATTGGGTGGTGGTATACGTCTTGACTTGGCTCAGTATCGTGAATTGGCAGCGTTTGCTCAGTTTGCTTCTGACCTTGATGAAGCGACACGTGCACAAATCAGCCGTGGTCAACGTGTTACCGAGTTGATGAAGCAAAAGCAATATCAACCATTATCGATTGCTGAAATGGCTATTTCATTGTTCTCAGCCAACGAAGGCTTCTTGGATGATGTTGACGTTAGCAAAGTCGGTTCATTTGAAGCGTCATTGCTGTCAACCATGCGTTCACAGCATGCTGAACTAATGGACACTATCAACACTACTGGTAATTTTGATGACAATATCGCTGGCCAAATGCGCAGCGCGATTGAAAAATTCAAAGCCAACGGTAGCTGGTAAGCGAGGCATAATTCATGGCTAGCGGTAAAGAGATACGTACGCAGATAGCAAGCATCAAGAGCACGCAGAAGATCACTTCTGCGATGGAAATGGTGGCTGCCAGTAAAATGCGTAAGGCTCAAGAACGCATGGCGGCAACACGTCCTTATGCTGACAAGATCTTAAATGTCATTCAGCATTTGGCGTTTGCCAATCCGGAATACAGACACCCTTATTTGCTGGAACGTGAAGAGAAACAACGTGTAGGTTATATCGTGGTTTCTTCAGATCGTGGTTTGTGTGGTGGTTTGAACAATAACCTGTTCAAAGAAGTGCTGCACGAAATCAAATCCAAGTCTGATAAAGGCCTGCAAGTTGATATTTGTGCGATTGGTCAAAAAGCCTCAGCATTCTTCAGCCGCTTACCAGTGAACATGGTTGCGCAGGTCACCCAATTGGGTGATGCGCCACGCGCTCACGAGTTAATCGGCAGCATCAAAGTGATGTTGGATGCTTACGAGTCTGGTCATATTGATAGTCTGTACCTTGTTTATAACCAGTTTGTGAACACCATGACGCAGGAAGACAAGTTCATTCGTCTGTTACCTGCGACACCAGGTGCGCCAAGCCAGGAAATGTCCCATCACTGGGATTACATTTACGAGCCGGATGCGAAAGAAGTTTTGGATGATTTGCTGGTCCGTTACATCGAGTCAGTGGTTTATCAAGGTGTTGTTGAAAACATTGCTTCTGAACAAGCATCACGCATGATTGCGATGAAAAATGCGTCTGACAATGCCGGCGATCTTATTGATGACCTGCAACTGGTTTACAACAAAGCTCGCCAGGCTGCGATTACACAGGAAATCTCTGAGATTGTTGCGGGTGCCGCTGCGGTCTAACTGAATTAAAAGGGCTGAGCAGCCCGAACTTATTTGAAAGAGGAAGCAAGATGAGCTCTGGAAAGATTGTACAAATTATCGGTGCGGTCGTTGACGTGGAATTTCCCCGCGACAGTCTGCCAAATATCTATGATGCCTTGATGGTTGAAGAGGCTGGTTTAACCCTTGAAGTACAGCAACAGCTTGGTGACGGCGTAGTTCGGACCATTGCAATGGGTACTACTGACGGTCTGAAGCGCAGCTTAGCCGTATCAAATACCGGTAAAGCTATCAGTGTTCCAGTCGGTCAAAAAACACTGGGCCGTATCATGGACGTATTGGGTAACCCAATCGACGAGAAAGGCGACATCGGTGAAGAAGAGCGTTGGGGTATCCACCGCAAAGCACCTGCATTTGATGAACTGTCTGCTAGTAACGAATTGTTGGAAACCGGTATCAAAGTAATCGACTTGGTTTGCCCGTTTGCTAAGGGTGGTAAAGTAGGTTTGTTCGGTGGTGCCGGTGTAGGTAAAACCGTCAACATGATGGAGCTTATCCGTAACATCGCTATCGAGCACAGTGGTTTCTCGGTATTCGCTGGCGTTGGTGAGCGTACTCGTGAAGGTAACGACTTCTATCACGAAATGACTGACTCAAACGTAATCGACAAAGTATCACTGGTTTACGGTCAGATGAATGAGCCACCAGGTAACCGTCTGCGTGTAGCGTTGACTGGTCTGACCATGGCAGAATTTTTCCGTGACGAAGGTCGTGACGTATTGTTTTTCGTTGATAATATCTACCGTTACACATTGGCCGGTACCGAAGTATCAGCCCTGTTAGGCCGTATGCCTTCAGCGGTAGGTTATCAGCCAACACTGGCCGAAGAAATGGGTGTACTGCAAGAACGTATTACCTCAACCAAAACCGGCTCTATCACGTCTATCCAAGCGGTATACGTACCTGCGGATGACTTGACTGACCCATCTCCAGCAACCACCTTCGCTCACTTAGACGCGACTGTTGTATTGTCACGTTCAATTGCTGAATTGGGTATCTACCCTGCGATTGACCCACTGGATTCAACGTCACGTCAGCTGGATCCGTTAGTTGTTGGTAACGATCATTATGATATTGCCCGTGGTGTTCAAAACACCCTGCAACGTTATAAAGAACTGAAAGATATCATCGCGATCCTGGGTATGGATGAATTGTCTGAAGAAGACAAATTGTCTGTATCTCGCGCTCGTAAAATTCAGCGTTTCATGTCACAGCCATTCTTCGTTGCTGAAGTATTCACCGGTGCACCTGGTAAATACGTTTCACTGAAAGATACCTTGGCTGGTTTCCGTGGCATTCTGGATGGTGAATATGATTCACTGCCTGAACAAGCGTTCTACATGGTTGGCACCATTGATGAAGCGATTGAGAAAGCCAAAAAGTACTAATCTCTAGGGAGGTAGCTGATGGCTATGACAATTCATGTTGACATCGTAAGTGCTGAAGAATCCATTTATTCTGGATCGGTAGAAGCGGTAATTGCCTCGGCACAAGAGGGTGAGGTGGGCATTTACCCACGTCACGCTCCATTGCTGACACGTTTAAAAGCGGGTGAAGTACGTTTACTGAAAGATGGTAAGGAAGAGCAGTTTTATATTTCCGGTGGCATTTTAGAAGTTCAGCCACACATCGTCACTATTCTGGCCGATACCGCATTACGTGCTGATGACGTTAATGAGGCTGCTGCTTTGGAAGCCAAAGCATCTGCTGAAAAAGCGCTTAATGATAAATCTGCCAAACTGGACTTTGCTGAAGCACAAGTTCAATTGGCTGAAGCAATGGCACAGTTACGCGCCATTGAAAGAGCACGTAAAACACGTAAGCATTAATCACGAAAGTGATGACCCAAAAAAGGCTGTCTTCGGACGGCCTTTTTTGTTTGCAGGTCTTTGCTAAACTACAGAGCTGATACAAGGAATCTTTATATGTCTCTGGCTATTATTATTCTCGCTGCCGGTAAAGGCACCCGCATGAAATCCGCCAAACCCAAGGTGATGCATACCCTGGCGGGCAAACCCATGTTACAACACGTTATTGATACCGCTAAACGGCTTTCTCCAAGCCAGTTAGTCGTAGTCTGTGGCAATGGTTCTGATGAAGTGGTGCCGTACCTTGAGCAGCAAAGTATCAATACCGTGATGCAGCATGAACAGAAAGGTACTGGTCACGCAGTAGAGCAGGCCAAAGCCAGCTTTACTAACAGTGAACAAGTGTTGGTGTTGTACGGCGATGTGCCATTAATAACCGTCGAAACTCTGCAGGAGTTGATTGAATCCGGTGATAACAACAGCCTGAAAGTACTGACAGCAATATTGGACGATCCAACTGGTTATGGCCGTATTGTTCGAGACTATGATGACAATATGCTATGCATCACCGAAGAAAAAGATGCCGACGAAGAAACCAAGCTGATCAATGAAATCAACACCGGCATTATGTGTATTCCGGCCAACTGGCTAACCGAAGCCTTATCTCAGCTGGATAATAATAATGCCCAGGGTGAATATTATCTGACCGACCTGATTGCCAAAGCGGTGAACCAAGGCATCGAAATCAACTCCGTCACCTGTGAAGATGAAATGGAAGTGGCAGGTATCAATAATCGCGTCCAACTGGCTGAAGTCGAAAGCTACTATCAGCAACTCAAAGCAACAGAGTTGATGATGTCTGGTGTTACCTTCCGTGATCCGGCTCGAGTGGATATCCGTGGTGATATCAAAGCAGGGCAGGATATCACCATCGATATCAACGTCATCTTCGAAGGCAATAACACCATTGCCGACAATGTCAGCATCGGTGCCAACTGCATTCTTATTAATAGCATCATCCATGAAGGGGCAGAAATCCTGCCCAACAGCATTATTGAAAATGCCGAAGTGGGTACTAACTGCTCAGTAGGGCCTTTTGCCAGGCTGCGTCCGGGCACCAAGCTTGCCGCTAAAGCCAAAGTCGGTAATTTCGTAGAAGTCAAAAATGCCAATATTGGCCTGGGTTCCAAGATCAATCATCTTAGCTATATCGGGGATACCGATATGGGTGCTGATGTAAATATTGGTGCGGGCACTATTACCTGTAATTATGATGGGGCGAATAAGCATCGTACTGTGATTGGTGATCGGGTGTTTGTTGGGTCTGATACGCAGTTGGTTGCACCGGTTACTGTTGAGGATGATGCTACGATTGGGGCTGGGTCGACTATTCGGAAAACAGTTCCTGGAGATGCGTTGACGTTGACTAAGTCGGAGCAGAAGACGGTTAAGGGGTGGTCGAGGCCGGTTAAGGGAAAATAGGCGCTTTAAACCATATCATTGATGTTTGGACTATAATAGCTTTGAGTTAGTACTGACCATTCAGCAATAAGGAAGAACTAGGCCAACTATTAGAGAGTCAATAGTAGTCTCAGAGAGATATAAACAAGGAATAGATGACCCGAACAAGGGGTTGAAATCATGTTAATTGAACATAAACAAGACAAGCTTATCAACGCAATAATTTACTTTGTGACCAACACAAAGTCATGCGGGAAAACTAAGCTCTTCAAACTTCTATACTTTTTAGACTTTGAACATTTCTCTATTACTGGGAGAAGTGTGACCGGGCTTGAGTATTTTGCTTGGCCGATGGGGCCAGTTCCCAGAGTGCTTAATGATGAACTTGACAGCCCTTCTGAGGAATTATCCAATTCTCTGCAGGTAGCGAAAAAAAATGCGTTTAATGGTAAAGAGATGTTGGATATAACGCCAGTGCATGAATTCAAACCTGATAATTTCTCTAAAAGAGAATTAAACCTTCTAAAAAAATTATGCGTTGAATATAGAAATTCATATGCCAACGATATGGTGGAAGCTACCCATCTCGAGAATTTACCTTGGCATAAAGTCTATGAGGAAGAAGGCCGTAAACAAGAATTAATTCCTTATGAACTAGCTTTGAAAGGTTCGGAATACGACCAAATAATAAAAAATGTAATTGAAAATAAAGAGTTCATGGAGAATTATCATTGACGCCAGGGACGGTACTATTTGACGCAAATTTTTTATTCTATGATGGAACTAAAGGTAGGAAGATCTTCATCATTTTGAATGATGGGACTGAAGGTAAATATGTTTCTGTAAAGACTACCTCTCGCGGAGATCGATATGGAATCCAGCATGGCTGTCAGCCAATGGATCGCTATCCCAATTTTTATTTGGTTAAAGGCAGCTGTTTTCTTCAGGAAAATACATGGATCCAGTTGGATAACTTCTTTGAATTCGATTCTGCGCAAATGATGCAAAAAGTTATTTCTGGGCAAATTAATCGAATTGGTGTTTTGTCATCAGAGCAAGCATTGCAACTTCTAATCTGTACTACGCATTCTGAAGATATGTCTCTATCTCAAGAGATAATTATTCAACGAGCTGTACAGCAAATGCAAAATTAAACATTTACTACATTGAGGCTGCGTTGAGAAAAGAAAACTAAAATATTTTATTTTTCTACTTTACATGCTGCCGCTTGGCGTTCATTTATTTTGCTTGTCCAAAATAAACGAACCAAACAAAAAGACTTTACGATTCACATGCATCGGTAACAGTTTAATTCAACTACATGGGTTACACACGTATCGTCCAATAACTTGTATAGCCGCCTCCAACTTAGCAATTTCGGACTAAAGCACGTAGGTTGGGTTGAGGTACGAAACCCAACAGTTTGAAACATATCCGTCATTGCATCGCTGCCGCTGGGCGTTCATTTATTTTGCTTGCCCAAAATAAACGAACCAAACAAAAGGGCAGCCCATGCTCGCCCTGCGGGTTCCCTGCGCTTCTCGATCTGGTCGGGCATGACGGAAACTCGCTGCGCTCAAACAGCCGTCATGCTGATCCGACCAGCTCTGTGATGCTCGGCTTCGCATAAGGGCATTAGGTAGAGCCGTTGAGGTTGGAGACAAAATCCCCTTTTTGTATTGACGACAAATTTGTCTGGAACAAATTTGGACGCTGAAAGCGCCCGAAGGGTGAGTGGCACGGATACCACGAATCAGTAGCAGCTTTTTGTCAGGATTAGAGACTTACCTGTTTGAGCGAAGCGAGTTTGGTGAGTCTCCCTGACAAAGAACGCAACGCAGTGAAGCCGCAGGCCAACACAAGGGGTGCCCTGGGGTTGTTAGGGGAATGGGCACGCACAAATTCGTCGGGAACGAATTTGAACTGCGAAGCAACCTGCTTGCAGGTGAGCCACAGGGATGTGGCTCATTACTCTCCTGACTCGCATTCATGCGAAACAGAAGCGATGTAATATTCACGATTAGTTGGAGAGTGGGCCTATCTGTGATGAAACATCGAGAAACAATCATAGCTAGTTCCGTTTAAAAGCAATGAAACGCCCTAGTTACCGAAACGAATAAAAGCAGAAAAAAGCAGAGCCGAAACTCTGCTTTTTCCAATAACAATTACTTAGCTTGTAACTGCGTAAATAAGGTATGCAAATCCATCACATCCCAATGTTCTGCTAATTTTCCACCTTCAATTCTGAAGATATCAATCGCATCAAAAGTATACTTGGCTTGAGTAGCTGGAATGCCTAACCATTCATTTTCATGAGTACCTGAATAAGTCCCGTAGACCCAAACGAAGTCGTCATTGGCGATGATATTTTTCAGTTCATAGTTAAAGTCGGGGATTGCGGCAAACCAGTTAGCAAAAAAGGCTTTAAATCCCTCGCTGCCTTGGGCGACGGCAGGGTTATGCTGGATGTAATCTTTTTTCATATATGCATCCAGGTTGGAGAGGTCTTTATTAACAAAAACCTCACCTGCAAAATTGCTCAATAGGGTTAAGTTTGGATGTGTTTTTTGATCAGCCATGGCGTGTGCTCCACTAAATAATAAAGTTGTAAATGCGATGATGTTTAAAAAATAACTTTTCATGATGTTTTCCTTTCAGTTGCTTTTAATTGGCAAGAGAAATACTATGAGTGACGGTATCTTTCCGCAAGAAGGCACTTTAAAGTGCTATACGTACTAAAAAGTGACTAAATAATGGAAACAATGACTTATGGCTGAATGGAATGTTTATAATAAAAACTGTCCCACCCGTTTAGTGCTGGATCGGATTGCTGATAAGTGGACAGTATTGACCGTGGGAGCATTGGCTGAAGAGACAAAACGGTTTGGGCAATTACGTCGGGAGCTGGATGGTGTTTCTCAGAAAATGCTGACGCAAACCCTGCGAGGTCTGGAACGGGATGGCTTGGTTAACCGTAAGGTTTATCCGACCGTACCACCGAAAGTGGAATACTCATTAACACCTCTTGGGCAAACGTTGATCGATTTGTTAGATGGCATTAAAAATTGGTCAGAAGGCAATATTGAGTATGTTCTGGAAGCACAGCAGACATACGATAGCCAGCCTAGTCAGTAACAGATTATGAGGGTTAATCTAACTAGAACTGTGTGACTTCGAAAGCCGAGTTAATTTATCTTGTGTGCTTAAAAATTTATCATTAATGAATTTGGAAGCCACAAGCTATCAGAATAACCGGTGCGTTTGGGGTTTTAAGGGAACGAGCACGTATTATCCAAACTCGACATTAATTCGAAACAATCTTATTCAAACCTAATTACTTTAAGTGCTAGCTTGCCGGTTGTTGGGTTTCATTGCATTCAACCCAACCTAAAAATTTGTAGCTGAATTCACAATCATTATTTCAGGAAAATTCCTATATAAAATCGGATTAATACTGAGCGACTGTCTCTATCACAAAGCCTAATATTAGACGGTTTCCAGAACAACGGATTTATCACCATTCCAATTTTTAAAAGGACATTATTGTGAGAATTCTATTAATCATTTCGATGTTATTAAGCTTTACTGCAACGGCGTTTGCACAAGACCAAATTGAACGAATGACGGCAGAGAAAATGCAGTCATTTCGTGCTAATGAGGTGAAATGGCAACCGGAGGCGATTCTGCCTAAAGGGGCTGAAAGTGTAATTCTGCTTGGCGATCCGACCAAAGCTGGTGTGTTTATCGCCTGGCTGAAATTCCCCCCAAATTATCCAATCCCAGCTCATACGCATCCATACACCGAAGTTATTACCGTGTTGAAAGGCCAATTAGGCAATGGCATGGGCGAGACGTTTGATAAGGAAAATGGTGAGGTATTGAACGTAGGTGATAGTTTTGTGTTACCAGCAGGCCATGCCCACTATGTTTGGACCTCGGAAGAGGAAACCATTGTGGAATTGATCGCCACCGGACCCTGGGATATTACCTACATTGATCCGGCTGATGATCCAAGAAAGAAATAATGGGCACTGTTTAATTCGTTATTAGCTTGGCGAGCACTAGCTAAGCTTCGCGTCTTTTATTGCTCAAATAAATCATGGCTATCGCGCCAATCAATAATATAGCCGCAAGATAACGTTCTGCATCGAGGGTGATTACGGCGTTATTCAGCCAGCCAAAGTGGTCAATCAATAAACTCATAATCAATTGGCCTGAGATGACCGAAACAGTAGTGCCTGCGATACCTATTCTCGGCACGGCGAAGACGACAACGACCATATATACCACGCCGAATAACGCACCGATAAGTTGCCATTTCGGAGCGGTGAGTAACGTTTGATCGTGGGGAGATTCAAAAAAGAAAAACAGCAGAAAGGTTATCGCAAATCCGACAATAAAGGTCAGCCATGAGCTGGCGATGACGCCGACTTTATTACCAAGATTACCGTTTATTGAAGATTGCACCGATAAAGCAATGCCGCCGAGTGTAAGCATTAAGATGGTTAAGGTAAATGTCATGATTTGTTCCTAACTCAATAACCAAAGGGCGGACAGAATCATGACGATAGCCATGATGCGATAAGGATCAATGGTTCGCTTTACCGAGCCCATTAGACCGTAGTGATCAATAACTAGACTCATGGCGATTTGTCCAAGTAACACGCTGGTCATGGTGACACCGAGACCAACAATGGGCGTGCCAATTGTCAGAAACACTACATACAACGGTCCTAATACGCCGCCGGTTAATAACCATTTGGGTTGATTAAACAATTTGTTGAGATCGGCTTTGACAAAAAAGATCAGGATCAGTGACAAAATAATTGAGCCGATCATAAAGATGGATAAGGTGGCCGCGAGGTGACCGACTTGCATACCCAATGGTCCCAGTAGTCCGGCTTCAATGGACAACCCCATCCCAGCGATGAGTACCAATAGGTAAAGAATGATCTGCACGAATGTCGTTTCCTGAGTAAAAGTTGTGATGATTGTCTATTGATGCTTAAATTCAATCAATAACGTAAATCACAATAGATAATTGCACTATGAGCATGAATGTCTTAAAAGTATTTGTAGCTGTGGCACAGGCAGGTAGCTTTGTAGCAGCTTCAAGAGTATTGGATTTACCGCCTTCATCGGTTTCACGTTATATCGCTGGATTGGAAAAATCATTGGGTCAGCGGTTGTTTTATCGTCATACTCGAGCGGTCAAGCTAACGGAAGTGGGGGAGATCTATTTTGCTGAGGTTAGAGAAGCACTGATTAGTATTGAACTGGCAACCGAGCTGGCTAGGGGAAGCGCTTTGGTGCCCCAAGGCAATTTAAAAATCAATGCTCCAGTGTCTTTTGGTCGATTGCATCTAGCCAAATTACTTCACGAGTTTCAGCGGCAATATAAAGATATAAACATCGAGCTGGTACTAACCGATAGTTATATTGATCCGATCATCGAGGGTGTGGATGTTGTAATTCGTATTGGGGGAATGGCCGATTCCAGTTTGAACTATAAAAGAATAGCCGATGAAAAATATGTTTTGTGTGCCGCTCCAGACTATATAGCGTCGATGTCCGATTTATTAGAACCAAACCATCTGACTCAGCATAATTGTCTGGTTTATAAGGGCACCATGGGCCGTCGAAGCTGGTTTTTCAGAACACATCGGGAATCGACATTTGAGAGTATTGAAGTAAGCGGAAATTTATATAGTAATAACGCCGACATTCTTGTTCAGGCAGCGATGGCAGGACAAGGTATTATCTTGTTTCCACAATGGCTAGTCAGTGAGAGCTTGCAGTCCGGTGCATTGATATCTTTACTGCCATCTTGGGAAGCATCAGAAAAAGCTGAACCACAGAAAATTTATGCTTTGTATCCGGCTAATCGAATGAAATCCTCTAAAGTCCGATATTTTCTGGATGAAATGACGCGTTTTTTTGGAGAAGAAAAGCCTTATTGGGATATGCTTTAATCAATTAACGGCCGGGTGGTTACTCAATCAAACGAGTCATGCTGGACTAAGCATAAAGAAATCTTCTTAAGTTTATTGCTAATGAGCAGCGGGATATTTCATGCATTGATTCGGCTGATGAGAACAGTAGTTAAAGCATGAGACCTAGCCCAATTTCAAACTAACCTACTCAGCTACATAAAAAACCCCACTAAAACCATTTTGTTTTAGTGGGGTATTTAAACTCTAAATATAGAACCGATGTTAGCAATTACCTTTTTTGGCCTGTCCAGGCGGGCAAAAGCCTTGTGAAGAACGGGGTTCTATATAGTTTCTGTGAGAGCCATGGTCATTATCATCGTGCGTTGAAACGGCTGCACCGGTGGCGCCTCCCAGTCCACCCCCAATAATCGCACCATCTCTGCCACCAACTTCATTGCCTACTGCTGCACCAATCGCACCCCCAATAGCACCGCCTATGGCTGCATCCACTGTAGAGGAGTCAGCAGCAAAAACAGTTGAAGATGACAAGGTAAGTCCCAAAATTAGATACATTAATTTCATCTATTTTCCTTCATTATTATTTAGCTAGCATAGAGAAATACTGTGATTTTAATGTGAAGATAACCCTTTTATGAGGCTCACTTGCAAAAATAGTCAAAGCGTTTGAATATGATGTATCTCAAATGGTTTATGCTTCAGCCAATGTCATAGCCTGTAGGTAATTTCTCAAACCCATTTTATCAATCAACCCTAGCTGTTGTTCCAACCAATGGGTGTGATCCAGTTCGGTATCTTCCAGCTGTTTGAGTAACATTTGGCGAGTTTCATAGTCATCTTCTGCTTCACACAGAGCGATGCCTTCACGCAGGTTTTTGACTACGGCGTATTCTAGATCTAAGTCGTTTTGTAGCATTTCCGGTACGGTGTGACCAACGTTTAGAGGTTCACGATGCGACAAATCGGGCATGCCTTCCAGAAACAGGATGCGTTTAATCATTTGATCGGCATGGTCTGTTTCATCCTGCATCTCATGTGAAATACGGTTATATAATCTTGTCAGGCCCCAATCTTCATACATTCTAGAATGTATGAAATATTGATCCATTGCGGTCAGCTCACCGGCAAGTAGCTTGTTGAGCAAATCAATAACTTTCTGACTGCCTTTCATAATCGTTTCCTTTTGTAGCTCTTTTTAAACCCAGAGCGTGTATTAATGGCAATAAGCTTGCATTAACTGTCGGCTCTTGTCACGGTTTTGCCGTAATTTTCTGATTTATACCAGTGCCGATTTGCATAGGTTGGGTTTAGTTTACGAAACCCAACATCTCAATTTGATACAGCTTGTTGGGTTTCATTGCATTCAACCCAACTTAAGAGCCTCAATTAATATCCTTTAGGCAACTTACCGAGATAAATACTAGAAATTGACAGGCTTGTTACATTTCTTTACATTACGCAAATCTAAATCATTATCGTTTAGTTTTAATTTAAAATAATCTGGGAATCGTAATGTATCCACCTGTTCAAAAACTCCGGCTGTTTTGTGCACCAGCCGTCTTAGCTATGTTTGTATTTACACCTAATGCTGTTGCTGAGGAAAATGAAGAAAAGTCTTTGGATTTGCCAACGGTTGAGGTGACTTCAACGGCCAGTGATGGCTTAGGTTATATCGAGTTGGAAAAAGAGCCTGTTGTTGGAAAATTAAATGTGCCAATAATGGATCAACCATTTTCCATGTCTATTATTGACGATGATTTCATGAAAGATACAGGGGCAAAAAATATTCAGGATGCTTTGCAATATACTTCCGGTGTTTACTCTGGTGCATTTGGTTTGGATACACGCATAGACAGCGCGAAAGTACGTGGTATTTCACCCGGATTATATCTTGATGGATTAAGACAGATTTACGGTTCTTATAACAGTGTAAGGACCAATGTTTATGCACTGGAAAGCATTGAGGTTTTGAAGGGGCCTTCTTCAATGCTCTATGGGCAAGGGGATCTGGGTGGGGTTATTAACTCAGTATCAAAATTACCAAAAGCTGAGCAGCAAGGTGAGATATGGGGACAATATGGTTCTCATAATCGTAAACAAATAGCCTTTGATGTGACTGGACCTGCGACAGATGATGGCAAACTTCTCTATAGAGTCGTTGGCTTACAACGGGATGCAGATACTCAAGTGGATCATGTTGAAGATGATGGTTACGTTATTGCACCATCAATTACTTGGAAACCAACAGAAGATACAACTTTTTCATTTCTATTAAATCGTCAAGAAAATAGAGGACAGGTCTCTGCACAGTTTTTGCCTCAGAGCGGCACGCTTGACCGAGGACCTCTTGGTTATATCGGTTCAGAAACGTTTGTTGGTGAACCTGATTGGGATAGATATGACAGAGAAAAAACAGAATTAACTTTCTTTTTTGATCAAAAATTCAATGATAGTTGGGCGTTTTCTACAACTGCTCGTTACACAGAATCCACTACCAAAACGCGAGAGCATTGGGCACGAGTAGGAGGGGTGGTTTCGCCTGAAGGTAACATAGCTAGAAGTATCCACACGGCCGACCGCAAGACTCGAATATTTAACCTAGATACTCGCCTCTCAGGTGTTTTTGATCTTGGTATTACCCGTCATAACTTGGTTATCGGTTGGGATAGACAAGATGCATTGTGGAAGGAAGATAATTATATTTCTAATTCCACTGGTGGCGGAATCATTAATCTTTATGATCCACAATACGGGAATTTAAATACTGCAGCGTTGGCTAATCCGGTAGATCGTGATGATAATGAGATACAACAGGTTGGTATCTATCTGGCTGATCATATTGAAATTGGGAAAGTTGTTTTATCGGCTGGATTACGACGTGATTTCGCCAAAAATAGGAAACTTGCTGTAACAGGACCCAATACCACCAGTGATGAGCAAGAAACAACCGGTCGTATCGGTTTGATGTACAGGTTTGATAATGGACTATCACCATATATTAGTTATTCAGAAGCATTTAGTATGAACTTGGGTACCGATGGCACATCTGCTGCCAATACCTTAAAACCAACGACCGGAGAACAGGAAGAAGTTGGTATTAAATATCTATCACCTGATAAAACATTGGCTGTGACAATGGCCTATTTTGATATTACTGAAACCAATAGGATTGTTGAGGGACAGACTCCTGGTGGTGTTGAACAAGTTGGGGCAGTAATTGATGGTTGGGAACTGCAGATTAATAAACGTTGGAATAACTTTGAAACACAGTTTGCCTATACCGATTTAAATGCCAAAAACGATAGTACTGGAGACCGGCTGTCGGCTTTGGCTGAAAAAACAGGTTCATGGTGGAACAAAGTATATCTTGGAAATCATTGGCGCGTTGGTGCGGGCATTCGCTATATTGGGGATGTTGTAGGTGGCGGTGGGGCACCAGAAATTCCTTCCGAAACTTTATATGACGCCATGATTGGTTATGCCATTGGTGACTGGGATTTCACCGTTGATGCAAAGAACCTGACCGATGAAGAATTTATTTCCTGGTGTCGCGGTGAAGGCTTCGATTGTGGTTATGGCGAGCGTCGCTCTTTAGCGGCAAACGTACGTTACAGCTTCTAAATGAAAAAAAGCCCCGAAAGGGGCTTTTTTATGTAAAAACAAAAAGACATCCTTGTCTGGGAGAGAACTCTAATTATCGATAATATCTATGATCCCGATACCCGTAATCACGATGATTTCCTCGGGATTCATAACGATAATGGTCATGATGTTTATCATGTCCACGGTAAGATTTTTTGTGATGATGTTTGTTTTTTGAATAGTATTTTTTCGGTTGGTGATAGTGGTGTCTGTTATAGCTGTAATGCGGTGCATGGTGTTGCACGATATAACTATGATGACGATGGTCCACATAGCCAATTGGATATCCAAGGCCAATATTTATTCTGACATCTGCCCGAGCCTGATTTACCGAAAAGCCCACTATAAATAATGAAAATATGAGTAGTAGAAGTGTTTTTGTCATTTTTGAATTTAGCATTTTGTTTACCTCACTTTTATAAGGCCTGTCACTGGGAAACAGACTATGCTTATTTTCTGTAAGTTTGTTTCAAGCTGTGTAAAGGTTTGTAAGTATTGAGAAAATTAGATGCTTACTTAAAACGTTTCCGAATATCACTTCCCTATATCGGAAAGTTTTATAAATTAATAAATCAAAATAGTTCATCAAAGTGTCATAGATGATTACTAAATTACATGAGTGAATTTCATTAAGAGTGAACGCTCATGGCTACCATTACTCAGCAAAATCCTTCGTTAAACGCACAGGCATCACAAACTAATTGGCAAGCATGGCTGTTAGTGGCCGCTTTGATTTATCTATTGCTGGCTTCTGTTGGCGCTATCGGTAGTGGCTTTAAAATCGCTACGGGTAGTAATGCCAAAGAATTATTTTCCTTTGCATCAAATCCAGTTATTGCTCTCATTATCGGCGTTGTTGCGACGGCCTTGATTCAAAGCTCCAGCACCGTAACATCAATTATTGTAGGTATGGTCGCGGGTGGTTTGCCATTGAGCATCGCTATTCCAATGGTGATGGGCGCCAATATTGGTACGTCATTAACCAGTACGTTGGTGAGCTTGGGACACGTTCGTAATGGCGAAGAGTTTCGTCGAGCCTTTGCTGCTGCAACAGTCCACGATAGCTTTAATATACTGGCGGTAACCATATTGTTACCTCTCGAACTTTTGTTTAAGCCTTTACAGCGTACCGCTGAGTATATGTCCGGATTTATTGTATCGGATGCTAGTGTCAGCATGAGTGATATGAACTTTATGAAAGTGATATTAGCGCCTGCTGATGACGCTTTGAAATTTATCACTGGCTGGTTACCAGAAGTCTGGTCTGGTGTTGCGTTGATTGTTATCGGTATTGCATTGATTTTGTTTGTGGTCTCAGCCATTGGTAAGTTACTGCGTAAAGTGATGGTTGGAAAGGCAAAAGATATTTTGCACCGGGCAGTTGGCCGAGGACCCATTGCCGGCATGACCTCCGGTACATTAATTACGGTGTTAGTACAGTCGTCTTCTACGACTACCGCCTTAATTGTTCCTCTAGCTGGGACAGGGGTGTTTTCGATTCGACAGATCTATCCATTTACCTTAGGTGCAAATGTTGGCACCACCATCACTGCTTTGCTTGCTGCAACAGCGATATCGGGCCCAACTGCTGAACTTGCTTTGCAAATCGCACTGGTGCATCTGCTGTTTAATATTTTGGCGATTTTGCTGATATACGTGTTGCCGGTATTTCGCCTGATACCTATCAAAATGGCAGAAACCCTGGCTTTTTATGCTCAAAAGAACAAACTTTATGTTGTTGCCTACATAGGTGGAGTTTTTTTTGTAATTCCATTGTTGATCATTGGCATAAGTCAGATTTTCTAATTAAAACCACTATTTTGAGGGTTAAGTCATGAGCAATTTGACACCACAAGAAAGACAAGTTCGTATTCGTGAACTTAAACAAGCCATTGAAGAGCTTGAAGCTGGGATGCCAAATGAAATGGATGAACAGCAGCATGAAAAGATTGATCAATTGGAACAGTATTTTGATGCAGTAGAGACCAAATTCACCAGTTTGAAAGTTTTCTGGGAAGACTTAAAACAATCTCTGAAAACTCAAAATTCCAAGCATGACTAACTTGATGAGCTGGAGTAACTCTCAGTGAAAAGACAATATGTGAATGTGTTTTCTGGTCTTATTTTAGTTCTGTTGGCGGGCTGCTCACAGCAAGATGATCTAACAGAAACTCATATTGGTGAAAACACCATAGTCATCAATGGTTCAAGTACGGTTTTTCCTATTAGCACTGAAGCTGCAAAGCGGTTTATAAGACAACAACCGGATACTGAGATATCGGTGAAGTTTTCAGGCACCAATGCTGGCTTTAAACTGTTTTGTAATGGCGAAACTGATGTCAGTAATGCTTCCCGGCCCATTAATGCTGAAGAGATAGCTCTCTGTGCCAAAAATCAGATCGACTATGTGGAATTACCATTAGCGCAAGATGCAATAGCGGTGGTGGTGCATCCTAGTAATGACTGGGTTGATTCTTTAACCCTAAGTGAATTGAAAACAATCTGGGCAAAACAAAGTGAAGACAAAATCATGAACTGGAATCAGGTCAGATCTGAATGGCCTGATAAGCTTTTATCCCTGTATGGCAGAGGCCTGGATTCTGGAACCTATGATTATTTCACGACACAGGTTACTGGCGTCACCCGAAAAAGCCGTGGCGACTATGTAGCAAGTGAAGATGAAGAGTTTTTGGCAGAACATATTGCGTCTGATAAAAATGCAGTAGGATTTTTTGGGATAGGTGCATATCACCGTCATTGGGATACCTTAAAATTGGTGCCCATTGATAATGGTAATGGTCCTGTTTATCCTTCGATTGAAACTGTAGCAAACGGCCAATATAGCCCGTTCTCAAGGCCATTATTTCTATACGTTAATAAACAATCTTTAGAAGATAAGCCAAAGCTTAAGATATTTTTAACGCATTATTATTCCAATATTGCTACATGGTTGCACTTCACTGGTTACATGCCATTAACTGAAGCGCAATATTCGGACAATATCCAAAAACTGCTTAATTGATTGCTGTTTAGCTGAGATAAGCAGCTAAAACAATCCATGCCATAGCTTTTGCCTTTTGAGCCGACTTTAAATCTCCTTGCACTTGGGCCATCACGATGGCCCCTTCTTTCAAAAGGCTAATGGACTCAGTGACATAATCTATTGCTGACTCACTAATTCCTAAGGCACGAATTTGCCTTTTGATTAAGTCGTTAATTCTCTTTTTATGCTGCTGGCAGAGTTGGTGTATTTGGTGGTGTGGATCGTTGAATTCGGCACAGGTATTTATAAAAAAACAGCCATGGAAGTCCGTTAATAAACTGACCCGATTATTAATCCAGTCATCCACGGCATCAAACAATTCATTGAGCCCATCATAACCTGGCTTTACCTGTTCTAGCCTGGAAGCTAGCCAGTTGTAAAAATTCTCATCACGATAATCGACCACAGCCTGAATCAATTCATCTTTACTGGCAAAGTGGTTATAGAGCGTCTTTTTGGCAACGCCGGCTGTCTGTAAAATTTGATTGATACCTACCGCATGAATACCGTGCTGATAGAACAATTCAAATGCCGTCTGAATAAGTTGCTGCCGTTTATCCATAAAAATTCCCAAAATATTTAAGCAAGTTTGACAGAGGTAGACTGATCTGTCTATCCTAGAGGTAGACAAATCGGTATATATTTCAAGCAGGAGAAAAACCATGCAACAAATTGAACAAAAACCTCCGTTTCCTCCCTTTACAATTGAGACTGCAAAACAAAAAGTTCGTATGGCTGAAGATGGCTGGAACAGTCGCGATCCAGAAAAAGTTGCCTTGGCCTATACCACTGACAGTCAATGGCGAAATCGTTCAGAGTTTCCGGTAGGACGGGAACAGATAAAATCTTTCCTACAGAAAAAATGGCAACGCGAAATGGAGTATCGATTGGTGAAAGAGCTTTGGGCTTTTACCGAAAATCGTATTGCTGTGCGCTTTACCTATGAATGGCACGATGAAAACGGGCAGTGGTTTCGATCCTATGGCAATGAAAATTGGGAATTTGATGAAAATGGTTTGATGAAAACGCGTTATGCCAGTATCAACGATTTAAAAATTAATGAAAGCGAACGTAAATTACGATGGCCGCAAGGTCGACGTCCCGATGATCACCCCAGCTTGAGTGAATTAGAGTTATAAATATCAATCACATTACGATAATGCGATGAAAAATAGCTCTATAATCCGCAGGTAAGCATCTTCCGCTTTTTGACGTCTTAGAGAGAAAAATATGGCCAGTGTTGGTTTACTTGCTTTAATCGATGATATCGCCACGATACTTGATGACATCACGTTGATGACAAAAGTAGCCGCTAAAAAAACAGCAGGGGTATTAGGTGATGATCTTGCGTTAAATGCTCAACAAGTAAGTGGAATTGATGCCAGTAGAGAATTGCCTGTGGTCTGGGCTGTAGCAAAGGGATCATTTATTAACAAATTGATTCTGGTGCCGGCAGCTTTATTGATAAGTGCTTTCCTCCCATGGCTAGTCACGCCTCTCATGATGTTGGGTGGTTTATATCTTTGCTATGAAGGGGTAGAAAAGCTCGCTCACAAATTCATTCATGAAGAAGCTGAGGATGATGCCCACCATAATGAATTAGTGCATGCAGTGACCACTCCTGAAGTAGATATCGCTGAGTTTGAAAAAAGTAAAATCAAAGGCGCGATTCGCACCGACTTTATTTTATCTGCAGAGATCATTGTTATTTCATTAGGAGTTGCTCAAGGCGCGCCTATATTGACCCAAACGATCGTGGTTTCACTTATTGCAATAGCAATGACCATTGGTGTTTACGGTTTAGTCGCTGGAATTGTGAAATTTGATGATGCAGGTTTGGCGTTAATCACCAGTGCTGGGAAAGATTGGTTTACTCGGTTTAAACGCGTGATAGGACAAACCATTTTATGGATTGCACCTAAGTTTATGAAGTTTTTGTCTGTGGTTGGGATGTTGGCGATGTTCCTGGTGGGGGGGGGAATATTGGTTCATGGAATGGATTTTCTACACCACTGGATTGAAAGCATTGCGGTGACAAATCCAATAGCGAATTTTATGGTACCTCAGCTGTTCAATGCTGGAGTAGGCGTTGTTGCTGGTGCTCTGGTATTGGCTATCGTTTTAGGCATTAAACGGGTGCTGAAATAAGTTAAAACCTTTTTAGTAATGTGGCGCGGAGCAACTATAGCTCCGCGCCGAATTGTTTAACGTAGCAATATAAACAGAGCCTGATTTTCACGAACAATATTTAACAATAATTGTGGCTGGTTCGAGACCATTTGTTTGAATTGTTCAAGGTTATTCACCGGCTTTCTATTAACCGATGTCACGACATCATTACTACGTAACCCGGCGTTCCAAGCAGGACTACCACGTTGCACTGAATACAACATGATGCCTTCAACCTTACCGTAAGCGGGTGAGGTGGATTCAATCTCGCCAAATGTTGCACCAAGTAATTTAGGGTGAACATCACTGGCTTGTGTGCTGGTGGAAGGTTGAACTTCAGTCACTTTTGCCGTCAGTGTATGTGCTTTACCATCGCGGAGAATGTCGAGTTGAATAGATTGCCCGACCATCAAAAGGCCAATGGTATTCCGCAGATTATCAGCATTTAATAGCGATACACCATCTACAGCAGTTACAACGTCGCCCACTTTGAGACCTGCTTTTTCTGCAGCTGAACCTGTCATAACATTGGTGACCACGGCGCCACCCCGATTCGCTTCAATACCAAATGCTTGAGCGAGTTCGGGAGTGATGTCTTGCATTTGCACACCCAGGTAAGCGCGACGTACTTCTCCATGCTCCAGTAACTGATCAGTGATTTGTTTAACTAAGTTACTGGGAATGGCAAAACCAATGCCGATATTACCGGTTTGTCCTGGTGAAAAAATAGCGGTGTTGATACCGACCAATTCACCTCTCAAATTAACCAGCGCACCACCGGAATTACCAGGATTGATAGACGCATCGGTCTGAATGAAGTTTTCATAACCTTCTAATCCCAAGCCGCTACGACTTAATGCACTGACAATACCAGAAGTTACAGTTTGACCAAGGCCAAATGGATTACCAATTGCGACCACAAAATCACCCACTCGCAGACTGTCCGAATCTGCCAAAGGCAAGGCTGTAAGATTTTCTGCAGGAATGCGAATCACGGCAACATCCGTTGCGGGATCGCTGCCAACTACTTCAGCCTGAAAACTGCGCCCATCATGCAAAGAAACGGTGATTTCATCAGCACGTTGAATCACGTGATTATTAGTTAATACCAAACCTTCTTTGGCGTTGACGATAACGCCACTACCCAGACTTTGTGCTTGTCGGGTTCGAGGCTGTTGCTGTTGAGGAAGATTAAAAAAGCGCCGGAAAAATGGATCATTTAATAACGGATTGTCCTGAATACGTACTTCACTACGCGTGGCAATATTAACAACCGCAGGTTTCGATAGGTCCAACATCGGTGCCAGGGTCGGCATCTGATTATCGTCATCCAGCCACGGGAAAGGCAAAGCAGCGACAGCAACCTGAGTCAAAAGTGTTATGCCAGCCAGCCAAACAACAGCAGATTTAAGCTTATTCATCATTTTGTCTTTACCTCAAAATGCTTATTCAATGTTCTCACGAGGGTTAAACGGGAGTTTTTCAGCCATTTGCTGATAAAACTTTTTCGCTTCGGCAGTATTGGCCGGAGGTGTCATGATTTGTAATACAACAAATTGATCCCCAGCGGTTTTACCCGGCAGGCCACGACCTTTTAAACGCATTTTTTGACCACTGCGAGCGCCTTCCGGGATATTCAGACTAATTTTTCCGGCTAAAGTTGGCGCAGTGATTTTGGCTCCTAAAGCGGCTTCCCAAGGAGCAATAGGTAAATCTAGATAAACGTCTTTACCATCAAGCCGATAAAGTGAATGGGGTGCAATCTGAATTTCCAGATATAAATCACCAGGTTTACCATTCATGCCTGCTTTGCCTTGACCCGTCAGGCGAATTTTCTTACCGGGTTCAATACCCGCAGGAATTTTGACACTAACAGTTCCAGTCTGGGTAGCGCCAGCAGGACGACGAATGGATTTACTGGCACCGTTAAAGGCATCCTCTAAGGAAATGGTGATTTTGGCGTTGACATCTTCACCTCTGGCAAAGAAGTTATCACTTCGGCCACCGCCCATTCCGCCCATGCCACCAAACATGTTTTCAAAGAAGCTGCTGAAGTTGCCTTGACCAAATCCTCCAACATTTTCTTCCCAGCCTGGAGGCGCTGAAAACGATTGACCGTGGCGGAACTGACCGCCAAATTGATCATATTGAGCGCGTTTGTCTTTATCGCGCAGCACTTCATAAGCCTCGCCGACTTCTTTGAATTTCTCTTCGGCATTTTCCTCTTTGCTGACATCAGGATGATATTTACGTGCCAAAGTCCGATAGGCTTTTTTAATCTCCTCCGGTGTCGCAGTTCGGCTTACGCCAAGAATTTTGTAATAGTCTTTATATTCCATGGGCTCATTCGGATTAATTGATCTCGGTCATTAGATGGGGATGATAGGACGTTTTTCAACGTCATTTAAGGATTTTTCTGATGTGTTGCAAAAACACAACATGAGAGAATGCGTCAACTTTTTACAACATATTGCTCAGGAATCACAACTCATGCCCACTTTACGGAAATTACCTATCTTAATGGCCTTGGCCAGCTTGAATATTGCCCTCCCCGTTTATGCTCAAGAAGATCAGGATTTATCTCTTGACGAGTTAGTTGTCACAGGTACACGTTCGGGTACCCCGATCCTAGAATTAGCCGGTAATACCGGGAAGATTTCTGAAGAAGAGATTGATCTGATTCGCCCCGATCATATTACAGAAGTTATCAACCGTATTAGCGGCGTGAATATTCAACGCGGAAATGGTCAAGAGCATCTTACCTCTATCCGTTCACCAGTGCTAACAGGTGGTGCGGGGGCCGGTTCTTTCCTGTTTTTAGAGGATGGTATTCCCTTGCGTGCGGCAGGTTTTGCCAATGTAAATGGTCTGTTTGAAGTCAATTACGAGCAGGCAGGCGGTATTGAAGTAGTGCGTGGTCCAGGTAGTGCTTTATACGGCTCAAACGCAGTCCATGGTCTCATTAACGTGTTAAGTCGAGCACCTTCCTTGGATTTAGAGCGTGAAATTGATTTTTCGATTGGGCCACACGATTTGTATCAAATGAAAGGTACAGTCAGTGATACCGTCGGGAAGCATGGTTATCGTTTAAGTGTTAATGGCACAACTGATGGTGGTTATGTCAGTGAAGCGGGTTATGACCAGCAAAAAGTCAGTTTCCGTCATGATTATTATGGTGAGATCGACAGCTTCAAAACCTTATTCAGCCATACTAATCTTAATCAGGAAACAGCCGGTTATATTACTGGGTTTAAAGCCTATGAAGATGAGGGTCGCTCTCGTACCAACCCAAATCCAGAAGCCTATCGAGATGCTAAAGCGACTCGCTTATCTACTGAGTGGGAACGCCAGTTAACAGATACCTCTACATTTAAACTGACACCATACCTGCGTCATACCGAAATGGAGTTTTTGATGCATTTTTTACCTGGACAACCAGTAGAAAACAACAAACACTCTAGCGTCGGTTTATTGTCAGCCTATACAAAAGATTTAGATGGCGGGCATAAAATTATCTTAGGTACTGACTTTGAATATACTGAAGGTGAGCTATCCGAAGTTCAATTTAATCCAAATCCATTTGGGAGTAACAACTTCCTCCCAGGTGTTCATTACGATTATGAAGTGGATGCGACTGTGTTGGCACCTTATGTACACAGTGAATGGCAGGTCTTGGATAAAACTCGTGTCACTGCAGGTGTGCGCTATGAATACACTAAATACGATTACACAAATAATACGAATTCTCGTACATTTGGTGACCGCTATTTGCGACCAGACAGCGATAAAGAAAGCTTTAGCAACTTGAGCCCGAAATTGGGTCTGGTCCAAGAGCTTACCGATAATACCGCTGCGTTTATAAATTACGCACGTGGTAATCGTGCCCCACAAACTACCGATCTCTACCGTATACAACAAACAGGTGCCACAGGCGGAGCAGCCGACTCTGAAACAATTGATAGTGTAGAAATTGGGGTGCGACGTGTGGGCCAAGGACTGCAATATGAAATTGCAGCCTACCAAATGAAGAAAAAAGATTATTTCTTCACCGACAGTAACACAATCAATGTTCCTGACGGTAAAACCAAGCATACCGGATTGGAGTTGGGTGTGTTTTATCCATTCAATCAAATGTTTGATGTTGCTGCCAATCTCACTTTCGCCAAGCATGAGTATGACTTTGACAGAGCTTCCAGCAATATCGAAAAAGGTGATTATTTAGTCACTGCTCCAAAACAAATGAGCAATATTCGTTTAGGTTGGAATGTGACGGAGAGAAGTCGTGCGGAACTTGAATGGATCCACATGAGTGAGTATTACGTAAACGATGCCAATACAGCTAAATATGATGGTCATGATGTCTTCAACTTACGTGCTTCACATCAAGTAACTGAAAGTTTGACGCTTTATGGTCGAGTGCACAATTTGTTTAATACTGAGTATGCTGAACGTGCTGACTTTCAAATAAATGGATCTAATCCAGAAGGTTATCGCTACTTTGTCGGTGAAAAACGTTACCTGCATGTTGGAGCAAGTTACTCTTTCTAAAAACGTAGCTAGATTAAAAAGCGGTGGCTGAGTTATCAACCACCGCTTTTTTTTAATCAATTATTGACGATGTGCTTTACGCGCTTCGAGCCGGCGTAAAAACTCTCGCATAATATCGTCATAAAGTGCAGGTCCCAAGTAGGCATCTTCAACGCCACTATCAATGCTGGGGTTATCATTGATTTCAATTAACACTACCCGGCTACCACTTTGTTTGATATCGATGCCGTAAAGCCCATCTCCCACCAATTTCGCCGATTTTATGGCAATTTTCAGTACTTTTTCCGGTACTTCGGAAATTGGTACGGCAGCTGATTTACCCGAGTCAGTGCCTTTTTTGGTGTTGTGATTATAAATCTGCCAATGGCCTTTGCTCATAAAATACTGACAGGCATAAATGGGTTTATTGTTAAATACCCCGATACGCCAGTCATAGTCAGTAAACATAAATTCTTGTAACAAAATGATCGCGGATTGCTGAAAAAAATCAGCAGCATTGCTTCGCAGTTCATCAGCATTGTTAACCTTAATAACCCCTTTGGAAAAAGCGCCATCAGGGATTTTCATCACTAAGGGGAACGTTGCTTCTGCACAGATTTTTTCCAGACCGGTTTTATCGTTGCGATACAGCAGGTGCGATTCCGGCATCGGCAAATTATGTTTTTCCAACAGTTCTTTCAGATAGATCTTGTTGGTGCAGCGAATGATTGAGGTGGGATCATCAATTACCACCAGACCTTCACTTTCAGCCCGCCGAGCAAATTTATAGGTGTGGTTATGAATCGCAGTTGTTTCACGGATAAATAAAGCATCATATTCGGCAATACGAATGTAATCACGCGGCGTGATCAACTCAACATCAATACCGATACGTTTACCACTGGCGATAAAACGTTTTAATGCTGTGGCATCACTGGGTGGCATTTTTTCATCTGGGTTGTACAAAATCGCCATGTCATAACGATATTGACGCCGTTTAGAAGGCTTACGCCACAATTTATGGCTGAATGCATCCAAGGCATTGGCAAAGTTATCTTGTTCGCTATCACTAAGCTGATTAAGCGGTGCAGCTTTAATGGCCGAAATTAACCAATGGCCTTTATGAGTGAATTCGATTTCGATGATCGGGCAGGGATACTGTTCAAATATCTGTCTCGCCAGCTTTTGCAGGCCTTTAAATTCACACTGACCAAAAAAAACTTTGAGATTAAAGCTGGTTTCAGATTGCTTATCACTGGCCGCAATGACTTTATCAAGATGGGTTCCGAAATCGGACAAGTCATAGGCATACAAGCTCTTGCGAGATAAATCATTGATGGTGCGTAAGCTCGGCATCACCCGATGTCCGCGCGCTTCTGCCACCATCGAACAATAATAACCGGGGCTTAAGTATTCCAAGCCGTGGCAGAGGTTAATAATTTGCGCACGTTCGCTCGCACTGGGTGAGGGGGTTTGCAGATAATCATCCACCGCAATGACCTGCGCGCTGGGAAAATAAGGCGCCCAGTCTTCAATATTTTCTAGAATTATCAGATGGTTAGTCATAGGGCGTTAACAGTGCTCCGAATCAAGTTAGCCAGACGATTTGTGCATCATAAAGTGATTGTGTCATGGTTGTGATAAATATTTTTGCCACTACGCTGATTATCTGGTCAAAATCATAAAAGTCGCCTATTCTTCGCCGAAAAATTAAGTACAGGAGAGTTGTTGCCATGTATGCAGAAGCCGTTCTGAGTGTGTTTTCTCAACGCTATGCTGGTGCACGAGACAAGTTCATATCAGCAGTGGAAACTAGCTCCATTGTCGAACGGGTAAATAATATTGTCCACCCGGTTCGTGGACCTAAAAATGAACGTTTGTTCTGTGATATTGCCTGGGCAGGTAGTCCCAAGGCAAAAAATATTCTGGTTCTGGTATCCGGTATCCATGGTGTTGAAGGTGGAGTGGGTTCAGCTATTCAATCTGACTTTGTCGGACGGCATCGACGCTTACCATCGGATGTGTGTGTCGTGATGGTTCATGCATTAAACCCTTGGGGATTTGCCTGTGCCAGTCGTAATGACCATGAAGGCATCGACATCAATCGTAATTTTGTCGACTTTAATGCCACATTACCGGACTCCGACGAGGCCGTTGCAATTTGGGAAAATCTCAATAAGCAACAAGACAGCGTAAACCTTGTTGGTGAGCAACGCGAGCAATTTGACAAGCTCAGCCAAGGCCAATATAGCAAAGCTGATGCACTTTATTATGGTGGTGAAAAAGCCAGTTGGTCTCGGCAAACAATTGAAGAGCTGGTGGCTCAACTTAAACCGGACAAACGCGATAATGTGATTGTCATTGATATCCATAGCGGCCTGGGGCCATATGGTTATGGTGAATTAATCTGTGATCATCCGCCTGAAACCGCCGGTCAGAAAAAAGCACGTGAATTATTTGGTGCGACAGTAACCGAACCCGCTCTAGGCACATCAACATCGGGCGTTAAATATGGTTTACACGATTATTACTGGCACCAACAAGGTGATAATGTGTGTTTTCTGACTTTGGAATTCGGTACCTTCGGCAATCAGCAAATGTTGAATGTACTATTTGCCGATCAGCAATTACAAAAATCTGGAAAGATTGACTGGTCGGATCAGAAAACGCTGGATATCAAACATGCCATGCAGGATTTTTTCTGTCCTGATGAGACCCAATGGCAAGAGCTGGTATTGTTTCGTGGGCGCCAGGTCATCGAAATGGCCTTGGAGGGTTTGACCGCTAATGCAAATGGCAGTTAATCAACAAGCAGATCCGATAACTTTTCGTGCGGCCACGTTAGCAGATGTAGATGCCCTGTTGGCCATTGAAAACATCTGTTTTGACAGCGATCAATTATCCCGTCGCAGCTTTAAATGGATGATCAACAAGGCCAACGCTTTATTATTGGTCGCCGAGCAACAACAAAACATCATGGGATATGTGTTATTGCTGTATGCCCGAGGCACCTCGCTTGGACGCATCTATTCGCTGGCGGTATTACCTGAATACCGCAACCAGAAAATTGCTCGAGCTTTAATGCGCGAGGCCGAGCAGGCTGCATTGACTGCTGGTCGCAGTTTTATTCGATTGGAAGTGCGTCCTGATAATGTTGGCGCCATCAAACTTTATGAAAGCCTCGGATATCACCAGTTTGAAATTGTCACGGATTACTACGAGGATCATGCCAACGCTCTGCGCATGATGAAAGTATTGCAGCCACAACCCGAAGAACTGCATCAACAAGTCTTTCATTACACACAAAGCACCGATTTTACCTGTGGCCCAGCCAGTTTAATGATGGCGATGAAAACCCTGCAGCCAGTAATGCACTTGGACCGTGGTTTGGAATTACAGCTTTGGCGAGAAGCCACCACCATATTTATGACATCAGGTCATGGCGGCTGTAGTGCACAGGGATTGGCATTAGCTGCTTGGCGGCGTTATTTCAAAACCACCTTGATAACTAATAGCGCCGAAGTCCCGTTTGTAAACGGGGTACGTAGCGAAGATAAAAAAGCGGTGATGGAGTGTGTGCATCAGGATTTTATGCGTCAGCTGGAAACCTCGGAAGTTGAACAGCAGATGCGGCAAATGGATGTGAATTTACTACGTGACTACCTTAATCAGGGCGCGTTGGCAGTGGTGTTGATTAGCTCTTATCGGCTTAACCAGAACAAATCTCCCCATTGGGTGGTTTTGGTGTCGATCTCAGATACCTTTGTCTATTTTCATGATCCCGATATTGATTGGGATGATGATAAAACCCTGACCGACAGCTTTTATGTGCCCGTGACCCATAAAGAATTCAATCGCATGTTGGGATACGGTAAGCCCCGTTATCAAGCTGCGGTTATTTTGCATTCAATCAAATAATCCCTAAGAACTGCTATGTGATTAATCTGTCACTTCAGTACAGGAGAAACATATGCTCGAAAAACTCAAACAACTTTTACAACGACAATTACTCAATGATGAGGATACCGGTGATGCCGGACATTTATCCGTCAGGCTCGCCGCGGCTGCACTGATGGTAGAAGTAATTGCTTCCGATTATCATTTCAAGGATGAAGAGCGGGATATGTTGTTAGCGATTTTCCAGAAACGATTTTCACTGGATAAAACTGCAGCTGAAAGTCTGTTAGCTGAAGCCGAAAAGGCCCATAAATCCGCCACAGATTATTTTGCCTTTACCTCTGAAATCAATCGACTTTACAGCCAAAAAAAGAAAATTGAATTGATCCATATCCTCTGGCAATTAGCCAATGCTGATCATGAAGTTCATCAGATAGAACAACACGTTATTCGCCGTATTAGTAACCTGTTACATGTTGAACACAGTGATTATATTGCTGCGAAATTGGCCGCTACCGGACATAGCTGAGTTTAGCTTCCCCCAGCTCAACCTTACTGTTATTTCTCACGACACTTGTCAGTCAATAGCTAAAACGTTAATGTATCTCATTCTCATTAACTGCAATCGGTCGACGACACATGTCACCACCTCCTGTGGAAACTATCTATAAAGACCACCACACCTGGTTGCGTGGTTGGTTGTATCAAAAAGTAGGTTGTGATCAGCGTGCTGCCGATCTGGCGCAGGATACTTTTGTTCGTTTATTGCAGGCTCAACATAAACAAACAGATTTTACTCCAGAACAGCCACGGGCCTATCTGCGTACCGTAGCCAACGGTCTGGTGATTGATTATTTTCGTAGGCGGTCATTGGAGAGTGCTTATCAGGAAGCTTTGGCCAATATGCCAGAACTCACCATAATTTCAGAAGAAGAACGTCTATTAATCCGTCAAACACTAGACCAACTTGATGCCTTATTAGACCGTCTACCTAAACGCGTAAAAACGATCTTTCTGTTATCTCAGCTCGAAGGCCTTAGTTACAAGCAAATCGTAGAACGCGAAGGTGTATCGCTGCGGACGGTTAAACGCGATATGCAGCAGGCCTATGTTCACTGTTTAACGTTATTGTGGTGAGCAACATGCAAACCACAACACCACCAGCAAAAATTATTGCTCAAGCAGCTGACTGGCTGGTCAAAATGCAGGACCAAGCGTTAACCGAGGACGAACAAAATCAGTTGCAGCAATGGTGTGCTCAAAGTGCCGATCATCAACGTGCCTGGCAAGCCGCTCAACAATTAAATCAATCCTTTAACCAGGTGCCAGAAAAACTAGGCCTTTCAGTCTTGAGTCGAAAACATGCTAAGCGGCGCAACCTTATCAAAGCCATCAGCGCATTGCTTGTTATTCCAACCGGGAGTTGGCTGGTCTATCAACATTCCCCAATATCATCCTGGGCTGCCGATTATCAGACAGCGACCGGAGAACTACGTGAAATCACGCTGGCGGATGACAGCAAGCTGATATTGAATACCCACAGCGCAGTGAATGTGTTGTTTGATGAAACTCAGCGATTAATAGAATTGTTGGAAGGTGAAATTCAAATCACCACAGCCAATGATGAGCTGCTGGGCCGACCATTTTTAGTCAAAACAGAACATGGGCAAATTCGTGCTTTGGGAACGGTGTTCACGGTGCGGTTAAGTTCAGAATATTCTCAGGTAGCGGTACAGCAAGATGCCGTGGAAATTCATACCGCCGCAACCGATAAGGTTCAACGTATCACTGCCGGTCAGCAAAGCCAGTTTTCCAAAGTAGATATTGAGCCTGTAACAATAAGCCAACCGATAACAGCGACAGCGTGGACGCATCAGCAATTGATTGTCGATAATCAATCTTTAGCTGAAGTGCTTACCGAACTATCACGTTATCGTAAGGGGTGGCTGCGCTGTGACCCGGCTGTAGCACAGTTACGTCTCTCAGGCGTTTTCCAATTAACGGATACCGATATCGCCCTCAGCAATATCACACATACCTTGCCGGTAAACGTGGTTTATCGCAGTCCATATTGGGTCACGGTAACGAGTAATAAATAATTTGGCCTCTTTTTTCAGTTGCTTCGGCATCAGTAGTAAATGAATCTCATTTACACTATTTACGCTGAAAAGGAAGACCATGAACTCTGCTCAATCCACACAGGCGAAAGTCTTAAAAAAGCCGACAATGCTCAATCAGTCAATAAAAGCAGCCATCATAGCTACAGTAGTCGTCACCGGAGCATTGCCAATAACCACATTAATGGCCGCCGAAGCGGCTGTTACACAACAGCAGCAATTTAAGATCTCAGCTGGACCATTGGCACAATCACTGAACCAGTTTGCCAGTCAGGCCGGGATTACCTTGTCATTCGATCCAGACTTAGTCCGGGGACAACAAACAGAAACGCTTTCAGGCCAGTACTCGGTCGAACAGGGACTAAATAAATTACTGGCTGGTAAATCTTTGCAAATCATTGTGCTTAATCAGAATAGTTACCGGATTGAGGCAGCGAAAGATAAAAAGGTAAGTGATGAGGTTGTATTACCCCGTGTGAATGTCTCAGCCGCCGCATTAACAGAGTCAGGACTTGGGCCTGTGAATGGGTATGTTGCAAAACAGAGTATTACAGCCACCAAAGCAGATATTCCATTAATAGAAACTCCACAAACGGTGTCGATTGTGACCGCCGATCAGATCGCCATCCAAAATGCAGAATCTTTAAATCAGGCATTGAAATATACCCCAGGAATTGTGCCCATGGGCAGTGATAGCACGACCAGTGACGGCATGATTATTCGCGGCTTTAATGTCACCGGATCTGCTCCAATGTATCTAAATGGAACAAAGCTTTCACGTAATACTTTTAGTGGTGTGTCTGAGCCTTATGCAATGGAGCGTATTGAAATACTCAAAGGACCTGCTTCAGTTTTATATGGTAATGCAGCTCCTGGCGGCATCGTAAACATGGTAACCAAACAACCTCAAATCGAAACCCTGCGAGAGCTAAAAGTGCAAGCGGGTAGTTTTGATCGCAAGCAATTAGCCGGCGATTTTGCTGGATCTTTAACTGGCGATGACACCTTGTCTTATCGATTGACGGGGCTGGTGAGACGTAGCGATACCATGGTGGATGATATTCCAGATGACCGTGATTTTGGTGCAGCGTCTATTCGCTGGCAACCTAATGACGCTACTTCCCTGACTTTACTAGCAAATTATCAGCATAACGATACGGTGTATAACTACGGCCTGCCCGCCGAAGGAACAGTACTGGACAATATTAACGGTGACATTGATCGTGACAGGTTTGTTGGTGAGCCCGCTTTTGACAAATTCGATACACGCAATCATTCATTGGGTTATTTATTTAGCCATGAATTTAATGAGCTGCTGACTTTTCGGCAAAATTTGCTGTATTTCGATTCCAAAGTGATAGAACGTGTTGTGTCAACTGGATCGTTAATCGATGCCGACCAGCAATTGCTTTCCAGAGGGGCTTATGTCAGAAATTCAAAGGATACCTCCTGGTCTATTGATAATCAGTTGCAGGCCAAATGGCAGCATGGTCAGTTTGAGCATACCTCATTAGTTGGACTTGATTACAGCGAGAATGAGTTTGAGCGTGATTTCTTTAGCGGTAGTGTGTCACCTCTAAATCTTTATGCACCCAATTATGGGTCAACTGTGACTTTGAGTGCAGCTCCGAGTAGCTATACAAAGCAAACTTCCGACAAATTAGGCGTGTATGCACAAGAGCATTTAAAAATTGCTGGCAAATGGGTCGTCATGCTTGGCGGCCGCTACGATAAAATTAAATCGGATACGAAAAACAAATTAACAAACGTCTCCAGCGAAGATTATGACGATGATGCTTTTACCGGCCGTGCTGGTTTGGTTTATCTGTTTGATAATGGTTTTGCCCCCTATATTAGCTATTCAGAATCATTCGAAGCGTCTAGTGGACAAGATGTAAACGGTTCACCATTCAAGCCAACTGAAGGCGAGCAATATGAAATCGGCTTGAGATATCAACCTGAAGGTCAAGCACTGTCGGTAACGGCTTCTGTTTATAAGCTAACCCAGAAAAATGTGACCACTGCTGATATTGATAATCCTGGTTTTTCAATTCAGGAGGGCGAAGTTGAATCAACAGGTTTTGAACTGGAAGCCCGTGCTAATTTGACCAATAATCTGAATCTGATTGCTTCTTATGGTTATATCGACAATGCAGTTACCGAAAGTAACAGTGGTACTGAAGGTAATCGCTATGGTGCGGTGCCCAGACATATGGCGTCGTTATGGACAGATTATAAGTTCACCGAAACCGTGCCCGGCCTAGGTATAGGAGCTGGGGTGCGTTATTACGGCAGAAGTTTTAATCTCGCAAACACGTACGAAGTTTCTGGCTTTACCGTGGTGGACGCAGTAGTGAATTACAGCCTAACGCCAGAATGGTCGCTGGCGTTAAATATCAATAATCTTTTTGATGAAGAATATGCGACCTGTTCTTATGCCTGCTTCTATGGTGTGGAGCGTTCAGCAGTAGCAACAGCAACTTATAACTGGTAGCAGGTTTATTCACCTCAAACCGTCAGGCAAAAGATTTGCTTGGCGGTTTTTTATTCTTGCCAATATCAAATAATATAGCCGCTTTGACCAACTCTTTGCGACGCATACGTTTTGGTAGTTGTGCGTTGTGCTGGTTTAGAAACCTGATTAGCGCGTAGGTTGTGGTTGAATGCAATGAAACCCAACATCAAAGTAACGAAAAACTAAAGCGTTTGCCAGAGCAATAACGTATTCCAGTATTTGTTCAATTCAAGCCGCACCCCGGCTGTGGCGAAGCTGAAACAGATCATAATTGGCTTGCATGGTCAGCCAGAACTCAGCACTGCCGGCTCCGGCATGTTCTAGAGCCAATGCCATTTCCGGTGTCACGGAGGCGCTGCCATTAATGACCCGGTTGAGGGTGTTGCGGTGGCAGCCCAGCCGTTCGGCGACCGCAGCCACACTGTCAATCTTGTGACCGTCTTCATCCTCAATCAAACGCTGCCGGATAATACGGCCTGGGTGTGAGGGGTCATACATCGTCATGGTATTTTCTCCCATCAGTGGTAATCGTCATAGTCCAAGAGGTAAACGTTGCCATCTCGGAATTCAAAGAAAAGTCGCCAGTTGCCGGATACCTTGATGGCATGTTGGCCTTTCAGTTTTCCGGTCAGCGGGTGCAGGCCCCAGTTACTGACCGCTATATCGTCAAGGTTGGTGGCGGCATCTAATACGGTCAGTCGATCTCGGAGGCGGTCAACATGATCAGCGGGAATGCCCTTGATGCTTCCCTTCTCGAAAAACTGTTTCAGTCCCTTGTGCCTGATGCTTTTGATCATCCCTTTATCAGCCCTGTTTTTCTGCACAGAATTATTGTATCGCGTCTCGCGACAGTGTGCAATTTTGCGTTGAGTATCATTCTCTAGGCCAACACGAGTTCAACAGAGCCAAACTTAAGTTTGAACCATATAAAGTTATTGAATCCCGTAACGGAATTGGTCTTTAATTTAAACGCAAAATTGGCAAGGCGTTTCTTTCAGGTATTTGCATATACCTGCACAGCTCAATATACTTGCGAACAATTCTTATTCGCGATTGTGGTGAGTTTGCCACGGGTATAGGCGCTTCATGTCGATCCATCAGACCAAACAGCAAGTTCAGTCAATGTATATTGAGCATCACAGTTGGCTGCAGGGTTGGTTGAGATCCAAATTGGGCTGTACTCATCAAGCTGATGATTTAGCCCAAGATACCTTTACGCGAATTTTAGCGGCGCGCAAACAAACCAAAATTAACGAACCACGTGCCTATCTGACCACCATAGCCAAAGGTCTGCTGGTGAACTGGTATCAACGCCAAGCACTGGAGCGTGCTTATCTTGATGCCTTGGCCTTGCTACCACCTCAGGAAATCCCTTCAGAAGAACAACGTTACCTTATCCTTGAAGCACTGAATGAAGTGGACCAAATGTTGGATGCGTTACCACCTTTGGTAAAACGTGCATTTTTGTTGTCGCAGATTGAGGGACTGAAATACGAAACCATTGCAGAAAAAATTGGCGTGTCGTTGATTACGGTGAAACGCTATATGAAACAAGCTTTCCGGCATTGTCTATTGGCGATGGAATAACGCACCAACATGTCAAAACCCAACACTATTGAACCATACATACTCGACCAAGCCGCAGACTGGTTAATGCGATTAAGCGCCACCGATGTAACGGAATCTGATCGTGCAGCTTGCCTTCGCTGGCAGCAACTGCATCCAGATCATGCACGTGCCTGGGCCAAGGCCGAATTACTTATTAATAAACTGGGTTCACTGCCACCATCATTAGCCATCCCTGCACTGGATAGACCGGAAAATCCTAATCGACGAGCCATTGTTAATAAGCTGGCGATTTTGCTGGCAATTGCACCAATCGGCTGGGGAAGTTGGCGGACACTGGAAACGCTGGGTTGGACGGCTGATTATCACACTGCCAGTGGCGAAAGAAGAGAATTGCAATTGGCCGATGGTACCCAGTTGACCTTAAATACCGCTACTTCCATTGATGTGCAATTTGATGATGAAAAACGTTTTATCTGGCTGCGATCTGGTGAAATACTGGTGCAGACGGCGGTGGATAATGCACTCGTTTCACGCCCATTTATGGTCGGCACCAGACAAGGACAACTCGAAGCATTGGGCACAAAATTTACGGTGTATCAGCAAGCAAATTCAACTCAGCTTGCCGTTTTGGAAGGTACTGTGAAAGTTACTCCCAAGGATGCCGATATTTCACAGCAAAAGGTTGTTAAAGCAGGACAACAAATCCACTTTAACCAATATGCCGTTGAATCATCATTTGCTGTAAATCAAGCTGCAACCGCCTGGACTCAGGGCATGTTAATGGCCGACAAAATGCCTCTGGTTGAATTTGTTGGGGAGTTGGCCCGTTATCGAAGCGGCATTGTCAGATGTGATCCTAAAATTGCAGATTTGCCAGTCTCAGGTTCGTTTCCCGTCTCCGACACCGATCTGACACTACGCATGCTGGTCTCGACTTACCCTATTCAACTGACATCGCATATGCAGGGTTACTGGATCAATCTGTTGCCCATTTAAAATCAGCAATAAATAAAAATGTGAACAGACTGATACTTTTTTTGCTTTCAGCTGGCAAGGATGGTGAGAACACATTTTTTTGACTTAATCTAAGGATCAGCTGAATGTCCCCTGCAAAATCAACTTACCTTCAAACAAGGCCCAAAACCTTAAAAACCAGTCGACTCAATTTATCTATTCGTTGTGCTTTGCTTGGCATGGCGCTAACCACGGGTATAGCTATCAGCAGCAATAGCTTTGCTGAAACGGCATCACTCAATACCTCAGAAATTAAAACCTACCATATACCAGCTGGGCCTTTAGGACGCAGCTTATCCAGTTTTGCTGTGAGTGCTGGTATCCCATTGTCTTTTGATTCAGTTCTGACCGACGGACTTACCAGCCCGAGTATTTCAGGAGAATATTCACAGCAGCAGGTTTTGGATATGTTGCTGGCAGGCAGTGGGCTGACCATTTCACAGAAAGCTGATGGCAGTTTTACGATTTATAAAACACCACTTGTCGAGACGAATAATCAAATTGAGTTACCAGCGGTGATCGTATCGGGAGAAAAACTTGATCGCAGGTTGCAGGACACATTATCCAGTGTCGCGGTGTTTGGCCAGGAAGATATTCGGCAGCATGCCGATCAGGACTTACAAAATATTATGGCCAGAACACCTGGACTTTATACCCAATCTGGCAATGAAAACTGGGGAATTCGGGGGGTGCCGGTTTCGGGGTTTGACTCTCAGGGAGCGGGCACGATGAATGGTGCCGTGACGGTATTTGTGGATGGCGCTGCCCAGACTCATCGACTGGTCACCATGAACTCGCTTCGTTTGTGGGATGTGGAACAGGTTGAGGTATACCGTGGTGCACAGTCCACCACTCAGGGACGAAACTCACTAGCAGGGGCGGTGGTATTAAAAACCAATGATCCTACTTTTCAACCCGAATTTGCTGCTCAGACTAATTTCGGCAGCTATGGTGAACAAGGTGTCTCATTCGTTGCCAATGACTCGATTGTGGACAATCTCCTAGCAGGCCGTTTGGCTGTCGATTATCAAACCGCGGATGGCTATATAGATAACGTTACGCTTGACCGGGATGGTGATGCACAACGTGCGGTCAATATTCGCGGAAAATTGTTGTTTCAGCCCTCAGAAAAAATGGACTTACTGTTAACGCTGGATCGTACAGAGCAAAAAAGAGGGGCGAATACGGTCAGTGTAGAAAACGGTAAACCACGATATTACGACCATTTTCTAAATACGGCTGAGAGAGACGCACTCGATCAAAATACCGCTTCAGCTAAATTGGATTATTACCTATCTGATAACTGGACATTTAGCAGTTTATCCAGCGGTACATGGTCAAATTATGATTCTTTATTGGACTTTGATCAGACAGTCACACTTGAACGCGAAGCTGTTCGTAAACATAAACAAGATCTGTTGAGTCAGGAATTTCGTTTTACGTACGAAGGCGAACGTTTGTTGACTTACTTTGGGCTCTATTACGCTAAACACAGTAATGATATTGATGATCGGGTCAATCTTAATCTTGGCGGGATTGAAGATCCGGCGCTGGTTTCACAAGGCGATATCGTCATTCGCAACCAAGCCATTTTCGGTGAAGTTAACTGGGAGTTTATTGACAACTGGACCTGGATAACCGGCCTGCGTTTGGATCATGAAAAAAATAACACAAAATTTCAGTATGTTGATCCATTAGGTTTGGCTACCGTTGAGTCTGCTGATGAAAATAACTCATTCACCGAGTTGTTGCCGAAAGTTGGCTTAAGTCACAGGCTGAATCAAAATCATCTTATCGGTTTAACCTGGCAGAAAGGTTATCGTGGGGGCGGTGTGGATTTAAGTACCTCAACAGCTCACCGTAGCTATGATCCAGAATATACCAGTACCTATGAGCTCGCTTGGCGGGGGAGCTGGTTAGCTAACCGTTTAAATACCAATCTCAATATTTATCACACGGATTGGAAAGATCAACAGGTTGAAATTGCTGATGAACTTGGCATTGCCACTGTGGCCAATGCAGCAGAATCTAGAATGAAGGGCTTGGAGCTGTCAGCGGACTATTTGGTAAATAATGCGTTCACTCTGTTTGCAGGAGCTTCTTATAACCATACTAGATATCTTGACTTCAATATGGATGGCAATGATCTGAGTGGGCAGCAATTTCCATTTGCGCCCGAATATAAAGTATCTATCGGTGGTAGTTATCGCTTTATAAATGGATTAAGACTTAGCAGTGATATTGTCTACCAGTCCGATAGTATTACACTGGCTTACGACAGCGGCATTGCTTCTGAACGAGATAACGATAGTGTGACGTTGGTGAATCTTAATGGTGAATATCCATTATCAAAAAACCTCACGGTTTCAGCGTTCGTCAGGAATTTGCTGGATCGTGAATACATTACCAATAATCAAGGTGATGACTTCCTGGATGTCGGTGCACCGAGAACATTTGGCATTGCCTTGAGAGCTGAAATGTAAAAGGCAGCAAATGACCGCTCTATTTTCGCAGCGATCTTTCTGGCTGCTTTTGCATCGCTGGATTGGCGTGTTTATTTTGCTGTTTATTGTGATAGCCGGTCTAACAGGATCGGCTATTGCGTTCTGGCGGGCAGTGGATCAATGGTTTAATCCCACCTGGTATTTGGTTGACGTTGGAGATAATGCTCAATCATTGAAAACATTGTCAGAACAGGTTTTACAGACCTATCCAACGGCCACGGTTCACGGAATTATTCTGGCAAAGGATAATACATCCAGCGTGATTTTTTATCTCGCCGGGGAGCAAGCGGGAATTGATGAAGTATTTATCAATCCGTATACCAGCCTGATTCTTGGCGATCGGGATATTGACCGAACCAGTTTGGCCCGAAGCCATTTGATGCCTTTTCTTTATCGGCTGCACTACAGCCTGGGTTTGGGATCTTTCGGCAAATATTTATTGGGCATCGTCACTTTTTTATGGCTGACGGTTACGCTGATAGGTATTTGGCTGGCCTGGCCAAAGAAAAACAAATGGAAGAAAGCTCTTAGTATTAAATATACGGCTGGGTCATCCAGATTAATGTTTGATTTGCATCGATCATTCGGGCTGATATTTTCGGTTTTGTTTCTGCTTATTCTCTGGACAGGTTTATGGTGGAATATGGATGGAGTAATCCGGCCTGTTATAACCAGTATCTTTCCTATGACCCCACCATTTAACCTTGCCAGCGACGCCGTTTCACGGATAGATAAAGGTTTTGATGATGCAGTTGATGCGGCATTGAAAGTGCGTCCAGATACAGAAGACTATTATCTGAGAAATCATTCCGAGGAAGGTTTTTATACGGTTTATTTAAGAGAAAAATATTCTGCCGGACCGTATGGAAATATCTTTGTTTTTGTCGGTTTGGATGGAACGATATTGCATGTCGATGAACCGCAAAACAATCTGTCTGGAGACAGTTATGCTGCGTGGCAATTGCCATTACATACTGGTCAATTTTTAGGCATTTCAGGACGAATAGTCTGGATGGTTGCAGGACTTATTCCATTATTACTTTCAATTACCGGCGTAATGCTTTGGCTCAGAAAATTACGATTTAAGAATGCAAAAAAGCAGACTTTTCCACCATTGGTGTAAAAGCCTGCTTTTTTATGGAGTTCTTAAATGAAGGTAACGATTTAGATACTCAATGCTGCAATCTCAATTCGCGCTGCCGCACCATACAATTTGGATGCGTCACCATCTACATCACCTTTAGGCGCGATGCTTGGCCATAAATCAGCAAGTTCATCTAAATAGCCTTCAACCTGTTTAACCGTATCAGCAGACTCTTTGCGAGTTGCTTTGGGGAGTTGTTCAAGACGGCGTTTGGCGATTTGAGTAAAGCCGTATGCATCTTGATATTCATGCAGATTAATCAATTTGCCGTTTTCTACGCCCAGTGCATATTCTTCACCCGCGGTACGGACCAAGTCTTTAATGCTTTGGAGGGTATTTTTTAAATCCGGTTTTGCTACGGCTTCAGCGGCTATGATGCCAGCTTCAAGTTGTTCGTAAGCTTCATCAACTTCATCTTGGGGTGCTTTGCCAACCACTTTATCGGCTAGGTTGCTAAGTGCTTCGTCAAAGCGCTTTCCACCACGATATTCAATTGATGGAACGAGGCCCGCATACAGTTCATCACGTGGATGTTTCATATGAGTAATCGCCATATCGACCTGGCCTTGTTTATATAACTCATAACCCACCAGCAAATGACCACGAATCAGACCCAAACGCGTTAAAAAAGCGACATCATTGGTTTTCAAATCGGTCTCGGTGACGCCACCACCTTCACCTTCACCAGCGGCGGCTACGGTGATATTTTCATTGGTGAAATGCATATCATGTGACATATCGGCTGCGCTGGCATTCAAACTAATCCCACTAGCCAGAGCAACCCCAAGGCTTACCCATTTTTTTCGATTTTCTTGCATAGTATGTCTCTCAGAGTGGCGTTATGATAAGTTAGCTACTTTGCCACAAATGAGACTCATTCTCAATATGATCCTGCATCTTTCACAATGTTTATCAGAGGTTGATCTTGAAGCCATCAAGGCAACCATTAACGATGTTTCTTTCCATGACGGTCAAAGCACCGCTGGAAGAGCTGCTATTCAAGTAAAACAAAATCAGCAAGCGGATATGGTGGAAATTGCTGGCATTTTGAAGTTAGTGGAACAACGTTTGCTGGCCAATGATTTATTCGTTCAGAGCACATATCCACAACAGTTTGTTCGTATGCTATTAAGTCGTTATCAGCCTGGTATGAGTTATGGTACGCATATTGATGAAGCATTGATCAACAAACAACGCACCGATATTTCATTTACCTTGTTTCTCTCTGATCCAAACCAATACAAGGGCGGTGAACTGGTATTAGAAGACAGCAGCGGTGAACGTAGCTGGAAACTTGATGCGGGTGATTTACTGTTATATCCCTCGACTTTTCTACATCGAGTCAATGAAGTTACCGAAGGTGAACGACTGGTTATTGTTGGTTGGGTTACCAGTCGGGTGCGAGAGCCGAATCAACGGGAAATACTGTTTGATATGGAGCAATCGCTGCGTCAAGAATTCAATCAAAACGGCAAGACAGCTCAATATGATCGACTCTCACGAGTACGGAATAATCTGCTGCGACAGTGGCTAGATCGATAAACCAATTTCGATTTAAGAATAGTTTCAATCCGTTAGAAATGAAATGTGTCGATGGATTGCTCTTAATTATTAATTATCATAGAATGCAACTGCGAATCATTATCATTAACAGTTGTGAATAATTACCATGAATGCGCCATTGTTGCCACCTTCGACTCAAAGTCTGGAAAAACTCTATCAAAACAATTTCAGCTGGTTACAAAACTGGTTACGTGAGCGATTAAATTGTTCTCATCAGGCGGCTGATCTAGCACAGGATACGTTTGTAAGATTATTGACCGCTCCAGGCTCTAATGAAAAGGTTGAGGCAATTCGTGAGCCACGAAGTTATCTGGTGACAGTTGCCAAAAGGGTGATGATCGATCACTTCCGGCGTCGCACTATAGAGCAATCCTATTTACAAGCAATGATGCAGCAACCAGAGCAGGAAGTTATTTCAGCAGAACAGAGCATGATTTTGCTCGAGACGCTGTATCGAATTGATGCCATGCTGGATGGTTTAGGTGTGAAAGTGAAAAAAGCCTTTTTAATGTCTCAGCTAAAAGGGATGACTTATCGGGAAATTGCTGATGAGATGAGGATGTCTGAAAGCTCAGTAAAAAAATACATGGCCAAAGCAACCCAGCATTGCCTGATATTTTCGTTATATGAGCAGCTTGATGCATGAACAGCGCAGTAGCGAAGTTAACGCCGCAGCAACACAGAGCGCTGACGGAAGCCGCTCAATGGCATGTGGAACTCACTGGAGAGTCGAACAGCCAGAAGACGCAACAAGCCTTGCAAAACTGGGTATCGAAACAACCTGAAAATCAATGGGCTTGGCAGCAGCTGGAAAAACTGCAGCAACAACTAAAGCAGCTCCCTGGCGACCTGGCATTCAATTCACTTAAACCAGACGAAGAAGAACAACCTGCCAAGGCTCGAAGAAACCTGTTGAAAAGCATTGCTGGTATAGGTGTTATTTCTTCCTCAAGTTGGCTGGCCTGGCAATACTCGCCCGCCAGTTTGATGCTGGCGGATCATCACACCGATACGGGTGAAATACGCGAAGTGCAGTTATCTGATGGCTCAATGGTTATGCTGAATAGTGCCACAGCTATCAATATTCATTTTTCAGAACTGGAAAGACGTCTCCACCTGCAACAAGGTGAGATTATGATTTCCACCAATTCAACTAATGATATCCGTCCTTTTGTTGTGCAAACCGGCCAAGGTTTATTAATACCGTTGGGTACACGGTTTTCTATTCAACAACAAAAAGATCGCACGGTTCTGTCGGTGTTTGAGCATCAGGTAAAAGTCAATTTGCCTGATAAACAGCAGACCATGTGCACGGCGGGTAACAAGTTGATTTTTACCCAAACACATTTTGAACCTCTTACGGCCGTTATGGAGGGTGAGGATGCCTGGGTGCAGCAGAAGCTGATTATCAATGATATGCCGTTAGATCGTTTTTTAAATGAGTTGGCCCGCTATCGTCCTGGTGTTATTCGTGTTGAATCGGAGCTGGCCAAGTATCACATCAGTGGAACCTTTGATGTGACCAATACCGATCAGGCGTTAATGGCTGTAACGCGATTGTTTCCTGTAGCTATAACATTCCGCAGTCGTTATTGGGTGACGGTTTATTCGACATAATTCAAAAACTTATACCTTTTCAAGTGCTGACTCGTCTTTGTGGATAACCCCTTAACTTACGTTATTCACACAAGAGGACTTATGCAAACTACTCTATCGATACCCAAAAGAACGCCTATCGTTCGTGCCATTCAGCAGATATCAGGTTCCAGCAGAAATTTATTATTATGCAGTGCGTTATTAATGCCGGTCATAGCTTATTCACCGGACACTTACGCTGAAACAATCACCCAAAGTTATGCCATTCAGGCAGGCGAGCTCGGTAGTGTATTAAATCGTTTTGCTAGTCAGGCTGGTGTGAACATTTATTTTGATGCTGCGTTAACTCGTGGTCTTCAAAGTTCAGGCCTCACCGGTGAACATTCAATTGATTCGGCTTTGCAGCAATTACTACAGGGTACCAATTTGCAGGTGGTGAAAACTTCGGCTGATAGCTATCAGCTGCAAGCCAGCTCTTCTGACTCATCATCAGAAGTGGATAGTGTGACTTTGGCACCGGTTCAGGTCAGTGCCACAGGTATTGGTAATACGACTGAAGGCACTAATTCCTACACCACAGGTTCAATGAATACCGCTACGCGATTGGGGTTATCAATTCGTGAAACACCACAATCTATTTCGGTTGTTACTCGGCAGATGATTGATGATATGCAACTCGAGTCGCTGACGGATGTGGTCAATACTGTGACTGGGGTTACCTCAACCAATCAGGATAGTTCAAGAAACAGTTTCTCAGCTCGTGGCTTTGCGATTAATAACTATCAGATAGATGGTGTACCAACGACTTGGGAAGGCGGCTGGTCGGCGGGAGAATCACAAATGGATACGGTTATCTATGATCGTATTGAAGTAGTGCGTGGTGCCAGTGGTCTAATTTCCGGAGCAGGTAATCCTTCAGCAGCGATAAATCTGGTTCGCAAAAAGGCTGATAGCAAAGAATTTACTGGTCATGCAGCTATCAGCGCCGGCAGTTGGGATCGTTATCAGGGAACAGTCGATATTTCGACGCCGTTAAATGAAGCCGGCACTGTTCGTGGTCGATTAGTCGGTAGTTATTTGGATGAACGTTCATTTATTGATGTGCTGGAAAATGAAAAAACCGTGTTTTATGGCACCTTAGCTGCCGATTTAACGGACAGCACATTAATGAACATTGGTATTAGCCAGCAACAAAATAAACCTAATGGCTCAACCTGGGGTGGTTTACCTGCCTGGTTCAGCGATGGTGGTAGAACAGACTGGTCGCGTTCGAAAACCAATGCTGCAGACTGGACGGAATGGAGTTCAACCCACACAAATTACTTTGCCAATGTTGAACATGTATTTGATTCCGGGTTAAAGCTTTATGCCGGCTATTCTAAAAATATCAATGATGCTGATTTACGGTTGATATTTCTCAGCAACTATCCAGATCGAACTACCGGACTGGGTATGACGACTTCTGGACCGACGTGGTATGACGTTGAAAGAGAACAGGACAATATTGATATTTATGGTTCATTACCGTTCAATTTTGCAGGTCAAAGTCATGAATTAACCGTAGGGTTTTTACATAGTAAACAGGACTTGATCACCGAAAATCGTCCTCGCCTGAATCCTGCACCGGTAGGCAGTTTTTATGAATGGGATGGTTCATATCCTGAACCTGAGTGGGGTGACAAAAAGACTTATACAACTCAAAAAACCAAACAGGTTGGAGGATACGCGGTTGCTCGATTATCACTGGCTGATCCATTGACTTTAATTTTAGGTAGTCGGCTTACTAACTGGGAAATTGAAGGTATGAAATGGAATGGTGATCGTTATAACTTTGATCATCATCAGGTCGTAACACCCTATGCTGGTTTGATTTATGAGATTAATGACGTCTACTCGACTTATGTCAGCTATACGGATATTTTTAATCCTCAAGACGCTCAGGATCGCAATGGTAATTATCTGGATCCATTGGAAGGTGAAAATTACGAAGCTGGGATTAAGGCAGAGTATCTACAAGGCCGGGTCAATGCTACATTCTCAGTATTCCGTATAGATCAGGATAACTTGGCACAGGCCGATACGGGATTTTTGGTACCAGGCACTACCAGTCAGGCCTCAGTTGCGGCGGAAGGCACCACCAGTAAAGGTTTTGAAGTAGAAGTTTCCGGTGCCATCACTGATAACTGGAATCTTCTGGTGGGCTGGTCACAGTTTCAGGCTGAAGATGCTGATGGCACAGCAGTCAATACCAATTATCCTCGTCGCACCGCGACGTTGTTCACTACTTATCGTATGAACCAATTGACATTGGGTGGTGGCGTGAACTGGGAAAGCTCGAACTATACTTTGGCGACTAATCCCTTAAGTCAGACCGAGAAGTTGAAACAGGAAAGTTATGCTCTGGTTCGCTTGATGGCTAAATATCAGATGACCCCAGCATTGAGTGCTCAGCTGAACATCAATAACGTGTTTGATGAAAAGTACTACACCAATATCGGTTTTTACAGTCAGTTGGCTTATGGTGCACCCCGTAATGCCAATCTAACATTGAAATATGATTTCTAAATAAAGTAGAAATCAGTCAGATCATCAAGGCTCTGTCGATTTTCCGGCAGGGCCTTTTTGTTTTCTGTGTTATTAAGTTAAGCCATTTTAACCGAGGATAAAGGCATGGTAATGATGACCTTGGTAAGGTGGATGATGTTGGTTTAATACGATGAAGAGGAGGAACGCATTATGGTTGCCGAATGGACAGACAAAGACGAACGTCAATATGAGCATATAAAAGAACAACAGCAGAAAAGTGGTAAAAAGACTGAGAAAGCTGAAGAAATAGCGGCTCGTACTGTGAATAAACAACGGCGTGAGGAAGAGCGTACACCTTCAAAAACCACTCAGGGTACTGGAAACCCTAATTCTTCACTGGAATCACGTACTAAACAGGAACTGTATAACCGGGCCAGCCAATTAAACATCAAGGGACGCAGCAAAATGAGTAAGTCGGAATTGGTCACCGCTATTCGTAACAACTGACAAGTACCTGCTTTTCCAATAAAAATACCAAAGCTTTGTTAATTACTCACATTTATCCCACATAGGCCGAAGTTGGCAATTCACAGCATCAGTTTTGGACTCAGTCTCTTTTTCGGCTGCAGGTAGAGAGTCTGATGTATTGTTTTGTGATGATGTTGATTTTGACTGGGCTTCCCGGCCAAAATCACTTTCAAAAGCGTTAACAAACGCATTTTGTATGATGGCGAGAAATGCCTGCCAAGCACTCACGTCAGGATCGTCAAGATTGCCACGAATTTCAATCTGAGTGGCAATGCGGTCTCTAGGTTCATTGCGGAATATCTGACCAAATGCACCGACAATGGCTTGCCAGACCGCACTAAAAACGCCGTCTTCCAGATCTTTTTCCAAATCAAAGATTTCAACATTATCCATAACAGGTTTTGCATAGCCGGTTAACTGAGCATCTTCAGCTTGCAATTCCATCACAAAATCGCCGTTGCCGGATTTGAAATTAAAATTACCATAAGCCTCAGAGACTTCATTGAGTTTAGTGAGATTAATACCGGTGATTTTTAACTGGAGTTCAAAATTATGAAAATCGCCCAAGGGATCCAAGCGTCCATTCAGTCTAGCCGAAGCGCTATCTAACACTTGCCCCTGCACATCAAAATTAGCGTATTCAAGCCCGTCACTGCGATCGGCATTGCTTAAGTTGGTTATCTCACCGTCTAATTGGTAAAACACAAGGTGTACTTGGGGATCAGAGGTGAAGTTATGAAAATGAATTTCACCATTTTCAATATTTAATTGTTCAATCTGTAACGGAATAATCTCCTGCACAGATTGCCGCCAAGTCGATTCTGTGTCGGGTGTGTTGTCTTCTGTTTCTTCATCGACTAGATGAATTTCGGCATCTATCAAATCGACGTCTGCGACCACTCTACCTTTCAATAAAGATGCCCAGCTTACTGAAGTATCTATCATCTCGGCTTTAAAAAATGGTACCGAAGGCTGGTCTTTTTTGGTGATTTCTAGTTGGTCGACAGAGTAGGCGCCGCGCCATAAATGGATATCCACATCGGCTATCTGTCCTTGATAATCATCCATATCTGCCAATTTGCCATTCAAATAGTCTTTCACTATTGACGGCAATTGCATGCGTAGAATAATTAATGCGACAAGCATTAAAACAACGATTATTAGCGTATAGGAATAGCGTCTGGCGATCATGATGATCTCCTTCTAAGACGGTTTAGATGAACTATAAGCTAACGCAAAATCACCCGTCTGAACATTCAAACGGGTGACCTGATTCAACTTGTTATTTCATCATAAAAACCAACTAGCCAGCACGTTGCCAAAAACGAATATCACGACAGTTTTTGGTAAATTCGTTCGTGGTTTTAGTATTGGTCAACTGCACACAGCCTTTATCCAACATCTCACTGATACCGGCCTTTTTCAAAAGCGGCATGGCATCCTCAGCGTAACCGATAAATTTCTTGTGATTAAAGGCATCACTGACAAAGGTTAACGCCGGTGGCATTTCAGCCAGCATTTTGACACCTTCACTGCCAGGCAACAGGATGATCGCATCAAATAAAACAGATGGTCCACCATCGACTTTTTCATCGACTTTTACCATATCGCCAGCACTGCTTTTGATTTCACCACTATGAGGGGCAACAACTTCAAACATTGCTCCTTCAGCTTTAAGTGATTTCTCAACCGATTTGAAAATATCCGCATCAAATCCATCGGTCATTAAGACACCAACTTTACGGCCTTTGAAACTATTCGGGCCATTTTTGAGAATGCTTAACTTGTCAGATGCGGGCAGATCATCACGTGTTGGCATCGCTGCGTCAGCCGGTTTAGGTAACGGATCAATGCCTAATTTTTCAGCAACATTTTCTGCGAGCTGCTGATCGACATTCAGTAGATTACTGATCATTCGCTTACGAATTGCCGGTGTTTTAACTTTACTGAGTTCAAACGAAAAAGCATTAATAATATGCTGCTGCTCAGTTTCAGTCTGGCTTATATAAAACTGTCTGGCCTGGCTGTAGTGATCAGCAAAGGTTTCAGAACGTTCCCGGACTTTTGGTCCAGACACATCTTCAGGATAACTTTCAAAGCCTCTGGCCGGATCTTCACGAGGACCACCTTCTTCTTCACCCCAGCTATTCGGTTCGTAGTTGGCCCGACCGGTAGGATTGCTCATTGCCATATGGCCATCCTGCTGGAAATGATGCATCGGGCATTTCGGTGCGTTAATTGGGATCTGGGTGAAATTTGGTCCACCTAAACGTTTTAACTGTGTATCAAGATAGGAAAAGTTTCTGCCCTGCAGCAAGGGATCATTAGAATGATCGATGCCTTTGACGATATTCTGGGTACAGAATGCCACCTGTTCGGTTTCAGCAAAAAAGTTACTGACTACCCGATCCAGTACCAGTCGCCCGACAATACGGATCGGCACCTGTTCTTCGGGAATAAGCTTGGTGGCATCCAACACATCAAATTCAAATTTCTCAGCAAACTCATCATCGAAAATCTGCAGTCCCAATTCCCACTCAGGGTAATCTCCCTGATTGATGGCGTTCCATAAATCACGACGATGGAAATCCGGATCGGCACCATTGATTTTCAAAGCTTCGTCCCATAAAACGGACTGCATGCCTTGTTTCGGTTTCCAGTGGAATTTTACAAACTGGCTTTTGCCATCTTTATCAACTAATCGAAAGCTATGAACGCCAAAGCCTTCCATAAACCGAAATGAGCGTGGAATCGTGCGATCTGACATTTGCCACATCAGCATATGCATGCTTTCTGGCATCAATGACGCAAAATCCCAGAAATTATCGTGAGCCGATTGAGCTTGTGGAAACCCGCGATCGGGTTCTTCTTTAACTGCGTGAACTAGATCCGGAAATTTCATCGCATCCTGAATAAAAAACACCGGGATATTGTTACCAACGATGTCCCAGTTACCTTCTTTGGTATACAGCTTGACGGCAAAACCACGAACATCACGCGCCAGATCGGCTGAGCCTTTACTGCCTGCAACAGTTGAGAATCGGACAAACGCTGGGGTTCTTTCGCCTTTACGCTGGAAAATATCAGCAGAGGTGACATCTTCTAATGATTCGGTAGTTTCAAAATAACCGTGAGCACCAAAGCCTCGAGCATGAACAACCCTTTCAGGGATACGTTCATGATCAAAATGAAACAGTTTTTCGCGAAGAATATGATCTTCGATTAAGCCTGGACCACGAGCGCCAGCTCTTAATGAATTCTGATCGTCGGCAATCTGGCCGCCTTGTTGAGTGGTGAGTGTTGAGGTTTTTTCGGTGGCCTGCTGATGAGTTTCACCACCATGACCTCGGTTTGTTTTCGGATCGGTTTTGTCCATGACTTCTCCTTAGATTTTATTTGGTGTACAGGGGATGTGTCGCGAGAAATTTCGCGATTGGTAAAGGCCTGCTAATCTTTGATCGCAACGCTTGGTTGCCAGTACAGCCTCAACTCATTCTGCTCCGGCCCCAACTAATCACATTAACCTGAGTAAAGTGAACTGCGTCACAAAACGCACAAGCAGCGCCAGTCAGCGGATCGCAGCTAAAAATAATTTTTAAAAGTGTCTTGCAGGGAGTTTTGAGAGGTTTATTGCTGAAATAGCAAACTGATAGCTAAATATGTGCTTTTGCAAGCTGATCGGGGTCATAGTCTGGGAAAATGGCTTTGCGGATAATTGCATGCACGCCCAGATTGCCGTCCACAACTTGGGTAATACCAAAATCCACTGCTACGGAAATCAATGAAATAGCTTCATCTTCACTGAGTTCATGTTCTTTCATTAGATAATGACGCGCCTTACGGAAAGCATCTCGCATGGCGGCTTCCATAGAGGAGTTTTTATAAACCTGAGTCTGTGCATTCGGGCCGAGTTCTGCCTGGTAGTCTGAAAAACTCATGCCTTGTATTACCCATTCTTCTGGCGTCTCCAGAAAGGGATGACTTAGCCCTTCCATAAAACGGCCTTTTAAATCACTTTTTTTATGTAATACCAATTGAAACACACCAGTTAATGAGCATTCGATGGCAGTTCCGCATAATTCTGAATCACCTTGCGATGCATGCGGATCCCCGACCGAAAATAAGGCACCAGGTGTTGCCACAGGCAGAAATAATTTGGTGCCTTTACCCGCCCGCCAGTTATCCATATTGCCGCCAAAATAGCTGGGTGGAATGGAATCAACCATACCGGTCTCACGCGGCGCAACGGCGATCACACCAAAATGCGGTCTGACCGGAACAACGGCTTTGTCGAGAATACCGAATTGTTTGTCAATACTGGAATGATCAACCGGTATGCCGGGGTAATCAATGGTTGGGTGCACAATGCCGTAGGGATCGGTTTGCGGAGTCCAGCGAAAGTTATAAATCGCTTTGGCGTGAGGTGGGTGAGTGTGCTGATGCACTTCATAGACTGTTACCACTTCACGTTTTTTGGGCTCTGTCAGCAGATCATCATATTGAAAGCCCCACCAGGTGGCGGCATTACTGCCGAAGTGTTTGCCTTGATATTCCGGACTGCAACTGAGGCGCGGTTGAATATCTAAAATGCGTATTTCCAGCACATCACCGGGCTCGGCATCGGTGACATAAACTGGCCCGGTACAGATATGCACCCCAAAACCCTCTCCGGCACCGCGGCCGAATATCGTGGCATCCATTGGCCCGGCCCCCCGCCGGTCAACATTCTTTGTGGTACCCGTCCAATGAAAAACGCTTTGTGCTCCGGCATCGCCGTCAATCATACGTTCGCAGTCATCAGACGCATGCTGGGATAAGGTTTCAATAGTCACAATATCACCGGAACGAATGGTTAATACCGGTTTGATCGCATTGCTGAAATAGCCCCAGTGAACGGTTTTATCGGACACTGGCAGGTAATATTGTCGAGGAGAGTGAATGTCGGTTTGAGCGGGCGCGGTGTTCTCTATGTCGGAAAACCGTTTAGGGGCGAGTCGCAATGACAGCGCATATTTAGCATGATCATCCAAGACCTCTTGAAATGGCCGGCGACGTTTTTGGATGTCATCATCGGATTGCGGATCAGATGCAGTCGAACGAGAGGAGGGTTTGATTTGTGGACAGCCACGGCGAAGTTGTTCATGCAGATCCTGTGGCGGTGCAGCGCGATAGCTTTTCGGTGACATGCCCATAAACTGCGAAAAGGTGCGGCTGAAGTTGGCCGCATCATTAAACCCCCAGCGATAGCACAACTGAGCAATGCTGAACTGAGCGAGGGCAGGGTTAGCCAGATCGATACAGCAATGCTGTATGCGCCGGCTTTTCAAATATTCACTGAACGTTGTGCCACTGTTTTTGAACAGTTTTTGTAAGTATCTGGCGGATAAACCTTCCTGCGCAGCAATTTGCTCAATATTCAGATCCGGATCGTCTAGCCGTGAATCCACCGTTCTGCACACTCTACGTAAATGGGCCAATTGCACATCAGTAGCTTCTTCATTGGCAGCAGATTGCTTATGGGAGAGACAGGCCACTAATAACTCGGCTAGCGTAACTTCCAATGCGGGTAGTTCATTGTTATCGACATGGGGTAACTGTTCAGTCAACGATTGCAGCATATTCAAACACATTGCCCCGATACCTTGTTGAGTGCTGATGCGATTTGCTTCTTGTCGACCGCTTCGTACTAATCTGAGCAGAAAACTGGATGACTCCAGTTTGATCAGCATGATGCGAAAACGGGTTTGCAAAGCCAGCCGCCAGGATTGGCTCGGATCCAGCAACATGATGTCGCCCGAACGTAATTTGACCGTCTGCTCAGCATCCAGCACCTGAGCGGTGCCATCCAGTATAGCGAGCACCAATACAGTGCCTTGTAACGGTTGGGTGGCTTTGCTGGCGATAGGTGAAAGAATCTGTGGCGTTGCGGTGAGCTGTACAAATACTGAGTCGCGTGCCGAGACCGACAGTGCCATATGGCCACTGTCGTCATTACGAATGGAGCTTGCAGCATCACTCGCCAGACCGAGCCTGGAAAGAATTTCATTCCAGGCTGGCTGGCGTAGCTCTGCGGGTATAGCACTGGCAGAAAAGCGTTTCAGGTCAGTCACGGTCGTGTCTTATTCCTTGAATATTGAAACATCTTTTCGCAAGTGTTATGCCATAACCCTAACTGCGTGCTGGGAACATGGCTTTTTTCAGGATTGCATGCACGCCCCAGTTGCCATCGACTACTTGCGTAATACCAAAGTCGACAGCCACCGTCATCAGCGATATCGCTTCGTCTTCGTCTAAATGCTGAGTGGTCATCAAGAAGTGCCGCATCTTGCGATAAGCATCGCGTAACGCCTTATCAACCGACGATTTGCTGTAGATATCATCCTGAGCATTGGGGCCAAGTTCTGCCAGATAGTTGGCATAACTGAAGCCATGCAACACCCAGTCATCCTGGGTTTCCAACAAGGGATAATTCAGTTCAGCCAAAGAAGTGCCCGGCAGATCAGCTTTTTTGTGCAGGATAAACTGGAAAGTCCCGGTCAAAGAACACTCAATAGCAGTGCCACACAATTCGGAGTCACCCTGTGAAGCATGTGGATCGCCTACTGAGAACATGCCGCCATCAACTGCGACTGGGAAGAAAATCTTCGCACCTTTGCCAATCCGCCAGTTATCGATATTGCCGCCAGTGTAGTTGGGCGGAATCGAGTTCACCATATCGGCTTCTGCTGGCGCGAGGCCGATGGTGCCAAAGTGGGGGCGGATTGGAATACGAATATCACGCAGAATATTTTCTTTCTTAGTGATGGTGCTGTGATCCACTGGCACACCCGGATAATCGATAGTGGGATGCACCACACCGAATGGATCGGTTTGTGGTGTCCAACGATAGTTGTAGACGGCCTTGGCCCAGTTACGCTCACCCGTTGCATCGACTTCATAGATGGTAACGACTTCGCGTTTTTTGGGTTCGGTAAGCATATCGCCGTAATGGAAACCCCACCAGGCAGCGGCATTACTGCCAAAGGTCTTACCTTTGTAATCAAGGTTGCCACTCGGTCTGGGGGTAACATCAACTATTCGAACTTCAAGAATATCCCCCGGTTGAGCGCCTTTGATACGCACTGGGCCGGTACAGATATGCACGCCAGCTCCACCACCGGCACCTATCTTGGCGTCCATTGGGCCGATACCACGTCGATCGACACCTTTGCGCTTTGCATCCCAATGAAAAATACTTTCTGCACCCGGATCGCCTTTCACCATTCTCTCTGCATCATCGTTGGCATGATGAGTGAGGGTTTCCATAGTGACAAAATCACCGGACTCAATTTCAACGGTAGGCTTAGCACTCTTGCTGAAATACCCCCAGAGCACCGTTTCCGGGGTGGCGGGAATGTAATAGTGCATTTGGCCGGGTGCGTCAGCATTGATGGGTGTATTAGCGCCTGCGGCAAAACTCATTGGTGACATGGTCACGCCCATGGCGCCGAGAGAGGCCGCGCCACCGCCAACAAAAGCGTTACGGATAAATGAACGCCGCGCAGTATCAAATTCTTCTACCACGTCTTTTTTACTTTCTTCTGTGATGCCGTGTGTGCAACCTGGAGTACAAATATGTTCTGTCATGATGAATCCCCTCGGATAACTGCTTGATGTCGGAGGTGCCCCGGCAGTGCGGCACGTGCAGATATTATGTTCCTGAGGGTGTGTTTTCTTCTTGTCAGCTGGCGCACTAATTCTTGTCGACAGCAATCTATTCAGGCATTGAGCCGTTCACCTTGTTGAAGATCGCTTCATCAAAAGTTATTTCGCCAGCTTATGTGGTCCACCGCTATAAAAATTGAGACGACGAGAGAGTTAATAGATACTTGTTAATTGCGAATGCAAACGATAACCTATCGCATTAATAGTATTTCTCAAAAGCCAATCTACCTTTTAATGCCATATCTATGACCTTTTTTATGCTGGTATTCGACATTAATTGAATAGAGTAATGATTTTGCAAAGTTGCGGGCTCACTAACGGCTATTTTGATAAATATTTGCTCGCTAAAAACTGTTTGTGTGGAACACTCCAATATGACCTTGTCTTACCCTAGCCGAATTTTTTCGTTAGTTTTGGCTGCCACCTTTGGTGGCTATTTACTTAGCTCTGCAGTGATAATTTTTGTTGCAGCCATTTTGCCTTTATCACGTGCAGATGCCGTTATTACCAGCGCACTGCTGAGCTTTGCCGTTTATACCGCGGCGATCATCTGGGTATTTGCCGTTAAAAATGCTCAACGTGCTTGGTTGGGTTTGTTAGGTGCAACAGTAATTATTGGCGGCTTAGGTTTGCTGTTGACGGAGTGGTTACGATGAGCAAATCGACGGATGTAAGTATTGAACAAGGACGTTTCCGTCAATCGATGGCCTGGTTGCATACCTGGGGCAGTTTAGTTGCCAGTTGGGCATTATTCGCCATTTTTCTGACCGGCACTATTGGTGTATTTGATGATGCCATCACCCATTGGATGACGCCTGAACGAGCATTAATCGGTGAGTTTGATCCCGAAACTAGTACTCAAGAGCAACGCCTATCCGCTGTAACACAAGGTGAAACCTTTCTACGAAATGTCGCCCCCCAAAGCCATTTTTGGCGGATTCGGTTGCCAAGTGAGGCCGATCCAGCAATTGGATTATCTTGGGAAGATGACAATGCCGAAATTCAGCAGCGCCGGTTACATCCTGTTAGCGGTGAAATTATTCCTGATCAGCAACAGCGTGAGACTCAAGGTGGTCATCACTTTGTGCATATGCATTTTGAGTTTCATGCAGGTATGACCGGTATCTGGCTGGTGGGCTTTTTTACCATGATCATGCTTGTCGCCTTGGTCAGCGGCATCATTATTCATAAACGTATCTTCAAAGATTTTTTTACCTTTAGATCGGGTAAAGGCCAGCGCAGTTGGCTCGATGCACATAACGCCTCTTCGGTTTTATCATTGCCATTTCAATTGATGATTGCTTACAGCGGGCTAGTGATCTTTGTATCGATCTATATGCCAGCCGGAGTATTGGCCAATTATGACAAACCACGAAGTTTCTTTGCCGAGGTGTTCAACCAACCCGAGCATCGCCCAGAGACCGGTATTGAAGCTGATGTTTTATCGTTGACCGAGTTGTTTAAACAGGGCGAATTACTAATGGATAAACCGGGTAGTTTTATCAATGTAGAGCATCCCGGTGATAGTAGTGCGGTCGCTAAAGTCTTTGGCTTGTTTGAGCAGGAGAAAAATAATGGACGGTTACTCTTTTTGAGTTCGGGTCAGGTTATTTTTGATGCGGTAACAGGTGAAATGATTCATATCGAAGCACCGGAAACATTTGATAAAAGTAATGCCTTTGCCGCACAACGTATTATGCGGACCTTACATTTTGCCAATTTTGGCGGTTATACCGTGCGCTGGATTTATTTTATTCTGGGCATGGCGGGCACCATCATGATGGCCACTGGCGCGATTTTGTTTATGGTGAAACGTCGGCAAAAATCCTTGAACGAATTTGGCGCACAAACGCCAAAGGTCTACCGTGCCATTGAAGTCCTAAATATCAGCGCTATCAGCGGATTAATGGTCGCCTGTGTGGCGTATTTTTGGATAAACCGGCTGTTGCCATTGGATGTGCCTGAGCGCGCTAGCTGGGAAATCAAACTATTCTTTTTTATCTGGCTGGGCAGCTTATTACATGCGGCTTTACGACCTGCTTCTCGGGCTTGGATAGAGCAATTATCCTTATTTGCAGCGTTATGTTTATTACTGCCGATCCTCAATTGGCTGACGACTGGACAACATCTAATCAGCTATTTTATTAAGGGTGACTGGCTGAATGTGGGCTTGGAATTAACCGTCGTTTTATTCGGTGTGTTGGGCGTTTGCTCCGTCAAAATACTGAAAAGTAAACAACATAAAGCCGCTGTAAAAGCCTCGAAATTGTATAAAACCAAGTCGGAGGCAGCGTAATGCAAATGTTGTTTATGATGTTGCTTGCAACAGCATTATGTTATGCCGGTATGGCGGGGTTGAGCCTGGCGATGCCGAGACACTATTCGCAATTAAACGCCGCTAAATTATCTGCCAGCCACACACGTCTGTTGCGAATTGCTTCAACTATGCTGTTAATAGTTTCGTTATGGCCAGCTATCAGTATGTGGGGTGTTGTAGTTGGTATCGTTGTTTGGCTAGGGCTGCTATCGGTGGCAGCGCTGATATGGGTTGCTTTATTAGCTTATTGGCCAAGATTTGCAGCCACCAAAGCGCTTATTCTGGCTTTGGCGGGCTTATCAGCTTGTATCGTTGTGTGGCTAAATTAATCTCGAATTCGATTAATGGAGTTTTTATGAAGAAAATCAGGCTGGGTTTGATACTAAGTTTTATCGCAATTACAGGATTACTGATTAATTTGGCATTGAATATTTATGCCTATTTTTATATCGATCCGGTTTCATCCTCCCCACTGGAAGAAGGCTGGTGGTCTGTGTGGCTTCCGAGCTACTTGGTTTGGATGCTATTTTTAACGGTCGCTTCGTTTCTTGGGGTTAAGCTAAAGGATTAATTCGGTTCTTCAGAGTTCTCAAGCCCTTCATTGCTGTTTAGTTTTTCGGGGATTTGTTGTATTTGATCATCAATTTCTTGCTCTTGGGCATTTTCCGGTGCTTCAGTACTCTCCTGATCTTCAACAGTTTCCGATTCTTCAGTGTTATCCTGACTTTCGGTCATCTCCTGAATAAACTGCGGCGCTAGACGCTCATACAGGCTTTCTTGTCCTTCGGTATTCTCTGGTTGTTGAGTGTCGTCGGCATCTTCAATGTTCTGCTGATCTTCGATTGGCTCCTGAAAGAACGGTGGTTTAAGACGCTCAAGCAGACTTTCTCGTTCATCAATACTGGCTTCAACGGTAAAGCGCTTTATGCCGATCAGCTGTCCTGAGTCAGTGACCACTTTAACCTGCCATTTACCTATCGGATCTTTGGGGAAATTCAATTTTTGCGTCCAGGCCCGATAGCCTTGTTCACTGCCGCCTTCGATATTTAGTGTGATTCGATCGACTTGTTTACCGTTATGGATCCACAGGTGATGAATTTTTTCCTGTAAACCGCGCGGAGCGCGGATAGCGGTCCAAGCATATATGCCATCGCGTTTCAGGGACTGCACATCAATGCGATCAATGTGGATGCTGTGGGTTCGTTGTTCACGATCAACCTGTTGTACCAAATTAAACTCAGTCAATCGCAAAGCTGCAGGAGGCACTAAGCTTGGTACTTGCCATAAGCCAGCGGCTAAAGCGGCCAACATTAGTGCCATTAACGGTCGACGCCACCAGCGGCCATTGGCAACAAACTTCACTAAACTCGGCAGACTGAACAGCAAGGAAGCAATCAATGCGAACGCCAGACTCTGTCCTGTGGTTAGTTGCAGCAAGATGGGCAGTGCGACCAGTAATACGGCAAATAAAGCCAGGGCATGAAAAATAACAAACAGCGAGCGGCGTGGCGCGAGCTGTTTGTAATACAGTGGATCAATTACCGATATCAACGCACATAAAATCAGTAATCCGGTAAATCCGGCCTGAGTGTGATTCCAGGTAGTGACGGCAAGGAAAAACGGTAAGGCAAAAAATAGACTTTCCTGATGTACCAGCTGTGTCACGTAGTGCATTAGCGCGGGTGGGATATTAAAGCCAAAGCGGTTTTTGAAGCTTTCTCTTAGCCAGTTTTCCAGTACCAGAAAAACCCAGCTGACCAACATCAGAATAGCGATAACCTGCGCCAGCGATTCTTTGCGTTCCACCAGAAAATAACTGGCCACACCAGAAATAAAACCAATCGCCGCAATCAGCCAAGGCCAGCGTTTCGCTAATTCAATCAGCGAAAATAATAATGATTTTAATGTGGCCATTTGGGCTGGAGTACCGGTGAGTAAAAAAGCAAAACAGCGATCATCAGTAAGTTATAACTGTTATTTGAAAGCAACTGATTCCCTGAAATAGTTACAGTTCGCTACGGGCGATTTGAATGGCTTTTTTAACCTGTTGTGGCGCTGTGCCACCCAGATGATTGCGAGCTGCCACTGAGCCTTCAAGTGTTAATACAGAAAATACATCATCGCCGATTTGATCACTAAATTGCTGCAGTTCCTGCAGTGTTAACGCCGACAAATCTTTTTGCTGTTTGATGGCAAAGGCGACTGACAAGCCAACCACTTCATGCGCATCACGGAAAGCAACGCCTTTTCGCACCAGATAATCTGCCAGATCGGTAGCGGTCGCATAACCTTTCAGAGCCGCCAGACGCATATTGTCTTTTTTGACGGTAATCACCGACAGCATATCGGCGTAGACACGTAACGAGCCAAGCAAGGTGTCGATAGTGTCAAACAGCGGTTCTTTATCTTCCTGGTTATCTTTGTTGTATGCCAACGGCTGGTTTTTCATCAAAGTCAGCAGATTAAACAGGTTGCCATAGACCCTGCTGGTTTTACCGCGGACTAATTCGGGTACATCTGGGTTTTTCTTTTGCGGCATGATTGATGAGCCGGTACAAAAGGCATCTCCCAGATCGACAAAATCAAACTGGGCTGAGGACCAGATAATCAGTTCTTCTGAGAATCGTGATAGGTGCATCATCAGTAGCGAGGCGAAACTGTTAAATTCAATGGCAAAATCACGATCACTGACCGCATCCAGCGAGTTGCGACAGATACGTTCAAAGCCAAGCAGTTCAGCCGTGTATTCACGATCTATTGGAAAGGTTGTTCCGGCCAGTGCGGCAGCGCCTAATGGCAGACTGTTGACCCGTTTAGTGCAGTCATCCAGGCGTTCCAAATCACGGGTCAGCATTTCAAACCAGGCCAGCATATGGTGGCCAAAGGTGACTGGTTGAGCAGTTTGCAGATGGGTAAAGCCAGGCATGATGGTATCGAATTCACGTTCCGCCACATCCAGCAATGTAGAACGCAGTCGCTGTAATTCACTGCGAATAGGCACAATCATGTCACGCAGATACAAACGTACATCGGTTGCCACCTGATCATTACGTGAGCGGCCGGTATGCAGTTTTTTGCCGACTTCGCCAATCAGTTTGATCAGTCTGGACTCGATATTCATATGCACATCTTCCTGTGCAATCGACCATTCAAATTGATCGTTATCGATTTCGCTTTCAATCTGCTGTAAACCATCAATGATTTGATCGCGTTCAGTTGCTGTCAGCACATCGACTTTGCACAGCATGGTGGCATGAGCGATAGAACCCTGAATATCCTGCCGGTACATGCGTTTATCAAAGGTGACTGAGGCAGTGAACTCCTCAACAAACTTATTGGTGGGTTGCGTGAGACGAGCTGAAGAAAGCTTTTTATCGGATGCGGTCATGGCACGGGCCTGTGATTGCTGGCAGAAAAAGACCGCATTATAACGCGGCTGTTCGTGGATCCGCAGGGGAAAATGTTAGAATCAGCGACACTCTTAATTATTAACTGGTGTTTGTTTCATGAGTCAACGTACCGTTCGTATTGCCACCCGTCGCAGCCCACTTGCCATCTGGCAGGCTGAATTTGTTCGCGACAGTCTGTTGGCGCTTGATCCTCATTTAAATATTGAACTGGTCCGTATTAAAACGCAGGGAGATATTATTCTCGATACCCCGCTGGCCAAAGTCGGTGGCAAGGGCTTGTTTGTCAAAGAGCTGGAACAAAGCATGTTGGCCGGTGAAGCGGATATTGCGGTGCATTCGATGAAAGATGTGCCGGTGGAGTTTCCCGAAGGTCTGCATTTACCGGTTATTTGTGAACGCCATGATCCACATGATGCGTTTGTTTCCAATCACTTTGAAAACGTTGATGATTTGCCACAGGGTGCTGTTGTAGGCACTTCCAGTCTGCGCCGGGAATGTCAGCTGCGTCACTATCGCCCAGATCTGAAAATCGTACCGCTACGTGGCAATGTAAACACTCGGTTGGCCAAACTGGATGCAGGCAATTTTGATGCGATTATTCTGGCCAAAGCTGGGTTAGAGAGGCTGGGTTTTGATGAGCGTATCCGCAGTGCCTTAACACCAGAGCAAAGTCTGCCTGCGATTGGACAGGGCGCTTTGGGCATTGAAACTCGCATTAATGATGAGGCAATGAATGCATTAATTGCCCCGCTTAATTGTGATCTGACCTCCATTACGGTTAGAGCCGAACGCGCATTAAATCGCAGATTAAAAGGTGGCTGTCAGGTACCTATCGGTGGCTATGCGATGTTAAATGGCGATGATATTTGGCTGAGGGGGCTGGTTGGACGTCCTGATGGCACTGAAATGCTGCAGCAGGAGATTCGCGGTAAAGCCAGCGAAGCCGAACAACTTGGGTTGGCTCTGGGAGAGATGTTGTTAAATCAGGGTGCGGACAAAATTCTGGCCGATGTTTATGGTGCCTAATCGTTCAGTCCTACCATTGAAAGGCCGCAGAATTTTAGTAACACGACCATTTCATCAGGCGGCAGGACTGGTTGAGCTCATTGAGCAGCAGGGTGGAGATGCTATCGTGTTTCCAGTCATTGAAATCGCTGCCAATGATGTTAAAGAATGGAGTGAATGGCATCCGCTACAAACCAATTGGCTGGTATTTGTCAGTCGAAATGCTGTCGAACATTTTCTGCAGGGTAGTCCACAAACGCTACCAGCTCATATTAAATTGGCTGCTGCAGGTGAAGGTACCGCACAAACAATGCGGGAAAATAGATTAACCGTTGATTTACAACCTGAACTGTCAAACGGCAGTGAAGGTTTGCTGCAATTGCCTGAATGGCAACAAATGGACCAGCAGCATGTCGTAATTGTGCGGGGTGACGGTGGACGCGAGCTGATGGCTGAAACCTTGCGCGCCAGAGGTGCTAAGATAAGTTATCTGGAAGTTTACCGCCGCCAATTGCCAACGGTATCAGCCGATCTTCAACAACAAGCCTGTTCAGCTGATTGGCTGACAGCGACGAGTGCCAATGGTGTCACAAACCTGTTAAGTTTATTATCAACGAACTGTCCGGAAATTCTGCAAAAACCGTTAGTGGTGGTCAGTGAACGAATTAAGGCTTTTGCGATTGAAAAAGGATTCAAACAAGTGCATGTCAGTCTAGATGCCAGTGATGGTGCAATCATTCAGCGACTTATAGAAATGGGATCAGATCATGGAGCCTAACAGCAAATCTGAGCAGGTCGAAAAGCCCGCTAAAAAAACTGAAAAAAATGCTTCAGCTACACCAAAAACGGCACTTTCTGCAAAATGGGTGCTGCTAATTATTTTAGCGATATTGATAACGTTACCCGGGGTAGGTGCACTTTGGCTGGTATGGCAGCAGAAGCAGCAGCTGGTGGAAGTGGAAAGCCGCCTTGATGGAATTACCGAACTTGAGACCGATATATCACAACTAGCAAATAGCCAACGCCAGTTAGACAGTCAATTGTCGTCATTAAAACAATCACAGCTGGAACAAGGTGACGTACTGACTAAGTTGCAAAACCAGTCACCTTTGAGCAGTGATGAGATTGAACTTGAATGGGCTCTGGCCGAAATTAAGTATCTGTTGAATCTAGCGAATCAGCGGGCCTTGCTGGCGAAAGATACCAGTGGTGCAGCGCTTGCCTTGTCGTTGGCCGATCAACAGATCCGTGAAATTGGTGACTATCGTATGCAGCCGTTGCGTGAGCTGATTGCTGAAGAGACGTTAGCACTTGAGGCGGCCGGAGACACCGATGTGGCTGGAATTGCTGCCGATATGCTGGGTTTAATTGGATCAATAGATAAGCTGCGGGTAGTCACTGGCCCTAAACAATCTTTTTACGATGAAACTGAAGAAGTGACCCAGCCTTCGGCATGGCGTGAAGCGGTTACTAACATCTGGGCTCAAATACGTTCATTAGTTGTTATACGACAGCAGCAGGATGCTCCAGCAGCCGTATTAATGCCTGAACAACGTTATTTTTTGTATCAGAATTTACGCTTGCAACTTGAAACAGCTCGTTTTTCAGCGCTTTCGGGCAACCAGAAAATGTTTGAGCAGAGCCTTCAGTCAACCATTAGCTGGTTGGAGCAATATTTTGTTGGTGACCATCGCGATGCCATGTTGGAAAGTCTACAAAATATGCAAAATCAGGCAATCAGTATTGAGACCCCGGATATTTCAGGTTCATTACGTTGGCTCAAAGGGTTTGAACCATGAAATGGTTGATTATTATTGCAATTGCGCTGGCGTTGGGTGGCGTTTTTGTTTGGTTAGCTAATTTCGAGCCCGGCTTTGTTTTGGTGCAGTACGGACAGTGGACGCTGGAAACTTCACTGATTGTGTTTACGGTGGCTTGGTTGCTTCTGTTGTTAGTGGTTTATATGATGTTACGCAGTTTGGCGATAATAAAAAATACACCAAACCGCTTGGCGCAATGGCAGGAACACCAGCGGCATAAACGTGCCACTAAAGCCTTAACCAATGGGTTGATTACACTTGAAGAAGGTCGTTGGGCAGAAGCTGAACGGTTGCTTTTGCGTCATGCTGGCAACAGTGAAACACCGTTATTGCATTATTTAGCTGCTGCACGAGCTGCTCAGAAACAACAAGCGCCAGAACGCCGCGATTCTTATTTGAAGTTAGCTCATGAAACCACGCCAAGTGCGGATATCGCTGTCGGGGTGGTGCAGGCAGAATTACAGCTTTCAGCAGGACAAAAAGAGCAGGCATTAGCCACCTTGCAACATCTGCGTGAAGTCGCGCCTAAACATCCCTATGTTTTGCAGTTGTTGCAGCAGTTGTATCAGGAAACTGATCAATGGCAGGAAGTACAATCTGTTTTACCTGATTTGCGTAAACGTCATGTATTAGATGCCAGTTCGGCTAATGCCCTATCCGCTGAAGCTACAGTCGGGCAGTTGCAAAATGCATTGATACGTCAGGAATGGCAGCGAATGGAACAGATCTGGCTACAATCTCCCGCGAAAATAAGACAATCAGAACACGTGTTGAAAACCTATGTAAACGGCTTGTTATTACAGGGTGAACAACAACAGGCGATGCTATTGATTGAAGAATATTTGCGTAAAAACTGGAGTGATGCGCTGATTTACCAATATGGAAAAATTCTGCATGGCAGCTTGTTAAAACGGTTGGCGACGGCAGAAAAATGGTTAAAACAACGTGAAGAAAATCCCTGGTTATTGCTGACGTTGGGAAGACTGGCACAGGCCAATAAGTTATGGGCTAAAGCAGAAGCTTATTTGCGAGCCAGTATTGAGCATGGTCCTAGGGGAGAAACCTATCAAGCGCTGGCAGAAGTATTAATGGCGCAGGATAAACGTGATGCCGCGGCCAATATTTACAAGCAGGGTCTGGATGTGATGTTGCAGAACAATCCAAATAAAGTGATCTAGTCAGACTGGCTTAGGGAAATACAAAAACGGCGCTTAAGGCGCCGTTTTTGTATGGAGTTAAATCGTTACAGCCGCATCGGCATAACTACATATTGCCGAGTAAATTTTGGATCATTCGGGGTAATCAAAGCACTGCTATTTTCATCAGTAAATAGCAGTTTGACCTTGTTATCCGGAATGGCATTAAGCAGATCCAACAGGTAAGCATTATTAAAGGCGATTTCCAAATCAGGACCGCTGTATTCCACAGCCAGTTCTTCTTCAGCAGATTCCTGTTCCTGATTGGTAACAGTGGCTTTAAGCAGATTGTTACTGAGGTTCAGCTTCACACTACGATGTTTGTCATTGGCCAGAATTGAAGCGCGTGATAAGGCCTGTTTAAGCTCATCTCGTTCCGCAATCACTTCCTTATCTCCGCCTACGGGCAGAACACGTTCATAGTTAGGAAATTGCCCATCAATCAGCTTGGACGTGAAATGCATATCCGGCAGTTCAACTTTGAGCTGCTGTGGGCTGATCGCTAAAGTTACGTTATCTGCGACATCACCTAATAAACGCCCGAGTTCCAAAATGGCTTTGCGCGGCACAATAACACTGTGCTTTTCATTGGTCTTTTCAGCTGTCTCAATACTGCCAAGCGCCAGCCTATGGCCATCAGTTGCTACGGCACGCAAAATGTTGTCTTCACGTTCCAGTAATAAACCATTGAGGTAATAACGCACATCCTGGCTGGCCATGGCAAAACTGGTTTCGTCGAGTAAATCTTTTAACGCAGCTTGGGGAACAGTAAGTTGATCAAGGTAATTGGCACCTTCGCTATCAGGAAAATCGGTGGCCGGTAGGGTGGCTAATGAAAAACGACTTTTACCGGCTCGAACTAGAGATTTGTTGTCTTCAGCTTGAAAACTGATGGTGGCGTTAGCGGGTAAAGCGCGAACGATGTCCAGTAATTTACGTGCTGAGACAGTAATTTCGCCCTCTTTTTCGACAGCAACTGGCAGTGTTGCAATCATTTCCAATTCCATATCGGTACTGGTCATGGTGAGCTGCTGTCCGCGACACCGTAACAAAATATTAGACAAAATAGGTAGGGTGGAGCGCCGTTCAACGATGCTGCACACCAGTTGTAAGGGACGGGCAATAATGTCTTGGCTCACAGTAAATTGCATGATGTCTCTCTCGGCTAGCTGGATAAAGTTCGAAGTAAATTACGGTAATCTTCCGCAATGCGACTATCAGTTTCTTTCAGTTCTACTACTTTACGACAAGCATGCAGAACAGTGGTGTGATCACGTCCACCAAAAGCATCGCCTATTTCCGGCAAGCTGTGACTGGTGAGCTCTTTTGCCAGCGCCATTGCTATTTGTCTTGGACGAGCAACTGAACGAGTACGTTTTTTTGCCAGTAAATCTGATACTCGAATTTTGAAGTATTCTGCAACAGTTTTCTGAATACTTTCCAGTGTTACGAGTTTCTGATGCAAAGCTAGCAGATCTTTTAATGCATCCTGCGCCATTTCAATCGACAACGGTTGGTTGGTAAACCGTGAAAAAGCCATCACTCGTTGTAAGGCACCTTCCAGATCGCGGACATTGGATTTAATACGTTTGGCAATAAAAAAGGCCACATCATCCGGTAGGGTAATCAGGTTTTGTTGCGCTTTTTTAATTAAAATCGCGACGCGGGTTTCCAGCTCTGGTGGTTCAATGGCGATGGTCAGTCCCCAACCTAATCGCGACTGCAGACGCTCATCCAGGTTTTCTACTTCTTTTGGGAAACGATCACAGGTCAGAATGATTTGCCGTTGACCTTCCAGCAGACTGTTAAAGGTATAAAAGAACTCTTCCTGGGAACGTTCTTTTTTGGCAAAAAACTGGATGTCATCAATTAATAACGCATCGGCACTACGATAATGCGCTTTAAATTGATCAATCGCGTTATTGCGCAGGGCGGTAATCATGTCCTGAACAAATCGTTCAGAGGACAGATAAATGACACGTGCTTTGGGGTTATTTTGGCGAATTTTATTACCGACGGCCAGCATCAAGTGCGTTTTGCCAAGCCCAGTTCCACCATACAAAAATAACGGATTATAGCCAGAAGTACCTGGAGCTTCTGCCACGTGTAACGAAGCAGCACGAGCAATCTGATTAGATTTACCTTCGACATAGTTATCAAAGGTAAACAGTGGATTCATTGGGCTGCCAATGGCAGGTGTGGGTTCAGCTTCAGAAAGTGATATTGATGCTGGAGCTTTATCGGTGGTTTTGACACGGCGTTTAGTTTTTTCTGCGGAAATGGAATCTTTGGTGCCAACTTCAATTTCAATTTTGCTAATGTTGCCGTTGGTCAAACCTTTAATCAGCGCATTAATTTGTTGTTCTAGTTGCTCGTGTACCCAGGCTTTTACATATGGGTTTGGCGCTAACAGGCGGAGACTATCTTCAGTTTCGATGGCTTGCAGTGGCCGTAACCATGTATTCAGCTGTTGTGCCGAAAGATCACCTTCGAGATGGGATAGGCATTTTTCCCAAAGGGGTGAAGACACAGCAACTCCTTGACTAATATAAGGTTTGATAAAGCAGACTAACTAACTGCAGGCTCGTTACGTGATAGTATAGCGTGTCAGACAGGGCATCTAAAGTTATCTGCATGCAGTTCGTTTGGCAAGTAAAATAATGTAGAGCGTTGAATGAATGCGGTTTGACTTGTTATGCCTGCAAACTCTATAATCCCAGGTCTTTTGCCCCGGCTGTTTCCGTTCGCGAGACGCTTACCGGCTGCAAAACTATTGTTATTCCTGGAGTTGGTGAAATGAAAAGAACTTTTCAGCCTAGTAATCTGAAGCGCAAACGTACCCATGGTTTCCGCGCACGCATGAAAACTGTCGGCGGCCGTCGTGTTATTAATGCCCGTAGAGCCAAAGGCCGCGCAAAACTTTCTGTTTAATTCTCTCTGTTTTCAGGGGGAGCATGACTTGGCCACTTTTAGCCGGGCCATGAAAATGAACAACCCGGGAGACTTTACCCGGGTTTTTCGTCAGGGAAAGCGCACTGGTGGCGGTGGCCTGACAATCCTTAGCGTTGAAAACTCAGTCGGACATTCCCGATTGGGCCTGGCAATCGCAAAGAAGCATCTCAAACTGGCCAGTCAGCGTAACCGGGTAAAGCGGATCATCCGGGAATCATTCCGGCAACATCAATCTGCTTTAGCTAATTTCGATATTGTGGTGTTATCTCGTCCTGATATTAATCAGCGGGATTCATCTCAATTATGGTCAGCATTGGAGCGACATTGGTTAACCGTGGTGGCACAATGGCAAAAATCCTAATCGCTTTTGTTCGTGCGTATCGCTTTCTATTAAGCCCGTTCATGGGCATGCATTGTCGTTTCCAACCTACTTGTTCCCAATATATGATTGAAGCCATTCAAACACATGGCTCGCTTCGTGGTGTGTGGCTCGGTTTACGCCGAATCTCATGCTGTCATCCTTGGCACGCCGGCGGCGTGGATCCTGTTCCTGAACTAAAGACAAAAAAACACAATGGATAACCTCAGAACTCTGTTTATTTTTGGCCTGTTAATTGTTTCTCTGTTGTTGTGGGAGGCTTGGCAAAATGACTATGTGCGTCCTCAACAGGTTGCAACTCAAAACAATGCTAACCAGCCTACTGTTGAGAATGACCAGGCCCAGAATGACTTGCCGGAATTACCGACAGTGACGGCAGATGGAGTACCTGCTTTGCCGGAAAGTGAACAAGTCGCTACCAGTTCAGCGAATCTGCTCCGTGTTAAAACGGATGTTATTGATGCCACTATCGACTTACGTGGTGCAGATATCCGCCAACTGGCTTTACTGAAATATCCGGTAGATGTGAAGATGCCTGATAAGCCAGTAGAATTTTTGAATGACAGCCGCAACCACTTCTTTGTGACCCAGTCGGGTTTGAGGGCTGAAGGTGATGCGCCAACCCATTACGAAACCTATACCGCTGAACAATCTGAATATGTCATGGGTGATAACGCTGATAGCCTGAGCGTACCTATGCGTTGGGAATCAGATAATGGTTTGACGATTATTAAAACCTATACATTTACTCGTGACAGTTACTTGGTCAACGTCACTTATCAAATTGAAAATCAGTCCGGCGAACGATTTTCTGCCTATCCTTACGCGCAATTTAATCGTAACCAACCCGAAGACGATAGTTTCATGATTTACACCTATACCGGTGCCGTTTTTTCCAGCGCGGGTAATGAATATGAAAAAGTGGATTTTGGTGAATTAGAGAAAAATGATTTTCGTCGTGACGTGAATGGTGGTTGGGCGGCGATGATTCAGCATTACTTCGTAGCGGCTTTTATTCCGGCTGAGCCATTACAGGAAATCAGCCTTTACGGAAAATCCATTAACAACACCAACTATACCGCGGGTATCCGGTTTCCTGTGGTAGTTGCTGAAGCGGGTGAGCAAGCTCAAACCTCATATAAAATTTATCTTGGCCCCAAAGAACATAAGCGTTTGGAACCGATCGCCGACAATCTGGATCTGACAGTCGATTACGGTATTTTGACGATTATTTCCAAGCCGTTGTTCATCGTTATGGAATGGCTGCACAAATTGACCGGTAACTGGGGTTGGTCAATTGTGTTACTGACGATTCTGATCAAGCTGGCCTTTTATAAGTTGTCTGCAGCCAGTTATCGCTCAATGGCATCCATGCGTAAATTGACACCAAAACTCGCGACGCTGAAAGAACGTTATGGTGATGATAAGCAAAAATTTAATCAGGCGATGATGGACTTGTATCGCACTGAAAAAATTAATCCGCTGGGTGGCTGTTTGCCTATCCTGGTGCAAATGCCCGTATTTTTAGCCTTTTATTGGGTGTTGGTGGAAAGTATTGAACTGCGTCAGGCAGACTTCATTTTATGGATTCACGACCTTACCGCAATGGATCCGTATTTCATTCTGCCGGTATTGTTTGGTTTATCGATGTGGTTCCAACAAAAACTGAACCCGACGCCTCAAGACCCTGCCCAAGCGATGATGATGAAGATCTTCCCGATCGTCTTCACCGTATTTTTTGCCTTCTTCCCAGCGGGGCTGGTGCTGTATTGGGTTGTCAATAATCTTCTGTCAATTGCTCAACAATGGTATATCACGCGCAAAATGGGTGCTTTATAGCATCCATCGCCCAATACCTGTGAATGCCAGTGTTTACACAAAGTAAACGGCACTATTTATGACTGAAATCTACACCGATACTATCGTAGCCATTGCCACCGCGCCCGGCCGCGGTGGTGTCGGTGTTGTGCGTTTATCAGGACCTAAAAGTGCACAGATTGCTGAGCAAATCTGCGGCAAACTCGATAAACCCCGCCAAGCAAAATTCACCCACTTTCGAGCAGCTGATAAAGAGATCATCGACAGCGGCATCGCATTGTATTTTGCCGCACCAGCCTCATTTACTGGTGAGCATGTTGTTGAGTTGCAAGGTCATGGCAGTCCTCTGGTGATGGATAGGCTCTGTCAGAGAGCGATTGATCTTGGTGCCCGTATGGCACGTCCCGGTGAATTTTCGGAACGCGCATTTCTTAATGGCAAAATGGATTTGGCTCAAGCTGAAGCCGTAGCCGATTTAATTGAAAGCTCCACCGAGCAAGCCGCGCGTAGTGCGATGCGCTCCTTACAAGGCGAGTTTTCCAAAAAGGTTAATGACTTTCTGCAAGAACTAACCTATCTAAGAATGTTTGTCGAAGCGGCCATTGATTTTGCTGATGAAGAAATTGATTTTTTAGGTGAGGCTCAAGTCGATAAACAATTGCAGCAACTGCTCGCAACCTTGGCAGGGATACAAAATAGTGCGCGCCAAGGTCGATTATTACGCGAGGGTATCAGCGTGGTATTGGCTGGCCAACCCAATGCTGGAAAATCCAGTTTGCATAATCGTCTGGCAGGCCATGATGCAGCAATTGTCACCGAAGTTGCAGGCACTACTCGTGATGTCTTGCGCGAGCAAATCCATTTAGGTGGTTTACCGCTACGAATTTCTGACACAGCAGGCTTGCATGATGCAACAGATGATATTGTCGAGTTGGAAGGCATTCGACGCACTCAAAATGAATTAGCACAAGCGGATCATATTCTGTTGCTGATTGATGATCAGTTGGGAATGACTGAGCAGGATGAAAAAATCCTGGCGGCGTTACCAGCAGATAAAGCATTTACCTTGATTCGTAATAAAATCGATCAGAGTGGACATGCGCCTGAAATAACGGTCGAAAACTCCAAGCCGGTGGTTTACCTGTCAGCGAAAAATGGCAATGGCATGGATTTGTTGACGCAGCACTTATGTGAAGTGGTGGGCTTCCATCCTGAAGAAGAAGGGGTGTTCATGGCACGCCGCAGACACTTAGATGCGTTGCAACGTGCCCAACAAGCGATTGAAGCGGGTTATCAGTGCTTAACCGGAATGGGTGCAGGAGAATTACTTGCTGAAGAGTTACGCATTGCTCAAACAGCTTTGGGCGAAATCACTGGAACCTTCACTACGGAAGACTTGCTGGATCAAATCTTTTCTAGCTTTTGTATCGGCAAGTGATGGTTGCTTATGTATGCCAAGTTTCCAAATCAAGACACCCAAATCAGTGCTCTACATGAAGTCCGGCATCAACAAATCCTCAAATTAGTTCAGCAAAGTGGTGCCAAACAAGTATTAGATTTAGGCTGTGGCTCCGGTAATTTTCTCTGGCAGTTACTTCAGAAAACCCAAATTGAACACGCTATCGGTGTTGAACAATCCAGTTTATCTTTACTACAAGCGCGTGAAAAACTGTCAGTCTATCTAAACCAAACACCCTGTCGGTTAAGGCTAATTAACGCATCTTATGCTGAGCCACATCCGGATCTGTATGGTTTTCCGTTGGCGGTTATGATTGAAACCATCGAGCATGTTGCGTCAAAACGGTTATCACAAGTTGAACAAAATGTTTTTGCAGAAATGCGGCCAGAACAAATTATCCTGACGACACCAAACAGTGAATATAACCCCTTATATGGCCTGTATTCAGGAGAGTTTCGAGATCCGGATCATCAATTTGAATGGACTCGGCAGAAATTTCAACAGTGGGCGAGAGGTGTTGCTGCGCGTCATAATTATGAAGTACATTTTTCAGGAATTGGGAAGGCAGATCTGCAATTAGGTTCACCCACCCAGATGGCGGTATTTCAGCAGCTTTGAAACTCAACTGTCATGGAATTGCCACTGAAATGACATAGCCTTTACGGCATGAATTGGTCATTGCGTTACAATGTTTTAACCCTTCCCTCAGGCAAACCCAAACTAATTAGGAGCCGGCATGCTACGCCTATACAAAATTGCTCATGGCTTAATTAAGGAAATCAAAGTTGATGGCGAGGTATTGGGGCATCATTTAAAAGAAGCCGACTGGATTGATGCGTTAGAGCCCGATGATGATGAACGCGCATTACTCGCTACTTTGTTCAGCGATGAAGTACCCGATGTCGATGATGTAGAAGAAATTGAGGCGTCAGCTCGGTGCTTTACCGATCAGGATGGTCTGCATGTGCATTCATTATTTCTGGGGTACTCAGAAGGGCGACATCACACGGTTTCGGTGGCGTTTATTTTGCAGCCGGATAGACTGATTGCCATTCGTGATGGCGAATTAAGTGATTTTCGATTATTACGGATGCGTGCTCGCCGTGGGCAAGTCAGTTGTGAAACACCCACTGATTTATTGATTACCTTGTTGGAACAAAAAGTCGAAAATCATGCCGATAATCTGGAAGATATTCATCGCCAGCTAGAACGTGTCAGTCATCTGGTTTTAGAAGATGAAAGTGCCGATTTGGAGGATGCGATCAGTCAGTTAGCGCGTTTGGAAGACAGTAATGGAAAAATCCGTTTATGTTTAATGGATACCCAACGGGATATTTCATTCTTGTTGCGTCACTTAAGAGAGCCGGGTGCATCACGGGAAACCTTATATGAGATATTGCGAGATTTGGAGACATTGATGTCGCATACGACATTTTTATTCGATAAGATAAATTTCTTGATGGATTCCACCCAGGGTTTTATCAATATTCAGCAGGCGCAGATCATTAAAACGTTCTCGATTGCCGCGGTGGTATTTCTACCACCAACATTAATTGCCAGTATTTATGGAATGAATTTTAAATATATGCCCGAGCTGGATTGGAGCTTTGGCTATCCATTTGCTATTGGTTTAATGGTGGCAGCAGGCATGGCCCCATATCTTTATTTCAAACGTAAAGGTTGGTTGTAAAATCTTCATAGGAGTAACAGAGATGAGTCGACATTTTGATAAAGCAGAGGGATTGAGCGAACAACATGATCCGGCGACACATGATTATGTGTTTAACCAAACGATGTTCCGTATTAAAGATCCCCAGCGTACCTTGAAGTTTTATTCTGAAGTGATGGGCATGACGCTAATCAAACGTTTTGATTTTCCAGAAATGCAGTTCACCTTATATTTCATGGCGGCTATTTCGCCGGAGCAACGTCAGGATTGGTCGGAAGACAATGATGAGCGCATCAAACAAACCTTTGCCCGTCCAGCTATGCTGGAATTAACTCATAACTGGGGTGATGAGGACAAAGATGAGGTTGCTTATCATAACGGTAATAGTGAACCACGTGGCTTTGGCCATATCGGTTTTGCAGTGCCGGATATTGACGCCGCTTGTGAGCGATTTGAAACCTTTGGTGTGCCGTTTATTAAACGACCTAATGATGGCAAGATGAAAGGTATTGCTTTTATTCAAGATCCTGATGGCTATTGGATCGAAATCTTTACCCCTGATCGTCAGCCGTTTTTGCTGAAAGATCATCTGGCTTAGGCTCTTCTGTTTTATTAGAGCCAACTCCCAGCGGAGGACTGGCAAAAACCTGTACACGTTCTGGTAGTTTTTTGGCTTCGTACATCGCTTCGTCAGCATAACGAACCAATTGCATGGCGTTACTGCCATGCAGGGGGTATAAAGCGATGCCAATACTGACACCGATTTGCAGAATTTTGCCATCCACTTCATAAGCAATGCTCAGACAACTACAGATTTTCTCTGCTGTTTGCTGGGCATTCGCCACATGGTGAACATTTTGTAACAGTACGACAAATTCATCGCCGCCAATGCGTCCGACCACATCTGCACCACGAAGACATTGGCGGATTCGGTTGGCCACTTGTTGTAATAATAAATCGCCGATAGCGTGGCCATGTTGGTCATTTACCGGTTTAAAATTATCCAAATCCAGAAATAAAACGGCTAAAGCCTGCTGCTCACGCTGGCTTAACACAATGGCTTGATTCAGATGTTCGGTAAAACTAGCGCGATTAGGCAAGCCCGTCAGAGTATCGTGGTGCGCCAAATGTGACATACGTTGCATCATCAACTTATGTTCAGTGATATCCCGGGCAATGCCAGTGTAGGAGCCTACATCGCCTTTTTTATCAAATAATGGCGATGCATTACTTCGATGCCAACACCAATGCCCATTGAAGTGTTTTATCCGGTATTCAATACCGCTGTGTTTTTCTCCACTGTGTTGCACTTGTTGTAAAAAATTGTGGCAAGCAGACACATCATCTGGATGGACAAAATCTTCAAAATGTTTACCGATCACATCGGTAATTGGATGACCTAGAATTTCAGTCCAGTTCGGTGATACATAAGTTAGTATGCCGTCGAGCGACAACGAATAGATGATGTCATTGGCATTTTCAACAAAAGCTCGAAACTTTATCTCGCTCTCATTAAGCGCAGTTTCATAGTTTTTGCGATGAGTGATGTCATTGCCATAGCCGGTCCAGACAATTGTGCCATCGGCTTGCCAGATAGGGGTGTCATAGGCCTCTATCCAGATAGTACGACCATTTTTGAGAATCATTCGAAACTCACTGTGCCAAGCACTGGCAGTTTCAGCGGATTCGATGCTCTCATTGATTACACGTTGATAATCATCTGGATGGATCATTTTCAGCAATAATGAAGCATCTTCAGCCACTTGTTGCTGAGTCACCCCAAAAAGTTTCTCTACTCTGGGGCTGGTATAGCTGTAATGAAATTTGCCATCTGGAGACAGACAAAGTTGATAGATAAAGCCTGGTAAATAGGGTGATACGGCACGTAAATGGGCGAGTAAGTCGTTGCCAGTAAGCGAAGTTAAAGCCTGCTGGTCATCGGATGGAGATTGCGTCATGCCTAATTAACACCATGTATTTTTAATCAATAATATGCTGATGCAGGCACGGCTTCAAGCATTTAAATGACTACAAACGATTGCTCAGTTACTCCACGCTACAGGAAGATCTGCTTTCAGATGATCAATAAATACGCGGGTGCGACGTGATAAGTGTCCATATGGATACATCAACCAGATAGGTAAGGCGGGTCCATTCCATTCTGGTAAGCAACGCTGTAAAACCTGAGAAGTATTTTTTAGTTTTAATTCAGCCAGCCAGTCTGGGTAAAAACCTAAGCCTTTGCCACGAGCAATTGCATCCGCCTGCATCACAAATTGATCTGCTGACATACGCGATGGTCTGGCGGGTAATTTAAATGTTTTTTCGTGAGGATTTTTAAGTGAAATTTCCTCTGTTGATTGCTTTAAGGTATCAACCCATTCATGTTCAATCAGTTGACGAGGATGATTGATTTCAGCAGCTTGCTGGAGATAGTCAGGACTAGCATAAATTCCTTGGCTGAGGTGTCTCAGACACTCCTGACGTAAACCATTTTCGTTGATGTTACCCAACCACAAGGTGACAGATTCCCCTACGGTTGCCTGAGGAAGATTAAAGCCGGTTCGCATTTTGAGATGCAGCTTGGGATGTTCAGTCA
>NZ_JBLWYR010000005.1:0-128671 GCF_048266885.1 Methylophaga sp.
GCTCCAGCGTCACCACATATACACGACGCTCGTTGCCCTCTTTCGCTACCAAACCTTGAATGTATTGTCCTTTCTGTAGGTCATACCAGTGACTGTGTCCCTCGAAGTCTTTTTCCATAAAACTCAATACGGGTATTTTTACGGGCTTAGGAAAATAACGTTCCCACACCCCCCCATAAATAGATTCAATTCTTGCCCAGCCGCCGATAGGTAAAAAACCTGGCTGCTTTTGTCTCCTTCCCCAAGGCAACAACTCGATTGAGCCATCTTTTTTAAGTACTGGCAGCATGGCTTTGGGATTAGGAAAATACATTCGCATGTACTCCTCGCCATATTGAAAGTGAGCTCCTCCACACATCAAATTGTTTTCCTATGACCTGTGGGCTTCCATGCGGGGGCTATTACATTTGGCATCTCACTACGGCCTATCACAGGCATGGGCGCCACAGTGAATTCGCCATAGCGTTCATTAATCTTATCGATTGCCTGATTAATTTTTTCTCGTTTGATCTGATGAGTATTATCCAAAAATAAATCCTGCTGCCGGCACTCTGTTGGGCTTAAAGCAATTATTTGCACCTGCCGGGCTTCCTGATCTGCCCAGTGCTTTTGCATAAACTGCCGACCAAGCTCATAAATTACCTGGCCATCATCGGTCGTGTTATCAATTTTGAATTTGGTACCTAACCAGCCTTCTTCGGTTTTAATGCCGATAAAAAAATGATTCGACTGAAAGTTATGCCGGCGTAATCGGGTACCCACTTTTTCAGCCATGTGCTGCAGATAAATTAAAACGGTTCGTAAATCACGGGTACCAGGCGGCATAACTTTGCCATGACCAATTGTTTTGGGTGCTTTCACCAAGGTTGTTATCGGCTCAGGATCTTTTCCCTGTGCCATTAACCAAATACGCCTGCCAGGGTTGCCAAAGCGTTTGGCCAGTATGCCAATCGGCAGCTTTTTCATATCACCGCATTTGTAAACACCGTACTTGTTCAGAAAGCTGCCAATGCCTCTGGCGATGCCACTAAGTTCAGTGACAGGTTCATCGGCGAGTCTTGCCTCAGCTTCCCAAGGCGCGATAATCGTTAATCCATCTGGCTTAACTAACTTGGCTGCAAATTTAGCTGTAGTTCTGTCCCCACTCACCCCTACGCTGCAGGTTAATCCAGAGGCATCACTTACCGTCTTTTTAACCAACTTACCAATAGCTTCCGGTGTGCCTAATAAACTCTGACATTTCGTCACATCTAGAAACGCTTCATCAACCGAATAGATTTCGAGATCCGGCGTGATCTTTTCCAACGCCTGCATAATCTGAGTGGATTTCTCTACGTAACGATGTGGCCGACTGGGTGCTTGAATGAGTTCAGGACATAACTGTCTTGCTTCTTTGAGTCGCATGCCGGTTTTCACACCATAAGCACGGGCTTCATAAGAACAAGTAATGATCGTGCTACCTAACTTGCCATTGGTAATAGCCACTGGCCGATTACGCCAAAATGGATTGTCCTGTTGCTCTACCTGAGCAAAGAAGCAATTCATATCGACTAATATAATAACTCTATCCCAGAATTTAGCGCTTTCAGGAGGCATAATTACCTTTGGTTAAACCATCACATTAACGAGAACACATTGAGAAGAGAAAATATAGAGAACCGAAATAATGTAATCAAGAAGAATATTTTGAAAGACGCTCTCAGGCTATGATGGGATAGTTTCCATTTAACCTTAATGTAAAATCAGCGGAAAAATCTGGAGACAAGGATGTTGATATTAAAAAGACAGATTGGACAGGTACTTCACATCGGGCGAGATGTCACGATTGAGGTTCTGGATATAACGGGTTTTGGGAGAAAACGTCAGGTTCGAATAGGTATTACAGCCCCCAAAGAGATAACGGTCCATCGAGAAGAAATCTATTTAAGGATTCAGGAAAAGCTTTCAAAAAGTTAACATGCCATAGATATGAATCCGGTATGCCATTTCCCCGATCTCATCCGGCTTTGCACTTTCTGTTTGTATCTCTCGGGTGAAAGCGCCTCTTTAGGTTTATGCCTTCTCGAATTACAGTAATAACAAGCCGCCACAATATTCGATTGGTTAGAGGCACCTCCATCATTAAAAGCTATAAGGTGCTCACCCGTACATTTAAATAGTTTTGCTTGTTTGAGAGTTAATTCATAACGTTGACAAAAGCTCGATACATCATTAATCCACATAGGTAGATCGCAGTAATAGCAACGTCCATTTTGTTTGTTGAAAGCTTTTGTGCGAGGAGCTCGAAGGGAAGGTCGGTTTTTTGCCATGAAGTTCTCCACTGATAAAGGTTACCTCGTCCTGCTCAGCAGAAACTAAGGAACCAGTGGATTATCCGACTGGCAAAACATGCTCGTGAAAACGAAACACTTTCTTAAATTAACAAGTTATCCAAATTTATACAACAAGCTAATCCCTAATTTTTGAACATAATAACCACAAACACTCTACCGATCTTATTGAATGTATTATTGGATGCAACTTTATTACATATCAACATGACAATTATTTTTATTATTTGCCAAGGTTCTAATATTGGTATCGCCAACATAAATTGAGTAATAATGTCAGGGTGTTAAGACAGCCTGTACACGAAGGCCCCGATACAATCGGAAGCAAGACTTTATGAGCAACAGCGTTTCAAGATGGCTGATAGTAAATAACTTGATTTTAATAACAAATTGTTTTAAAAGTTCTCACAACATTAAGGGAATAAAAAATGAGAATTACTGGAATTGATGCATCAACTGGCAAACAAGTTACTATTGAATCTGCGGATGCGAATAAAGATTTTGTTGAAGCAATGATGAATTTCAGTCTTTCTGAGGAAGATATTAAACATTTGATAGACAAATTGGATGTATCTGCAGATATAAAGTCAGCGCTGTTTACCTTTTCAAGAACAACAATTCGAATTGGTCAATCAGTCTTAAAGATAGGTCGTAAGATTATTGATTACATTGCAACCATCTTTAAAGAATTTCCTAATGCTTCTTTCGGAATGATCTTCGGAGCAATTGTAGGCTTTTTGATTTCTTCTATACCTTTTATAGGTGTTGTTTTGGGACCAATAGTCACTCCAATTATTATCGCTTTAGGAATGATTGTTGGGGTATATAACGATATTCAGGACAAGGCCTTACTAAGACGAATAACCGAAGTAAACAGTTCGTTTTATGCTTTAAGAACGGCTGGTTAAATAATAATGGTTACTGAAACCAATAAACAATGGTTTGCAAACACCGAATCTATAATTGATGAGCCACTAAAGTTCAAAGCAAAACTGGCTATTGGTGAAGATGCCTACAGTAGTCTTAAGCTCAAAAACTCCGTATTTGAAGTTTGGGATAGCGCCGGTGTAGCTTTTTCAGCGGCGGCATTAGCCAAAACTTCCACGGTCGCATCTACATTCTTTGTTCCAAGCGGAATACTCGGTGCTATTGGTATTGGCACTGCTGTAACTCCTATTGGCTGGATCATCGCTGCCGGCGCTGTGGCGGGTGGTACGTGGTTAGGTTTAGCTCGTTACATTAAGGGGCAAACTAATTCGAAAGTCACTATCATCCCAAATTTCATTAATACCCCAATAGATGTCCTTGCTATCGCTCTTTTTGATCTAATACCCCCACTTGCTTTGAAAGTAGCTCAAATAGATGGTCATATTGATGAAGTAGAGAGAAAAGCTATACGAAATTACTTCGTCAAGGAGTGGGGATACAATCCTGGATTTGTTGATGAGGCTTTATCATTTTCCGAATCAAGGCTGGATAGCCTCTCAATAAAAGAGTTAGCTCAAACCTTAGGTGAGTTCAAAAAAGTTAATAAAGATTGTAATTATAATGCGATGTCCAAAGAGATCATTAAATTTCTAACTGATGTGATGGAATCTGATGGACGAGTTGATGAGCGTGAAGAAATGGCTATTGAAAAAATCCAAGTAATTCTAACTGATATAAACCGATTCTCATTATCAGAAAAAGCGAAAAATGGTCTAATAACTCTTAAAACTTTCTCAAGAAGGTTTAACCATAAGATATGAAGCCGTTTATAACGATTTGCAATCTCACTGCTTTACAATTTTCTACCTTAAAACTTTAAAACTTTAAAACTTTAAAACTTTAAAACTCAAACATCACCACTTTAAGTTTTGTAGATTATAGCTATCAAGATCCGGAATCTTGTTGAACGTTGCAATAATTGACTCTATATTTGTTATTGGATTGAGCTTTGTAGCATATTCTTTAGCCCATACTAACCAATCTTCTTGACCTGCTGCCTGTATAGGTTTCATCTCGATCGCCTGCACCAGATTCATTACTTCCTGCGAGCGTTTATAGTCCTTAGCAAGCTTGTCCAGATGAAGCTGTCTTTGTTTATCAATCAGCTCAAGACGCTCCTGCTCAAGTTGTTCATTTCGCTCGACTCTATTTTGTTCTGCATCAGCAATGGCTTTGATTTTTCGAAGTTGCTTTAATTCAAAAACTTGTTGAATACCCAATGCGATGGCTTGGATCTGATTATCCAAAGTTGAAATCTTCCCATCAGACCATTTAGTGCGAAGACCTCTTCCATATTCCATGAGCTCAAATTCAAGCATGCCTGTTGGTTGATAAGTGTATTTATCGTACCAAGGTTTATTATCAGTTGGCTGGTTTTCAATACGTTTAAGCTTTTCTCTTATTTCAAAAGCTATTGTTATCTCGTCATGTTTTAAGACAGCCTTTTGTGATGAGTCATACTGCTCAGTCAATATGACTAAGTCAATGTCCATTGGTTTACACGTACGGATGAGCACTTCAAGTAACTGACAGGTTCTGTCGAAAGATTGCTTTGATACTTTAATGCCCATATTTGGACAGGATGAAAATGTTACCCGGGAATATTTATCAAAGCTTTGGGCTTTACCAACATTATTGCGAAGCTTGGCAATAATAGGATGGTAAGATCGAATTACAGGCAACTTAGATGGCTTATCACTTGTGATCTTAGTCTTACCCTCATTGCCCTTTATGTTGAATTTCACTTTAACTTGTTCGACAAGAGGATCTGTCCAACTCGACATATTGAAAACCACAGTATCAAGTTGTTTTTCAGTATCTTTTAATTTTGGCAAAAGCACTTTTTGAGTTTTTTTGCCATTATTCACTTTTGCCCAGTGACCCAGGGGCGGAGTCGGAATTTTATGCTTAATGCATTTCTTAGCCAGACCTTTGTCACTTAACCCAAATTGCTTGGCGAGTGTCGATATGGGAGTGAACCACACCAGGTCATATAATTTTTGCCTGCTCATTGATTTACGGTTATGCATATTCACTCCCATATGTATGACGAGTCCATAAATGAATATTTAATTTAAGATAAGGTCACTATCCCTTGAGTGCGTTTAATATAGATTGATATTTTTCTTCAATGAGTCGTTCTCTCTCAATAAATTCAGCAATTAGTTCGGCAATATCACGATTATCCTCAGGCTCGATAACATCCTTATTTTCGGGTTGAATATAATGTTTCAAGTTTAAATTAAAATCATTATTAACTATCTCTTCAAAACTGGCTGAGTAGGTCTTGTGTGAGATAGTTTCACGTGTTTTTAATATTGCTCGTACCGCATCATAGTCAATAAGTTTGTTCTCTTTGATGAACGTCTCAGCATCCAGAAAAAGCGTATCTGAATTAACACGATTTTTCCTCACGATAAGAATCGCCATAGGACTGGATGTTTTAGTTGGATATTTCTTAGGAAGAAAAATCAGAGTATCAATCAGGTTAGCTTCAACAAGCTTTTGTCTAATGTCTTTATCAGACCCAGTGCGATAAAGAACGGATACTGGCGTAATTATGTAAGCGGCCCCCTCCGCTTTTAATGAAGATATTGCACCTTGTATGTACAAAAATTCTGGCCGGTTTTTTTGTGGAAGACCATATTCAAAGTGCTCAATATCTAGTGTGGAAATATCTTTTTCGGGTGTTAATTTACTGTTTAACGACAGTAAAGCAATATCAACTTTGGAAGTAGATTTACTTACTACAGAAGTATTCTCAGACGAGAGTTTAGAACTTCCCTCCTGAAGTATGAACATGATGAGTAAAAGAGTATGGTAGTTTTTAACATGATGTGATTCAACAACAGAAGAAAGATTGGCTGGTTGAAGCTTATCCATGTTTTTAATCAATCCATAAAATATTTGCCCAGCGTTATCAAAAGGTGCTTTGACGATACTTTCATTTAATTCGATACCAGTGATATGAAACATAAATTCATTTGCTGAATACTCAAAAAAGTTATCTGTATCTTTCTGGTAGAAGGATTCAAAAATGACATCAAGAATCTGCAGCTTTGAGAGTCCCCTCTTCTCCATACAAACGAAAAGATCATAAACAGCATAAAAAATATCTGACAAATCCAACTCTTCTGAGCCAAAGGATTTAGATAATTCATCTAATCGGGGATAAATTACTTTTAGTTCAGGCAATTCTTCAGCGTAATCATCATATATCGGCTGCAATAGCGTCCACTGTTGAAATATTGCTCCATTGTCATATAGCTCTTTAATGTATTCCTTTTTAAAAAGTGTCGCTTTATGAATTACTAACGGTGTAAAGATACCTAACGACATTAGAACAGCGTCATCTAGATCAAGATGTTTAAGCGCGACCTGTTTTAAGGCTTGGGCAGATTGTTCGATATGGTGGGATGTTATAACAGTCATTTTTCACCCATAGAGTGGTTGGCTAGATCTGTTTCTCTAATAATATGCTTGATATGTATATCTTTAAGTGTTTTAGCTTGTGCTTGGTAAAGCTCGTGTAAGCCAACAATTTCTTCCTGAATAGCTAGGTCTGGTAACTTAAGACTTATATTCTCTAGTGAACTTTTTTTAATCAACTTTGAATAATTGCCTTCAGAAACTTGAATTAAGTATTGCTGCATTGGCGTTTGGTTAATCAGCCATACGATATAAGCAGGTAAAATTTGGTTTGATTTAACCCTTAAATGAAAAAAATGTGGGGTGCAGACGGCTTGTTCTTCAAGTCCCTTAACCAATACAGCGAAATGCTGACTGCCTTTTGCTATAAATAAAATGTCTTCATTCTTAACCCATTCGCTGGGTGCTCTGTAGGGCAATTCTGTGACTATCAAATCTTTAGCATTCAATCCTTCGCGCATATCTACATCTTTTAGCTGAATGACGGGAACACCTTTGTGAACTGGTTCAATTTTCTTACGAAATGGATAACCTGTTGATATATCCAACACATCTGTGAGCAATATCTCTAATTGCATCAGTATCTTATCCTTAACAAATGATGATTAAATAATCTATTTTTAGACCCATTATAGCATTGCAGCATTCACCTTGCTGCTATTTTCCATTGACACTTTCCCAGAAAAATACAAAATGCGCCTCCACTACAGCATCTGTCTTGCTGTTGTTAAAGGAGTGTGAATTATGTACACAATTCAAAACCAAATTACGTTAGCTATGGAGGTGAAACCTCGGCTAGGAGTTTTACAAGGAAGCAGGGTTTTTAACAAAGGACGGCATGGCAGAAAAATTATTTTCTTCCCGAGCGTTAAGAATGGAAAAACACTTATGCCATGTGAAGGTGAGCTGGAAGCGGCACATGCTTTATGGATGGAATTTGATAGCTCTATTGCTGAATACAAACTTCAACCATTTGAGATTAACACAGGTTCCAGAAGGTATACCCCTGATGCCATGTTGATTCACACAGATGGACATATCTCCTTCCGACAGATCAAACCACACAGTGTGTTGGAAAACGATTCTGTGAAATCACTTTTAGCGGATGTTGAAAATTACTTTTCTTGTAACGGTTTTCGTCATGACACATTGACCGAAAGAGATTTTCTCAAAATGACTGACCATCGTAATCGGGAAATTATATATGCCGGTTTAAAGCTAAGTGTTACGCATAGCCAAATGGAATATGCCAAACACTTATTGCCTCAAGGTGTTTCAGGTGATTTCAAAAAGCTTCACAAGTTGTTGGTAAAAAATAACCTTCCCCCTCAATTGCTTGAGCATCTGCTTCATGTGGGGTATCTGACCTTCGACAAACATTCAATTATCACGGCTGACACTATTCTGGAGGTTGCGTAATGATTACTGAAAATTTAAATACGGGCGATCGGTTAGCTTGGGGCGGTGTTGAATATGAGATTGGTCATATCGACAGAAGAACTATTCGCTTTATGAAAACACGTGGCGGAGACGCAGTGATTAAATCGATCAGTGAGTTTAAATCTTGGGCTAAACATAAGAAAATCAAAGTCATTTCAGCATCAAAAGATGAAAGTGCACGTTATGCAAACGTTCTTTCAGTTAAAGAAAAAGGTGAGCTGGAAAGACGCATGGCTTTCGTCAAAGGCGTTACAGATGTCTTTAGTAACTACAGTTCAAAAGATATATCTGGACCAAGCAAGCTTATAAATGAAATAGCCAGTATTAGAAATGAGACTGCCCCTGGCTTTAGCACTGTATGTTCATGGATTAAAAAATTCATCAATAGTAACTATAACCACCATTCTTTGTTACCTAGATGGAAAAACCAGAAAAGGAGCTCAAAGTTTGGAGGTGAGATTGAGCAGTTTATTTCCGATGAGGTTGATCATTATTACCTGAACAATAAAATTCGATTCAATGCTTATGAAATTGCTTATGAATTACATGCAAAGCTAGAAGATTTCACTCTCACTTCGGGGTTACCTTCAACGATTCAAATACCCTCTGTAAGAACACTTCAGAGACGTATAAGTGAAATTGATCCTTATAAAAAACTGAAACAGATTTACGGCAAAGAGAAAGCCGGTAAGGTTCTTAAGGCTGCAGGAAAACAAATTGACTTAATACGTATATTTCAGGCTGTCGAAGCTGATGGGAATCATATTGACGTTATCATCGTAAACGAACTAAAGAAAATTCTTGGTCGTGCTTACCTGACAGTCTTAATAGATCGTTTTTCCCGAAGCATCTTATCTTATGAAATTAGTGTTATCCCATTTTCTTCGCATACCTTACAAATTGCATTAAAAGGGGCATTTAATACTGATAATGGTCTTCCAGGAGGAAAAATTGAGCGATTAATCGTTGATAATGGTGGTGATTACATCTCAAGTTCAATTAAGAACCTGTGTAATTACAGCGGCATAGAGATCGAATATGCTCCACCACGAACTCCTAATAGTAAACCTTTTATTGAGCGTTTTTTTAAAACACTCAACTCTCAATTCATTCATAAATTACCTGGCACAACCTTTTCTAATCCAGATCATAGGGGTGGCTATGATTCTGTTGGAGAAGCTCAAATGACCCTGAAAGAGCTTCGAGAAGCTCTCGATAAGTTTATCGGCATGTATCACAACAGTTTTCATCAGGGGCTAAACCCAGATAATGCAGAGAGAGCTAAACAGACATGTAATACATACTTTGCCATCGGAAATGATAGATCGCGTTGCAAAAACAGTAATAACTAGAACTATTAATAAAGGGCGAATTACAGCATTCAATTCGAAATGGTTTTCTCATGCACTGAGAACCATTGAACATAAATTTGAAGGAATGGGAATTTCAAAAAAAGACAGAAAAGTTGACGTATATGTCGATGTTCTCAATCTGGGTAAATTGCTAATAAAAGACCCGTTTGAAGAAGATAATTTTATCGTAGCTGAGAGTACTACGCCGATTTATCACAACGGTTTGTCACTCTATGAGCACAATTTATTTCAAGAGAAAAGATCTGCAGAATTCAAGGTTGACTTAAAAACCCAACGAGCACTGACAATAGAAAGAATGGAGTTTATTAGAAGTTTACATCAGTCGAATTCAAAAAGTGATCGTAAAAAAATTGCACGATTATCTGAAGTTGATTCGGAAGATATTGATTCAGAAGATATTGATTATATTGAACCTAAGGAGAAAATTGTGGAAAAGAAACAAAATAAAGCATCACCCATTAATTTACGACAAAAGATAAGTGCACCTACCTTTGAAGTTGAGGAGGATTAATATCATGGATCGTAATTTAATTGAACGGCTAGCTAAAACTGAAGAGATTCACAATATCGGTATTAAACATAATGGTAGTGAGCAAGTTTTTAATTTCCTCGAAGAAACAATTTTAATCACTGAGGAAAATAGGATAAAAGGAATTACACGATCAGCGACTAATAATATTTGTTTAATAGGCGAAACTGGTGCGGGAAAAACAAGATTGAGCAGTAGAATACTCAAAAGGTTTCCTATTCAAGAAGTGAGTAGAGATAATTTCAAAATCACTAAGATCCCTACCTTATATGCAAGTAATACTGGCCGGTCCCTTAACGGTTTAGCTAATGCAATGCTTTCTCAGCTAAATGACCCTGGTATCAAGTTAAGACCTACGCTCATCGAACTCACAGCAAAACTAAGTCAACAGTTAAAGTCGGCTGAAACGAATTTGATTATGCTTGATGAATTTCATGAAATATCAACTATAGGAAATGCCGTTGTCGTGATGAATTGGTTGAAATCATTGACCAATGCAACTCTGACACCAGTCATGATAATGGGAACCCCTGCTTTAAAATCTCTTATTGAATCAAATGAGGAAGTTAAACGAAGATTTAGAGTTATAGAACTTGAAAAACTTGAATTTTCAACATTGGATTCGAACTGCCCCTTCAACTCTTTCTCAGCAGGTTTAGCTGAAAAATTTAAGCAAATAATGTCACTAAAATCATTCCCTGCATTCGATAACATGGCCGACTTAATTAGATTAAATCTTGCTACAAATGGTTATCCCGGCAATATTAGTGAGCTATACAAATCAGCTGCTAAATTAGCTATACGTGAAGGTGTGAATGAAGTGAAACTTCATCATTTTCGTGATGTATATAATTATGATAAATGTACAAATCTTCAGATTAAGACGTTAAACCCATTTACTGTTGAAGAAGATAAATTGTTAACCGTTTTTCATAATAACAACAAAAAAGTGAAAAGATCGTGAGTAAACCCTACTCATTAATCGCCATTCCTGTGCCTTATGAAGATGAGGCACCAGGAAGCCTTTTATTAAGGGCTTCTGCAAAAAATGGTTATTCCACACCGATGAAGCTTTTGAAAGTTTTAGAATCTATTGTGAACCCGGTGAAGAAGCTTCCAATAAAACTTGAGACAATATTACGTCAGAAAGAAGCTTATCTAAATGCCTGTGATTTACTAACCATAAACATAAGCGTGTCTCACGTCTCTATCCCTACAGGCAACAGCCAAACATTTGCTCGTCAAGATTTTTTTGGCATCGATATGCAGACTAGACTAATTCGTAAAACCAGTCACTTTTGTCCATTGTGTGTGGCAGATAGACCTTATTTCAAGAGACAATGGGATCATGAGTTTATGCTTTCATGTTCAGAACATAATGTTCGCTTGGTTAACAAATGTTATGCATGCCATGAGCCAATTACATGGCAAAGAAAAAGTGTACATGTTTGCAATTGTGGTGCTGATTTACTAGGTTCTGATGTCGTTCCTCAAAAAAATGAATCGTCAGTCGTATTAAGCGAATTTTTTCTAAGTCAGAATCGTGAAGGATATGAAACCTTTTTAGATTTCTATCAAGCGTTAGTGATCTATTTTGGTGGAGATCATCATATGGTTTGTTTAGATTATGCAGCAATTGGATATAGCTCTGAAATGGCACTAGCCGAAATTCTATTTGATGAACTTCGTGATTCTGAGGGTATTCGGCAATTTCATCCAAAATTATCCTTGATAGACTTCATGGCGTCCTGTAACCCTAGAGTCAAAAAAGTTGCAGAATTAGTAAATGACAAAGTTGCTAATCTCAATGGATTTGAGGTCTTCAACTATGACTATGACGATATGCTTGATCTAAAAGAAGTGTCAGCGACTTTGGGTATAGATAACAAGCAGGTTTTAGAGTTAAGAAACCATGAGATCCTAAAAAGTTTTCAAGCCAAACCAAATGCCAAAAAACGTATTTTGAAAAGTGCAGTTAATGCTTTATTAATGAATCTATCAAACATAGCGTTAAGTGATGTTAAGAAGTTTGTTTCATTAAGAGATCTATTAAATGATTCAAAATATGATCTCAGGTTTTTTCAAGTCATTAAAAATGTATTAGATGGAAATATAAAGTTGATGAGGTTCTCATGGCAAGATTCTTTATTAGACATGCTAATAGAACGACCTCTACCTGTTTCACCAATCGAATCATATAAAGAATTAGTTCCACTCAAAGACTTTATTAGCTTTTCTCTTCTTGATTCGAATGTTATACGTGATCGAATCCGGGAAAACTCACTGATTGAATATTATGAAAATGATGGTAATTCAAAATATTTAACCCTTGATAATGCTGAAATTCTTTTAAAATATATTAAAGAAAGAGCTCAGCTTAAGAAAACCATAGATAGATTGCAACCTCTTCAATCATCAGAAATCCCTAAAAAGAAATTTCGTATTCTCTCTTATCATGATAAATCACTATCTGTACACAGAAGAGTAATCATTCCAGTATAATCAGGCACTTAAGTAGTAGATTTTGATCAAGCACTCCCTCCTTACCTAACTCCGTTCACTTTTCATTTTTAGTCTTCATGCACTAATGTTCGTGCGATATACTCCAGATCAATTCTGATTATTCCTTATATAAATATATACCCTTACATAATTTATTAATTTTTATATTTTTGACATGTTTTGTTAAAAGAGATATAAAGTTATTGATTGGATTTATTTAAAATTGGTTGGAAAAATATCTGAAGATTAATGGAAAAAAAGCACTTAAATCTCAAACTTGATGACATATTGTCTCAATACTTTTGGTGGTTATATTATTAACTTTTTGATTTATAATAAACCGAGATTTAATGAGTTTGACAATTAACGGAAAATCAGTTTCGAGAGATATTCCGATAATCTGTGTTATGACAAAAAGTTTGGTTTTCTAAGATGGTTCAGAATTTAAAATCTGAGTGTTTTTACGATACAAACCCCACAACATTTTAAAATCCGAAATTTCTGCTCATTGGGTTAATCTAAAAAATAGATGAATTTGAGTTTTTAATACGGCTTTTCTTTTAATCTTTTTATATATCTCAGCAGATGTTTCTCAAATGATTACTGGCATTAATGATTCTGGGTATTTCGTAAAATCAGGATGAGCAACTGTAATAAGCTACGCCGCCGACTTCAAACAACTCGGGAGCTTTCAACCTGTAGTATTTGTCCTCAACTTGTTTAGATTGCTCTTCGTATGGCTTGGTCATGATTTCTTGCAGCTCTCGAAGTAGCGAGTAGTCCCCCGCCGCTGCTTGCTGATAAGCCGGTACAACGAACCATTCTCGCAAACTGTATTTCGGGTTAACCAGTTTCATCTTTCTTGAAAGTTCATCATGAGAAAAAGCTTGAGCCACATCAGTATCGGTAGTGTTGGCCTTAATAATCGCTTTCCATTTAGTGAGCCATTCTGACCAGCGATTATTCATCTCTTCAGGGGCTTTGTTATACGTCGGGTTCTTGTAAAAGCTTTTTTGGAGTGGTCCTATGTCGTCGGGCACCGATGACAGTTCGCGAAAGAAAATGGTGTAATCAACTGACGTTTGCATCATCAGCGATACAAGCTCGCTAAATAACTCCTCGTTAAAAATATCAAGCCCAAGTTTGGCTGCCCACATTTTCTCCATTTGCACCTGCATTACTGATGCAAAGTTGCTTTGAATTTCGTCCAGTTCTTGCAGAGTGTCCTGATGCGAAGTCAACAACGGCCTTAGTGCCGTACAAAACATTTGAAAGTTTTTTTCCGCTGCAACAGGTTGATTCAAAAATGCGAAATGTTGACCTCCTCCCGTCCATGACTGGAAGTACGGATCAAACATATCGCAGAATCCGAATGGACCATAGTCGAGTGTAAATCCACCTGCGGCACAATTGTCACTGTTGAAATTACCCTGGCAATAGCCGACACGGATCCAATTGGCAACAAGCGATGTCAGTCGGCTTCGGAACTCGCTGGCAAGCAACAATACTTTTTCGGGAGTGCTCAGGCTTTGCTCAATGACGTCTCCATACTCACGATTGATGAGGTGTAAAACTATCTGCTCCAGCTCTTCCATCGCTCGCGGGTGCTCATTGCTACGGGCACGCCGTCCAAAAAGCTCAATTTGACCAACCCGGATGAAAGACGGCGCGACCCGCGTTGAGATTGCTGCTGGCTCTGATATAACCATATCTGGATCCATCGAACGTGAGCCTTCTGAGTACCACGGTCGCCTTACTTTTTCGGTTTTCGACACGTACAGACTTAAAGACCTTGACGTTGGAACCCCAAGCGCGTGCATATGCTCCTGTGCCAGAAACTCTCGAACACTTGATCGCAAAACAGCGCGTCCATCCGCGCCGCGGCAGTACGGTGTCCGACCGCCACCTTTTAGCTGCATTTCCCAGCGATGACCTTTAACGACGGCCTCTAGCACCGAAATAGCCCGACCGTCGCCGTATCCGTTGCCGGTCTGAAACGGACATTGCTGTTTGTATTCGGTGCCATATATAGAGAGTGCATAGCCAGTCGCCCATCCAATCTTACGCATCGGCTCCGGAACATTTGTCAGGTCGGCGGAGAACACACGCATAAAGTCGGTCGACTGAGCCATGCTATCGGCGAAGCCCAGTTCGCGAAACAGGTTTTTACTGTGCGAGACGTACTCGGGATTTTCGAGTGGCGTGGGACTGACCGGGACAAAGTGGCCTGAGAAGACTTGACGGGGATAGTGGTCGGCTCCATTCGATGTCGCGTCAGGATCAGCATTGAGCGAGTCCATATACGAGTAGCTTGCTAACTTAGCAAGATTATCGAGATTGGAGATGGTTTCCATAGAATTGGTTTGCTGGGGCGGTCGGTTAATCATAGGTTTCCAGATGAGGCGGGAATAAAGGTGGCTTCCCTGCTGCGTGTTCGATCGCAATGGAGGTTTGCTCGATTGCGGGGCAAGACTTGTGAGTATAACTTGAACCCTGTCTTAGTTTCACTGGAAGGATTCACATCTCAGACAGCAGCCTCACATGTCATTGCTCTTCAATAATTAGATATCTGTTTTATGGATTGCCATACAAACTTGATCCCAAATGTTACCGTAGTAAGAGTCAACAACAAAATGAGTTGAAATTACATATGCCCCCCCTATCTATTCTGGAACTTGGCCGTGTACGCCAAGGCTCTGACCGCCGAACGGCACTTAATGATGCCAGAACATATGCCCAGCAAGCTGAGCGTTTGGGATACAAACGCATATGGGTAGCGGAGCATCATAATATGCCTGGTGTCACCACTGCAGCCACCTCCATTGTCATTGGCCATATCGTGGCGGGGACTAGCAGCATCCGCGTGGGTGCCGGTGGCATCATGCTGCCTAATCATGCGCCATATGTGATTGCCGAGCAGTTCGGTACATTGGAAGCCCTTTTCCCCGGTCGTATCGATCTTGGATTGGGCCGTGCTCCCGGGACCGACCAAATGACCTTACGTGCTTTGCGTCGAGATCCGGCCAACGCTGACCATTTCCCGCAGGATGTGCAGGAATTACAGGCTTTTCTTGCCCCCAAGGGTGACTCCCAACGGATTGAGGCTGTACCTGGTTCAGGGAGCAATGTGCCAATTTGGATATTAGGATCTAGCCTATTTGGTGCACAACTGGCGGCGAGTCTGGGGCTGCCTTATGGTTTCGCCTCTCATTTTGCCCCACAAGCGCTTTATCAGGCGCTTAACGTCTATCGAAACAATTTCAAACCTTCGGCACAGCTGAATAAGCCATATGCGATGGTTGGAGTCAATGTGATCGCGGCTGATACTGACGAGGAAGCTCGCTACCTTGCAACATCACAGCAGATGTCATTTACTGACCTCTTTCGCGGTACTCGCGGCTTGATGCAGCCACCTATCGAGGATATAGAAACCTACTGGTCTCCGCAGGAAAAAGCCCAAGCAGGACAAATGCTGGATTGCAGTGTCATTGGTAGCCGTGAGACCGTACGAGATGGTTTGCAAAAGCTTATCGAGAAAACAGAAGCTGACGAGCTAATGATCGTTTCTGACATTTTTGATACCGGAAAGCGGCAACGTTCTATCGAAATTACAGCGCAAGCAATGGCTTCTTGAGCAAATCCAAATCCCACGAGATTTTAAATTCTGAATAAGACGTTGATTAACTGACATTCGCCAGTGCATTGCCATTCACATGATCAATCAAACTAATCACTTTGGTCGCTGCGGCATCGTCAAACACGCCCAATAAGCCTTGATCATGAATATGCGTAAATGGCGGTTCAAACAACATGGATTTATCAATCACGCCATTTTTAGTCAGATAGCTGATGATGTTGTTGATAAAAGTCATTTGGTCGGCTTCCAGATTGCCAGCTTGAATAAACTCGGCAAAATGCGTCTGGGCGGCAGCCATATCCAGACCGACAATATTCCGAATAAACACGCCTAAGGGTTTATCACCATAAGTATCAATATAATCCTGTTTGGTACCAACTGTTTTGCCATCAAACAGAATGCTTTCCAGTAAATTGATTTCGGTTTCGGTAATGGCTTTATTGCTTTTCAGCTTTTGAATCACCAGATGATCACTATGACTTCGCACATAGGACTCTACCCTGTCTTTATAACTTTGCAGCGTGATATACGTGCCGATGGGCTCATGGATGCTGATGCCGTCATGATCCAACGTGTCTTCAAAAGAAGTTTCTACAACAGGTTGTTGATCTTTATCGAGATATTTCATCAAATCTCGTAAAGATAATCGCACATCATCCAGACGATTCACATTGATAGATTGCCAGAATGGTTCTGTTTGTAATTCATTTAACAGCGTTTTTTGCAGGGCCACCGCTGGAATATTTTGCTTTTTTAACAAGGCATTAGCTGTGCTGCTAAGTTTGTTAATAAACTGGCTTAAGCTATGCGAGCCGGTTAACAAGGCAATCTGAAAGTTCAGCACCAGGATATCGAAACGTCTGGCAAATTCATCATCATTTTTATCGGCTAATACCAGATTGGCCAGTTCGGTGTTGATATCCAGCAAATCACTTTTGGATAGATTGTGCCAGCGCTTTTTATCACTAAACTCAACCACATATCTGAGCTTGGCTTTCACCACAAAACGGTTTCTATCAAGATCGGAAATCGACTGATACAGTTCATTAATATAACTTTCGGCTAATGCCCCCTGCTCTTGCGTTCTATCAATATCATCACGAATCAGCATGGCGACTTCCAGCTTTGCTTCAAACACTTGCTGAATCAGGCTTTTAACCAGTCTTCCTTGCACGCCATCCGGGTTGGCATCAAAAAACTCAAAATTCTGACAATAATCAAAAATCACAAAATGCGTTTTATCCTGGCCAGGCCCAAACAAATCAGTACATAAACGGGTACCACGACCAATCATCTGCCAGAATTTCGTTGGGGATTTCACTGGTTTGAAAAACACCAGATTGACCACGCGTGGTGCATCGACACCGGTATCCATCATATCGACTGACACGGCGATTTGTGGATTATGTTCTTCATAAGGATCAACGAACATTTCCAGCAGATCCTGGGCTTTTGATTCGTAGTTATCGATGACCCGTAAAAAATGCCCGGCATATTCGGGATAATTTTTATTAAAGCGTTCTTCTATAAACACCGCATGGGCATGGCTTTTAGCAAAAATAATGGTTTTACCGAGTTTGTCACCGCCCTGCACTTTAATGCCGTAAGTCATTAAATAATCTAGTACTTTATCCACGGTGTCGGTGTTAAATAACCATTTATTCAGCGCCGCACTTTCAATCTCATCAGGCGCTTCACCTTGGGTAGGATCACCAAACTTTTCTTCATACTGGGCTTTTTCATGGTCAGATAATTGATTGTAATGTACCCCTTCACGCATAAATTTCAGCGGTACAGAGATTGCTTTGGGTGGCACCAAAAAGCCTTCTTCGACGGCTTTATCGAGTTCATAGGCAAAGGTTGGATTATTATCTTCGATGCCAAATAAACCGTAGGTATTGTGATCGACTTCGGCTTTGGGGGTGGCGGTCAGCCCAATCAGCAAGGCATCAAAATAATCAAAAATGGCTTTATATTTCTGATACACCGAGCGATGCGCTTCATCGATGATAATCAGATCAAAATGCCCGATACCGTAAAAACGAGTATCGGTGTTTCGCATGCCATCAATGCGGTTCATGATGGTCGGATAAGTTGAAAACACCAATCGGGTGCCGTTATCTTCTTTTTCTTTGGTCAAATCAATGGCGGATAAATGTGGCAGCAGTTCACTAAAATTGTTTTTTGCCTGTGATACCAAGGCATTGCGGTCGGCAAGAAACAAGACTCGCTTGGCCCAGTTACATTTGGTGAGCATATCGACAATCGCAGCGGCCGTGCGGGTTTTACCACTGCCCGTCGCCATCACTAATAAACTTTGCCGTGCCCTGCCCCGTAATTCACCTCGGCTGTTTTGGGTAACGGTATTTTCAGCCACCCGAGCCACGGCTTCTAATTGATAGGCTCTTCCAGCAATCGCTTCATTCACTTTAAAATCACGACAATCAGTTCGGGTGCTGCGCCGCTCGATCAGTAACTGCAATTCATCTTTGCTGTAAAAGCCCTGAACTTCACGCTCCGGATAAAACTGATCATCCCAGAGATAGGTTTCAAAGCCGCTACTATAAAAAATAATCGGCCGCTGGCCTTTTAACTGTTGCAGGCAATCGGCATAAAGCTCCGCCTGATGTTTGCCTTTACGCGAATCAACCATGGTTTTTTTGGCTTCAATCACCGCCAGTGGCAAACCATCATCGCCCCACAACACATAATCAATATAGCCTTTGCCTGATGGATTGGTGCTTTTTGGCATGCCGGTCACGGGATATTCAAGGTGATATCCCTCCTGCAAATCATCCCAACCGGCTTCTTTAAGGGATAAATCAATATAACGACGGCGGGTTTCGGCTTCGGATACCAACAAAGGCACAGCGGCTTCAATATTGATCGTCTGTTCACGCGCCTGTTTGCGCTCAGCCAATAAGGTTTTTTGTTGTTCGATCTGCTGTTTTAACTGGGCGTTTTGTTCAGCCAGTTCACGTTGCCTGATTTCAGCTTCGCGCTCGATGGTGTTTTTGGCTGCCACATCGGCCACGGTATCGGCCAGTTGTTGTGCATTGGGCTGGGTAGGCTGGCCATGTGGGATTAAGGCCTCATCAAATACCTGCGGTTCGGGGGTTTGTTTGCCGTAATAAATCGCCAAATGGCGCATAAAACGATACAGGTATTTCAGCGAGGCAAGCGCATCCTGCTGGCTAACTGGTTTGCCATGGGCAGCGATATTACCAGTTTTGCGTATCAGATTAAGTTCGTTAAATAAGGTGTTGTTAAATAATGATTTAAAGCTATGTTCATGCAGCAAGGTGCTTAAGTCTGCACGCCAAGGACGGCTTAAAGAACGGTCGTGGTCATACAACCAGTTCACCGCATTTTCGAGGCTAGAACGGCAGAAAATCGCCGAGGCTTTCGGGGAGAGAAACGTCAGTTGTTCTGCTTCAACAGCATCGGCATACAATGCCGGAAAATCGTTTTGCAGAAACTGAAAATTACTCATCAATGCTTCCCTGCTATTGGTCCATGACGCTATGCTGCCTTATCTGCCGTTAATTCGCCAGTAAAAGCGCGCTGTAACAAGCTGTTAAATAAAGCTTCGGACTTTTGCAGATTGATTTGGGCTTGTTGTTTTTGTTGTTCGATTAATGCAATGCGGTCATCAAATTGGTTTTGGAGTTCTAAAGGAGGTATAGGTATTTTTAATGCTTTTATATCATTAAAATTGAGTCCAGCTTTAACACCACCTTTATTTGACTGGTTTAACTGCCTTCTACCGCCAATTGACGAGATATATTCGCTAACATAAAAAGGCACAAAGCCACTTTTGAGCCTAATAATTGCGAGATGTTGGTTAATATGTGCTTTTGGAAGACCCACAGGGATTACCGCTGTTCTACCTAAATCAGCTGTTATTGATAAGAGAATATCTCCAGCCTTCACAGTAGTTCGTTTAGCCTCAGTAGTATTTGGAGCCTTAACATAAGCAATCTCATCAAGTGATAGTCGATTTTTACCAACATTCTGTATTCTTAGAAATAAATCACCAGTATCTGAATAGTATTTAGCCCAACCTCTTGAACCACTAGTAATGAAATCTGTTATTTCATCAAGTAATTTTGTATTCCAGTTGAGTGGGTTAATGACTGGATCACCAAACATTTCCAAAAACAGGGATTGGCTGAGCGCGGTGTAATGCTCAACCAGTTGCTGGTCTTTTTGTCTGAGGCTATCCGCTGCATCCAAAATCGTGGCAACCTGCTTTTGCTCTGCCAATGGTGGGAGTGGGATTTGAAGTTTCTTTAGATTTCCGGCAGAAAAACTTGCCTGATTTACAGACTGGTTACTGATTTTGTTAATCATTCCCTTAAACTTAGGCGTGTTAAAAAAATAGTAAATAAATTTTGAAGATATAAAATCACTATTAGGCCTGAGGTTTAACAAATTCATAGCATGAATTAATTTATCGGGTTTATTTTGATAGCAAGCACACTTACCCAGGTGTTTAGGGCTGTTAATATGAGACATAAGTATGTCCCCATCTTTTAGAAGATAGTTTTCATACTCAGAAGCATCAATAATATTTGCATAACCAAACCGTTCAGAATCAATAGTTGAATTCCATATCGTCTCTATTCGAGTAACAGGTATACCCGAAGCGTTTTCGCTCTGCTTGATTGATGCGCCATTGCGAACAAATTCAAATACATCACCAATATAAACATTATTCACCCCAGCAACTCCTTCAACATCTGCAAGGCTTGGCTACGCTCTTTATCCAGTTGCTCTATTTCAGCAATGATTTTTGCTGGTGAATCATATTCCATCTGTTCATACACCACTTCTTTATAGCGGTTGATGCTTAAATCCCAGTCGTTTTGTTTGATTTCATCGAAGGGCACCATAAAGCTTTTTTCGGTGCGTTTTCGGTGAACTTCTTTGTCGAGGTTTTTAAAGCGTTGGATGATATCGGGGATATCATCGTTTTTAATCGGGCTGCGTTTATCGTCGAGCGAATAGCCATCGGCTTGCATATCGTAAAACCAGACATTATCAGTGCCGCCATTATTGGTTTTGGTGAAAATCACCACGGCAGTACTGACCCCGGCATAAGGTTTAAATACGCCGCTGGGCATGGAAATAATAGCTTCGAGGCGTTGTTTTTCCACCAGGGTTTGACGCAGTTGTTTATGGGCATTGGATGAACCAAATAACACGCCATCAGGAATAATCACTGCACTGCGGCCACCGACTTTGAGCATGCGTAAAATCAAGGCGATAAACAGCAATTCGGTTTTTTTGGTTTTCACTGTTTTCAGCAGTGAGCTTTCCACACCGTCGTAATCCAAAGAACCTTTAAACGGTGGGTTGGCCAGAATCAGGCTGAATTGTTCACGACTACTGGCGTTGCTTTCACCTAAGGCATCCAGACCAATCAGATTGGGTTTATCAACGGCGTGCAATTGCAGGTTCATCGCTGCAATGCGCAGCATGGTGCTATCAAACTCGATGCCGGTAAACATACCGCTGTTGAAGTGATCACGGAAAGTTTGATCATGCAGCCAGTCGGGATGATGCTGATAAATATATTCACCCGAAGCCACCAGAAATCCCGCGGTACCACAGGCCGGATCGCAAATGGTGTCTTCGCGATTGGGTTGCATCATTTCTACCATCATTTTGATGATATGACGCGGTGTGCGGAATTGACCGTTGGTGCCGGCAGAAGCAATTTTGGAAAGCAGATATTCGTATAAATCGCCTTTGGTATCGCGATCCTCCATCTGGATTTTATCGATCATCTGCACAACCTGATCCAGCAACTTCGGCGTCGGGATCATAAAGGTCGCGCCTTTCATATACTGGGCGAACACACCGGCCTGATTGCCCACTTGTTTCATATGCTCAAACACCGTGAGGTTGTCGGCTTCCAGTTGAGGTTGGGTAAACAACGCAAACATCGATTGAGGGTCACGATCTTTGAAGTTGTGCCAGCGAAATAGTTGATGTTGCGGTTGATATAACGGCGCTTTGACCTGGCCACCAATCATATTGGCTTTTTTCTCTTCCAGCTGCTGGGTTTCATCCAACCTGCGTAAAAACAGCAGATAGGTGAATTGTTCGATAACGGTCAGTGGATTACTGACGCCCCCTGTCCAGAATGTTTCCCATATTTTATCGACTTGGCTTTTCAGTTCACCGGTGACCATTTTATGACTTTTTATAATTGTAAAATTCAGGGGCCTGATTCTCCCCGATTGAACCCCGGCTGACAAGCTTGAACATATTGGAAGATGAGCAGTCGATCAGGTTGAAGATAACTCTTTAACTGGGAATAACTACGATCAGATTTTAGCTTTAAATATATTCACTACAAACTTATCTATAAAGTTAAGTCTGATTTTGTGAATGCTTCATCAAAGCCTTTTTTTACACTTTTACAAGTTGTTGATAAATAATTTCTACGGCACGGTCAATTTGTGCGGCATCGGTGTAACGGCCGAAACTGAATCTGAGTGAAGACATCGCTTCTACTTCTGTCAAACCTATCGCCGATAAAACATGAGATGCTTGTGGATATTCACTATTACAGGCTGATCCTGTGGAAGCACAAATTTCAGGTTGCATCGCTGCTAATAAGTTTGTGGCGTTAACATTTGCAAACCTGATATTCAGACACCCCGGATGTGAGTTATCCGCTGTGCCATTAATATTGAAATCAATATTTTTTTGTTTGAGACCTTTCAGAAAACGTTGCTTCATGGCAGCCAGCCAGGTTCTATTGTGCACTGCCCCTTCCCTGCATAACTCCATAGCTTTGGCAAAACCCACTGATAATCCTGTTGGCAGGGTGCCAGAACGTAGACCAAATTGCTGGCCGCCACCATGGATAAACGGTGGCAGCGACGCTTGCAGTGAATTCTTGATATAAAGCGCCCCAATGCCTTTCGGTCCGTATACCTTATGTGCCGATAAACTCAACATATCGACATTCCATTGTTTGACATCAATATCAATCGCTTCAGGAGCTTGTGCAGCGTCACAATGAAAGATTGCACCAACTTCGTGAGCTAATTCGGCAAGTTTCAGCACTGGCTGAACCACACCAATTTCATTATTGACCGCCATAATGGAAACGAACAAGACCTGTTTGTTAAGCATTGATTGATAAGCATCAATATCCACTAACCCGGTCGAATCCACCGGAATTTCGCTGACCTGATAGCCGAGTTTATGAGCAAAAAAATACGCTGCGTTTTTAATACATTTATGCTCAATTGCACTGATCAAAATGGTTTTACGCTGGGTGGTATTGGCAAACAGGACCGTTGCAATCGCCTGGTTGTTAGCCTCTGTTGCACCTGAAGTAAAGATGACTTCTTCGGTTGAGGCTCCGATTGCTGATTCCACTTTGGTTCTGGCCATCTCAGCTGCTTTTGCAGATTGGCGTCCAAGAAAATGTGCTGAATGAGGATTGGCAAACAAATCTTCACTATAAATCGCCATGGCTTCACGAACTTCTGGTTCCAAAGGAGTTGTAGCTTGATAATCTAAATATATGGAGTTGCCAATCAGCACTATGATTTCCTGTAATTAAAACGATTTTAGAGCAGGTTATTTATTTTGCCTGCCATTTAAATTGATGACGGAGCGTTATTCAAATAAACAGACCTTAGCAGTAACCCATGAAAACAAAACGATCAATATTGATTCAGATAGTTTTATCTGCCGTGTAATGCGTATCTTTACTATCAATAACTGTCGCTTCCAAAACACCTGATTTAGTTGGTTTGAATGTAAAATGCACACTGGGATCTTCACTGAACGAAATACCCATATCGACACTGAATAATGGTTGGTCAGCATAAGTTACATCCATGGTCTTTACATAATGAGCAGGAATATAACGTCTGGTTTCTTGGTCGAACTGTAAGCCATTGTAGTTTGGATGGCTGATCATAACCTGGGCTGGAATATCATGACCTATTTCGGGCTTACGCATTCTGATTTGCATTTTACCCAGACGTGATTTAACCGCTTCTGGATCTTTTTGTACTGGTGCACTACAGCCACCTGATGCTTTCACAAAACGCGATACCATGTGTAATGATCCGTCATTCATTTCAACAATCGCTCGGACATTAGAGTATTGCTGAAAGCGCATGCGAAACGTCAAGTCCACCTTTTCCATAGCTGGATTAAGATGAAAATTGGCGGAATAAGGCTCTGGATTATCATCAATTATGATGTGGATGTTTTTAATATAACTTTCTGCTGTCTGAGGTTTGAGTGATTTAAGCGTCAACGGCACAATCGCAGCATCTTCTGCACGCGATGGTGCCTCCAAAATCAACCAGTCATCGGCATCAGTTAAGATGGTTTTGTTCTCAAAATATATCTCTTTAAGAACGGGCCACATCGGTTCTTTTTTTGTGTCAGCATGAGCTGCATTTAAGAGCAGAAAAGTAACAGATGCTGCCAAAAGTAAGTGACGTAAGATTTTGTTAAACATGTGCATTCCCCTTATTCCCATTCCAACTCAGTAAACGCAGACGTGACATTGCGTTTGTGATATTCCTCAAACATCTGCCATTTATCTTTTTCGCTCACGCCAACATTTTCAGTTGCCTGGTTGATGGTGCCCATCTCATTGATAATCTCGCGAACTTGTTGACGAATCAGGATGAAGTAATCCTTTTCGTGTTCTAACGCTGCTTTCCAGTCTTGTTGGAGAACCGGACCGTGACCTGGAATGACAGTGTCGATATCCATTCCTTTCAATTCTTCTATTGCGTCCAGCCAACCGTTAATACTTCCATCCAATGCTGGAATACGCTCTACAAAAAGCAAATCACCGGTCCACATGGTTTTGGTATTGTTGTCGAGAATGACCAAATCGTTGTCGGTATGGGCTGTGGGGAAAGCAATAAGTGTCAGTTTTCGCTCCCCTAAATCAATAATCTGAGGCGCGCCGACAATGACTAATTGAGTGGGTGCAATAAACTTTGCATCGCCGTATGCCTCGCCCAGGATTTCTTTGAACCTGGTTTCATAGAAGCTGCCCCTTGCAGCCATTGCGGCGGGTAATTTGGCACTGCCAATAAAAGTAGTTTGAGGTGATTTAAATGCCGCATTGCCTAGAATATGATCAGGATGAACATGGGTGTTGATGACATAGCAAATCGGTAAATCACTGTGTTTGCTGATTGCTTCAAGTAATGATTTTCCTTCGAGATAACTGCCACCCGTGTCGATTACTGCAATGCAATCATTACCTATAATAAAACCAACATTGGCAATTTTGCCCTGATTTGCTTCAGTGGCATCTTCATGTACGCCTTCATGGAAAAAAATACCCTCGGACACTTCATTCACCACATAACTATTATCAGCATGTGATATTTGAGCCATCATACTTAGTATCAATAAGCAGTATTTCATTAAGAATTTGACAGAATTTTTAGTTAGGTAAGGCATCGTCACCCTCCTTCGTTGTCAGCCGTTTTAATAAATGTGAGCGTATTAAAACGTTGGCTTCAAGATTTGTTTGACTTCAGAGATACTATTAGCGGGAAAACCACCTTTTTCCGCATGTTCTCTAATCGTATCGGCATCGGGTGCATGATAAACACAATAGATTTTATCGTCGGTTACATAGCTCTCAACCCATTCGATACGTGGGCCCATATCTTTTAACACGCAACATGATGTCTCAGTAATCTGGTCAAATTCTGCTTGAGTCAAGTTACCTGCTCCAGCAATCTCTCTTTCTATTACAAACTTTTTCATTATTGATCTCCTTTTTTAATAAACGACCGGTCGTCTTTAATTTTTGGCTAAAAAAAAGCCTTTTGGCTTTGTGTTGTTAATTAATGATGTAGTGATCCAAAAGTTCTGCTGAAAACCGCTGCAATGGAATGATGGATTGTTCAACTTTCATATGTAGCAATGCTCCCTGCCAGGCATCAAAAAGCAACATTGCCATGGTCGTAGCAGAAATATCAGTACGTACTATTCCTTGTTGCTGAGCTGATAACAGTCCTTGCTCCAACAATGTGCAATATTGGTTAATTGCGGTTTTCAACGCCTGACGACAGACATCACTAACCCCTCCGATCTCTCCCATCAAATCGCCCAGTAAACAGCCACCTTTGAAATCGGAGTGTTCCAAATCTTGGGTTAATGAATCGAAATAAGCTTTGATCGCGGCTAAGCCATCAAGCTCAGAATTATTCAGGTAAGACTGTAAGCGAGTTATAAACGGCTCGATATAATGCGCGATCGCTTCTGCCGTAAAATTCTCTTTGCTGTCAAAATAACTATAAAAAGAACCTTTGGGCACATTCACCGTATCCAGCAGTAGCTTTACCCCTGTGCCGTGATAGCCGTGCATCATCATCAGTTGGATACCCTGATTAAGGATTTGTTCTCTTTTAAGTTCTTTTAGATTTGCCATGCCGTTAAAATACGACCAGTCGTCTTTGAAGTCAAGTACCGGACTTAAACTTAAAAGGAATCAAGTAGAAATTCCTTATGGGCCACATAAAATCGATGAGTTTTATATGATAGATAAATCTGCATGTTTTCATGTTAACTAAGACTTCAATATTTAAATGATGAGTGCCGGTTAACTCGCTAATAATAAATTGGCACAAGACATGCTTTTACTCTAGGAGGGCCTTCATCAAGAAAACTATCGACCAAGTATTTTTTGATTAGCCATGGTCACAAACTTAATTATCTTACAAAGTAAAAAACTATGAGTGATACACCTAAAGTTGAGACTACAGAGTATGACAACCTTGATTTTTCTCAAGTAGAAAGTCTTAAAGAACGGCGAGATTTGATATTGACGCATAAAGAAGCCCAGGCTGGCAGCCCGGACGATATGGCTGCGTGTGGTGAGGAAGATATAGGTGCTGGGTTGGAGTTTTTAGTAACTAAAGATGATCATAAAAAATAAACTTTTTTACATATCTGATTTTTGCATCAATTTCCCCCCACTTACTGCCCTGTCTCGATTTAAACAATTATCTATAGAGGTTCATCTCTGTCATGGTTTAACAAATGATGTCGGTGAGCTTCAAGCCTAGCTTTATTTTCTGGACGAAATACCCAGTAATACGCTGCACAAATCAACATAAAAGAGATAACGGTGATGAGAGTTCCGTACCAGTCCAGTGGTGACATCATTTCACTATTGATAGCAAAAATTGTGGTGAGAATTTGAACCATTTTTCACTCCTAAAGGATAGCGAATTAAGTTTGAAATGGTTTATTGTTAAGTGCGTCTACTAACTCGTTTGTTGCGATATGGGTGATGATAAATCGCTGGTCTGCTTAGTCGCCTGACGGATAGTTCTAATGACATTAAACAGCATTAATACCCCTCCACAAAAGAACACAAAGCCACCAAAAGCACGCATGACATAATAAGGATGCATTTGGGCGACGGATTCAACGAAAGTGTAGGAAAGATTTCCATAATCATCATAAGCACGCCACATCAAGCCTTGCATGATGCCGGCAATCCACATAGCCGTGATATAAATGGCCGTGCCGATGGTGGCCATCCAAAAATGTATATTCACCAATGTCACTGAAAACATTCTGGTGTTCCACATCCGTTCAGTCATATGATAAATCGCCCCGATGGATATCATCGCTACCCAGCCTAGTGCGCCCGAATGTACGTGTCCGATGGTCCAATCTGTGTAATGTGATAATGCGTTCACGGTTTTGGACGCCATTACTGGACCCTCAAAAGTCGACATCGCATAAAACGCCAGAGAAACAATCAAAAAACGCAAAATATAATCCGTACGCAGTTTGTTCCAGGCCCCACTTAAAGTGAACATGCCATTTATTGCCCCACCCCATGAAGGAATGATCATGGCCAGTGAAATGGCTGCGCCTAAGGAACCAGTCCAGTCAGGTAATGCGGTGTATTGCAGATGATGTGCACCGAGCCAAACATAGCCAAATACCAATGCCCAAAAGTGAATTATCGAAAGTCGATAGGAATAGATGGGGCGATCTGCTTGCTTGGGAACAAAATAATACATGATGCCTAAAAAGCCAGCTGTGAGGAAAAATCCTACTGCGTTATGCCCCCACCACCATTGAACCATTGCATCCTGAACTCCGGCGAATATCGAATACGATTTCCACATTGCCACTGGGATCGCCAGGCTATTGACCACATGTAAATAAGTGAACATGATTAACAGGGATAGGTAGAACCAGTTGGCGACGTAAATATGGCTCACTTTCCGAATGGCTAAGGTCATCGTAAAGTTAATTAAAAAAGCGATCCAAACCGCAGCCAGCAAGATGTCCATTGGCCATTCAGCTTCGTGATATTCCTTACCTTGGGTCAAGCCAAGTGGCAAGGTAATAAAGATGCCGAGCATATAAATATTCCAGCCCCAGAAAGTAAACCAGGCTAATTTATCACTCCATAATCTTACGTGACTGGTGCGTTGCACCACATAAAAAGCCGTGGCGACTAAAACCGTTCCAGCAAAACCATACAACACCGTGTTGGTATGTACTGATCGCAAACGGCCAAAGGTAATATAAGGAATATCGAAATTTAAATTAGGCCAGGCGAGTTGAGAAGCGATAAAAACCCCGACGCCCGTTCCTAATACAAGATAAATGCAGGCCATCACCATAAAATATTTTACGATGGAATAGTTATAACCTTCAGCAGAATCGACCATTTACCTTCTCCATTTGACAATCGTTTAAGGTTTGCTGGTACATTTCTTACAAAAAAAATGCTGAAAACATTAAATTTCCAGCATCAATTTAATCATTCTAATAAAGCAACTTCAATCCATTCTTTATGGCGACGTTCATCAGCCAGATGGTCTTGCAAAATACTTTGAATGGGTTCGGGATATGCTTTTGTAACTTCCTTTTCATAGTTTTTGTTAGTGACTTCTTCATTCATTAACATGGCTTTTAATATCGCTTCATCACCAGCTAAGTCAGCAATGACGATTTTACCTTTTGTCAGAATAACTTTCATATCGCCTTTATCCGCAGGTGCTCCCCCTTCCTGGCTCACCAATTGACTTAGAGCGGCAATATGATTTTCATGATCTTGCATGAAGATGTTTAATTGGCTTTGATAGTTTTTATCTTCAAGCCTATCTATAGCTGCTTGATAGGCCGCAACCGCGTCGTATTCAAGTTCTATAAGCTCATTTAGTTTTTTTACAATATCTTCTGCATCAAAAATTTCAGTCATAAATTATTTCCTCAAATATAAATAAAACTGACTCAATCAATGACTTTAGGAATGAATAAAACAACACTTACTTACCTTTGACATGCCTGGCAATTTTAGAAATCAGCTTCGTCATTAGTTATTTCCGGTTATTGCTTGCTGAGCAATGGCTGTGCCAAAAAAAGAAATGTTAATTGCCAAGGAGATATGTGGCTTTAAAGCAGAAAAGTTTCTGTTTATAAAACAAAATTAGATAAGCTCTATAAAATTTACATGTTGAGAATAAAAACTTACCTGATAGAGACAAGAGTTTTATTCTGTTAGGCTCAACACATGCGTGTCTTGCCCAGACATCGAGTAACGTATTATTTCGAATTTAATAATCAGTTAATCGACACGGCTGTATTCTCGGTTGTAACAATCATAAAAATTCGTTTAGGTAATATTCTGAATTACTACCTCTTCTCATTAATCAGGAGTCTTCCATGAAAACCATCGGCTATGCGGCAAAATCGTCTGAATCATCATTAGTACCCTTAAGCTTTGAGCGTCGTGAACTTCGTGAAAACGATATAGCGTTAGAAATTCTCTATTGCGGTGTATGCCATTCTGATTTGCATATGGCGAGAAATGATTGGGGAAGCTCGACCTATCCCGTGGTACCGGGTCATGAAATTGTCGGTCGGGTAATTGAAGTTGGATCTGCGGTGACCAAATTCAAACCAGGTGAAAATGTGGCTGTCGGTTGTATGGTGGATAGCTGTCAGAACTGTGATGAGTGCCACAATGACCATGAGCAATACTGCCGTAATGGGTTTACCTTGACCTATGGCTCTCCCGATAGAATTACCGGTGATATAACCCATGGTGGTTATTCCAAACATATGGTAGTTCGTGAAGAGTTTTTATTACGTATCCCGGAAAATCTTGATCTGGCACTTGCCGCCCCACTCCTTTGTGCAGGAATTACAACGTATTCTCCACTCAGAGAATGGAACGTCGGTCCGGGTAGCCGTGTAGGTGTTGTCGGTATGGGCGGTTTGGGTCATATGGCCATTAAACTGGCGGTGGGTTTAGGTGCTCATGTGACAGTTATCAGTACATCTCCGAAGAAAGAACAAGATGCCAAAGACCTTGGTGCCCATGCTTTTCTGGTCTCTAAAGACGAGACGGCAATGGAAGGCGCAGGATCGAGCTTTGATTTAATTATTGATACCGTTCCAGTGAATCATGATCTTAATCCCTACATTCCATTGCTAGATAATGATGCCACGCTAGTTTTGGTTGGGCAGATCGGTCCGGTTGAAGGGCCGAATACTGCGCCCATGATTTTTGGCCGCCGCCGTATTGCTGGTTCATTAATTGGCGGGATTGCTGAAACGCAGGAAATGCTGGATTTCTGTGGACGTATGAATATCTTGCCAGAATGCGAAATGATCAAAATGGACGAGATAAATGAAGCATTTGACCGTATGGAAAAATCTGATGTGCGTTATCGTTTTGTCATTGATATGGCTTCATTAAGTGCATAACTTGGTTAATGATTTACAACCTTTTTTAATTGAAACGCCCAGGCGTTTTGCCATCCTGACCAAATTGGCCCGATCGGTTTTCAGCGATCGGGTCGATTCACTCCAGTTTCCATTAGCTTGGGTAACAGCCATACGAGGTTTATGGTTCACATAGTGATATCTGACAATTGCATGGAGAGCGAATTATCGCTCTCCACTTTCCAGTTGTAATAAACAATCTTGACGCAATCTTCATCTGCACAGGCGTAAAAGCATCCTGTAATGTAAAACAGGATGCACCATGAAAAAAATAAACCCCGCACTACTGATGGGCATAATGTCGCTTATTTCATTCACGACTTACGCTGAAACGCCGGTCGAAAATGAATTATGTGATGAATGGGCTAGTAAGGCCGGTTCATACATGTTGTTTCGTCAAATGAATACGCCGATCCATGAAGCAATGGAAAACGCTATGGGTAATGTGACACGTGGTTTGCTGCTCAGCGCCTATCAGCAACCGGTAGCGGAAACCAATGAAGGTAAACAACAAGCCATAGATACGTTTAAGAATCAGACCTATGAAGACTGTATTTCACAAGTGAAATAATGTCTAAAATTCATATTCCAGCAAGGCTCGCCAGTTGGTATCGGCGGTTTTGGAAGATAATCCAGTGAGTACGCCTACTTCCCAATGTAGTTTTTTGCCGGCTGAAAGACTGATATCCCCAAGAAACACAGGCCCAAGTGCCCGGGTATCTTCACCGGCATAAAACTCAATGGCCGGTTCAAAATAGCGAGAAAGTCGATAACGGGTTTGTAATGATAAAGCCGTTTCAAATTCGCTTTCCTGGGTTTCACCCCACTCGTATTTCAGCCAGAAATTGCTGGTAGCCACCCATCTGCCCCACTCTTTCAGGGCAATCAATCCTGCCGCTGCTTCCCAGTTTTCATCATCACGTTGTCGTTCGAGTTCGGTTATCAGTCCCCAATCAATGCCGTATTCACCTTGTTCGGTCAGTTGCCAAAGTGCTTCAACCTCAAATGCCTGCAAGCGAAAGTCATTATTTTGATTATCTTCGCCGATTAAATAACCTTCGATAAACAACCGATCGGTGAGACTTCTGCCCAATCCCAATCGTTGAACCTGTCGCCCATCAGCGTCTGTCATTCGCCATTCAATTTCTCGTTCCAATGGCTGCACATAAGGTGCATAGACTTTATCGACCGGATTACCATCTGCATGACCTAACATTGGCAAGAGGCAGCCTAGCAATAAAACAGATCGACGAAGATTAATCATATTTAGGTTGGCCCTGTGTAAAGCGTGCAGAAACAATGACCACTATCATCAATGCCAGACTACTCAGATAAACCACTATCTGGCTCCATGTCGGCGTCGCTTCATACGCCATCAAGGCATATAGCAACTGACCGGGTAACGAGTGTTCACTGATAATATGAGAACTGTCCCAGACAGGTTTTGTTGAAGCTAACCAGTCGGCCTGGATGAGAAACTGGGTGGCCTGAGACATCATGCTGCCGCCGACAATCACCACCAGAACACAGATAAATTTGGTCGCAGCCGCTGGCTTCAGGGCAATCATCAAGTGGTATAAAAAAATACCGCAGCTGACCCCAATGCCTAAACCAATGAGACTGCCTGATAACACAGACTGCATCAAAAAATGGTCGCTACGAAACCCGGAAATATATAACATGATTTCGGCACTTTCACGGCTGATTGCCAAAATAATCGCCGCCATCATCACCGCTTTGACCAGTCGATTGGGTAATACAATATTGCTCGAAATTAGCCATAAAAAGCTGGTTAGAAGCAGATATATACCGACGTGAATGATCGTATTGGTAATTTCCTGACCGATACCTTCCAACCAATTTGAGATTTCCGGTAAAAAATACGCATACGCGCCACCCGCCATTAATCCCAGCAAAATCGCTTTCAGCAGAAAGTAGCGTGACTGTTGACTTACCGTGGTAAAAGCCATGAACAGGCTGACCACCATCGCGGCTTCGAGTACTTCACGTAACACCAGAATAACGCTATTCAGTAGCATGGTTATTCCCCACCATCTTTGACAATAATTTTGCCTTGAGCTGTTTTAGGAAAAAACTCGCCAAAAAATGGATAAACACCAGGCGCTAAAGGCCCGACAAAAATAATCGCCTGAGTCTTTCCAGGAATCACTTTTTCGCGGTTGAGTTCATAGCTTTCAAATTCTTCGGGTGTGACATCCTGATTTTTGACTAATAACTTCACCTTGGTATTGGCTGGAATAACAAGTTCATCAGGATAAAACAAGTGATCCTTAATGATGATTTCAAATGTAGGTGGTGCTGCATAACTATTAAAAGAAATCAATAATATAGAAGTGAATGTGAATAAATATTTCATCATTTTCTCAACGCGGCAGGAAAATCGATCACAACTTTCAGGCCACTTTCAAAAGTTGAATTGCTGAGTTTGATATCAGCATGATGCATTTCAATAATATGTCGAACAATGGCAAGTCCCAGGCCACATCCCGGTAATTGCAGATCACTGTTTTCATTCTGGTAACGATAAAACCGGTCAAAAATACGTTCATATTGATCTGGTGGAATACCCGGCCCATCATCCTCTACGGTTAATCGCACCCCTTTTTCAGTCGGATGAACATGCATAACAATGTGCCCCTTTGTCGGTGCATATTTGCTGGCATTGTTGAGTAAATTTTGTAATAGCGTTTCCAATGCAAAGAAATGCCCATATATTGTTGAGGATTTGCCAATTAATTCAATATGTTGCTGGCGACTTTCAAATTGTTGATAATCACGGGCAATCACATCACTGGCTAATTTATACAGATCGATTGATTCGGCTTTTGCGGCAATTTGCTCAGGTGCCGTGCGATACAGCATCAGGATTTGGTTAACCAGGTGACCCATTCGATTAACCGCTGCTTGCATAATCTGCCAATCCTCAGAGTTGTCACCATAGGTTTGTCGCAGATTATGTAAATGAACCTGTAAGGCACTGATGGGGGTTCGTAATTCATGTGCCGCATCAGCAGCAAATCGTTGCTCCCGTTGAAAAGTCTGATCAAGTCGCCAGAACAGCTGGTTGATAATTTTGACCAATTGGTTCATTTCACTTGGCAAGTCAGCCAGTTCAATCGGCCTCAAATCATCAGCCTGTTTACTGGCGAGTTGTATGGAAAGATTTTTTAACGGTTTTAAACCCGTTCCGATAAGCCACCAGATTAAAATAGCGGCGATGACGATGCCAAAAAATGCCGGCAGAATTGTTGCTAAAACAATATCCTCCGCCATAGAGCTGCGAACATCACTACGCTCACCAACAACAATCCAACGTTTGAATTGGGGATCGGGATAAACATAGTTATGCCAGCGAAAGCCATTAAAGTTGACATCATAAAAGCCTTTTTCAAAACGGCTCAGTGCGATATGGGGTGCTGTATCGGAACGCGTTAGCAGTTGTCCTTGGGCATCCCATATTTGAAAAAACAGATAATCACTGGTGGGTCTTTGAGCTGAATCAGAAGTGGTTTGAGCAACATGGGCTGATGCAATTAATTCAGCGGTATTAACCAACCGCTCATCAAATAAGCCTTTTGCGGTTTCAATACTGGACTGGTAGCCTTTCAGCAGGGACACAAACATCACCAATATCAACGTGGCGACCAATATCAGCAATAAATACAGTCGGATAGATTTCATTGATTACTGATTTGATAGCCCACACCGCGAATGGTTTTGATAAACCCTTCCGGAAGTTTTTTGCGTAAATGATGCACATGTACCTCTACAGCATTACTTGCCACCTCTTCTCCCCAACTGTAAAGCTTGGATTCAAGGCTGTCTCGAGTTTGCACCCGTCCAACATTCTCCATCAGAATTTTCAGCAACATAAATTCGCGACGTGGTAACTCAACTAAAACATCATCGACTGTTAACTGCATGGTTTTGTTATCAAGACTGACGGGACCAATCTGTAATGCGGTATGTTGCTGACTGCTTAGACGCCGTTCGAATACTCTTAACCTGGCCAGCAGTTCGTCGATATCAAATGGTTTGGCCAGATAATCATCAGCACCAGCATCCAAGCCAATGACACGATCATTGATGCTGCCTCGAGCCGTTAATACCAATATCGGTAAGCTTGCATTCACCTTACGGATCTCTGCCAACACGGCTGTGCCATCCATGTCCGGTAAGCCCAGATCGAGGATCACGATATCAGGCGCAGCGGTTTTAATACTGTTAATCGCCTGACGGCCCAAGCTTAAATGATTAACGGTAAATCGATCATGGCGCAGCGAACGCATAAGTCCCTGCGCCAATGACAGATCGTCTTCAATTAGCAGTATTTGCATCGGTTTGGTCATTCATCTGTTTGTTCACTTCAGCCAACGCCTTGTCTATTTCCATTAAACGGCCTTTATCTGCCAGTGGTCTATCTGCTCTGGGAGCCGCTTTTTTAGCAAATAACAGATAAGACTCAGCTTGTTTATATTGTTTTTTATCCATTAAAAACAACGCATAAAAGTAATTACTATCAATGCCTTGCGGATTTAATCTCAATGCATTTTTTAGTAACTTTTCTGCTGTCCCCTTATCCCCGAAACCTAGTGGCCAACCAGGCACTTTATAGTACAAAGTCCCTAACGTAGTATAGGCCGAACCATTCAATGCCTGTTCATCAATTTCAATGGCTTTTTCCAAATCAGCTTTGGCTGTTTTGGCCATGGATAAAGCAGTCAGGCCGCCTTTAATACCGGCATAACTGGCATAGATAATTCCCCGCCAGATTAATACATCCGGTTGCTTGGGTGAGTCTTTTTTTATCTCATCCGCTTTGGATGTTAATACTTCAAAAGCTTCAATCTGTTGTTTGTCAGCTAACTCATAATTGGCATGTTCCCAGGCGGATTGTAACGGCAATGCTTCTGGTGAGATTGCCTGGGCCGATAAACTAAAAATCCCAAATACTAAGCTGTAAAAAGTCACATATATTTTTTTCATTTGGTTGCTCCTGTCCAATAACGCTGAATTACGGGGAGTTTTTTGGCGAGACCTTGGTCTATCCATCGACTATTAATTGAATTAAGCCAACCAAAAAATCTTTCTGGCCAGCCTAAAAACTGCTCACTACGATGAGACTGTTGAAAAAAATCGATAAATTGATTTGCGACTGTTTCTACACTATCACTATGATTTCTCAGTGCTTTATTCATCGCTGTTACGTTGTCATTGTTCATTGCCGTAGTAATAGTGCGAGGTGCAAACAAACGCACCGAAATTCTGGTATCCGCCAATTCACGTCGCATCGCTTCGGTAAAGCCACGTAGACCAAACTTGCAGGCGCTATAAACACTAAACCCAGGAAATCCAAGGCGGCTGAATGCCGAGCCGATATTGATGATCTGTGCTTTATCGGCTTTTGCCAGTATCGGTAGTAATAATCGCGTTAATTCGATCGGTACCATTAAGTTGGTAAGGATCATCTTCTCAACACTGGTTTCATTCATCTGTTTGAGCGGACCGAAATAATTACTGGCGGCATTATTAATTAATGCATCAATACCTCTCGGGAACTGTTGGCAATACGAAAGCACTGCCTGACGCCCCTCACTGGTGGTTAAATCACTGACGACATAATGGTGTTGTCCACCTAATGTGCGATTTAGCTGTTCCAGTTGGTTATGATTTCGTCCACACAATACTAATAAGAATCCTTGTGCAGACAACACTTTTGCCAATGCGGATCCAAGACCACCAGTTGCACCCGTTAGCACTACAGTAATGGGCGGTGAGTTCATCAGAGTAGTCATACTGTGAGACTCCGAAAAATATCGCCATACAAGCGATAAAACATTTTGCTACTGTGGATTATCTGTTGCTGTGCCAAAGGATCATCTATGCGGTTCATTAAACCCTCAAAAAATTTCACATGGTCCTGATCCAACGCACCATGTGAGCGCAGATAACTAAATGCTTTGTCAGGTAAAAACAACGCATTTTGAATCGCTGTCGCGGCGTTATCCGCAGTCGCAATACTGGTACCCTCCAGAACATGAACCATGCCAAAAAATCCCAGTGGATTGACGCGAAAAACCGTATCGTATGCATAGGCCACCATCAGTTCAGTGGCAGGGTTTGGACGACTGTTTCGTACCGACTCTTTATCGTGACCGCAGGCGGCGATATCATTCAGAATCCACTCCTGATGCCCCAACTCTTCCTCGATATATTCCGCAACCGCCTCCCTTAACCACTCGTATTGCTCTGGCAATTGCGATCCAACCGCCATCATTAAGGGGACAGTATGTTTTACATGGTGATAGGCCTGTGACAGAAAAGCGATATAGAGATCTAGCGTCACCTCTCCCCGCATTGTCTGGTTGATTATCGGGGCAGACAATAAATGTTGTCTGTCAATTTCTGTGTCATGACTGAGTGTGTCAAAAAATCCCATACTGTGACTCCTGATAGATGGCTTCTAATTCATTTTGAAATAACGTAAAAATACGATCGCGTCTGGGACGACCATTAGTGGTTAATAACCCTTCTTTCACCGTTAATGGAGATTCCAGACGTCGCCATTTGATGATTTGGGCATAACTCGGCAGCTTTTGATTGACTTGTGAGAGCCAGTTTTCCACCAAGGCATCACTTAACCCACTGTAGATAAAGGCACTGCAAAACGGTTTTGCATCACCAAACAGAATGCATTGGAAAATTTCAGGGTTCGCCAGCACCTCACTTTCAACCCATTCGGGGTTGATATTCCGGCCATAACTTGAAATCAGTAGCTGCTTTTTACGTCCCTGAATGACTAAAAAACCATCTGGATCCAGATAGCCCATATCTCCTGTTGCAACAGTATTCTCGGGGGGAGTTTCTTTGCCGATATACCCTAGAAAACTATTACCAGTTACGTTGATTTCACCCGCTTCCATCTGGATGTCGACATGTGGCAATAGCTTGCCTGCGGTTCCCGGTTTGTCATGATTTGGCGTATTCAGGCTGACCACGGAACTGCATTCCGATAAACCATATCCTTCATAAACAGGCAGTCCATAGCGGCGAGCCCGTTCAATCAGTTCGCTGGCTACCCGGCTGCCACCGACAGCAATAAATCGTAAAGACTGCGGAGGTTGCCAGCCTTTTTCTGCAGCCATAACTAAAGCTGATAATAATTCCGGTACCAGGATCAAACTTTCAGGTTGATAATGTGAAAGTGTGTTCAGTAATGGCTGTAAATTGCCTGCAAGGCTGCCGGTAAAGCCGGTTTGCTGCATGCTCAGTAATATCACCTCACCACCACTTAATAGGGGTGTGTAAAGCCCGGCAATGTTTTCCAGCAATGTGCTTAATGGCAATAAGGCCAGATGCCGTACATTTTGCATTTGCAAAACGGTTAATATACTTTGGCTGACCTGATACTGGTTGTGGTTACTAAGACATACCCCTTTTGGATCAGCAGTCGATCCCGAGGTAAAGGTGATCTTAGCTGTGCCTGCAGGAAGAGTGATATCTGTTAACTGTCGACAAACAGTAAAGTGCATCGACAAACTGCTCAGCAAGTAACTTTCAGCTAAAAAGTTGGCTTCTAAAGTCAGAGGTCGATCATGAATAAGACCGACAGCGCCGGAGCTTTTTAAAGCATGTTGGAGCTGTTCAGGGGTGAAAAATAATGGCAATGGTAATAGAACGACCTCCGCACGCTGAGCAGCCAGATCCATGATTAACCATTGCACACTATTATCAGCGAATAAACCAATGACTTGGTGTTGATACTCCATCAATTCATGAGCAACAGTTTCAACGTGTTGTATCAACTGCTGGCGTGTCAGTTGCTGTACGTCATCGCTAACGCTTATTTTATCGGGCTGTTCAGCAGCCAGTTTCTCCAGAGATAATAAAAGGGTCTGATTCATCGCTTAATCATCCTGGCTGTTTGGTCGATAAAGTCCTGATAAATATCAAATAAAGATTGTATGACTTGATGCTGACGCAGATGTGCGATGGCAGTGGCTAAGTGACCAGCCAAAACTATGGGTTGATGCTGATAATAACTTCCCCACTCCTGGCTTTTATCTAAAAGCCGTTGTGGATCAGCAATTCCTAAGCTGATGGTAGAAAGCTGTAATTTGCCAATGAGATGTCTGACTTGCCGGGTGGCCGTAAAAACCACCCATTGATAATTGGCTTGATGCAATACCGCTGCCAGCAAGATAAACAGTAAAGGGCTACCACTATTAAAACTGGCAGCCAGATTCCCTATTTCTACTAATTCGGAACGGCTAATGTGGATCCCATGTGCTTTCAAGGAGTGTTCAATAGGATGTGAAAGGTATTGTTCAAGAAACAGTGGTTGCGGCTGAACCGGTTGAAATCCAATGGCCGAATCAATCAAGCCATCCATCTCACTGGCAAGAAAATATGGCAGGAAATGCTGAATTTCAGCGCCAAAAGCGTCATTAAACCGCTTACTGATAAAGTCTTGAACCGCGGGTTTTTCACCGGATTGGCTATCAATTAATGACAGTGATTTATGTGGAAACAACAAACGTTGCTGCCAATGTTGGACATTTGGTTGGATCAAATTTTGTAGGGTCGTTGCTTCCATAAATCATCTCCTGATGTTTATGGTTGCCCAGAATAGAGTTGGATACTTAAGAAAAACTTAAGCTGTTTTTAATGTGATAAAAAAAAGCCCGGAAACCACTTTGCAGATGGTTTTCAGGCCTGTTATTGCCTCACGTTTTTTAAGGTTTTAAATCTGCTCGGCCCAGCGGCATATCATAGCGTTGCTCCCGATACAGCCATGAGGGTAATAACACATGGGCCAGTGCTTTATGCTCATCTTCAATCGATGCTGATCCAACAATTTTTAATTGTCGAGTGCTCAGTGAATATTGCCCTTCAAGTGCCGTATTATGAGGCCTAAGAACGGTAACTTTATCTCCCTGCATCAAGGCATAATTGTCAGCGAATTGCATCATGGCTCGTCCTTTGGACTGTTGTTCGCTTTCAAGGCTTAAATCACGTCCAATCATCGGCGTTTCCGCACTTATTCCCATTAAGGATAACAAGGTCGGCGCCATATCAACCTGACTGGCAACAGTGGGTATGCTGCGTGGTTTGATATCTGCTCCTAAAATTAACCCTGGGATCTGAAAGCGCTCAATCGGCACTAATGCATCACCAAACACATTCAAGTCATGATCCGCAATCACCAGGAATAAGGTATCTTCCCAATAATCACTTTGCATAGCCCTATCAAAAAACTGGCCTAACGCATAATCAGCGTATTTCACTGTGTTGGTATTACTTTGTTTAATAGGGTTATCCAATTCAATACGACCATCCGGGAACTCATAGGGAGAATGATTACTTGAGCTGAATACCAGACTGAAATAGGGTTTTCCTTCAGCATGCTTTTGTTGCAGCTGCTGATGCGCTTTATTTAATAGATCTTCGTCAGATACGCCCCAGCTGCCGGTAAAAACCGGATTGTCATAATCGTGCTGATCAATAACCGATTCAAAGCCATTGCCAATAAAGAAACTTGCCATATTGTCAAAATGTGATTCACCGCCATAGATAAATTCAGTGAAGTAGCCGCGCTGTTTAAGTAAATCGGCAATGGTGAAAAAGTTTTGTTGTGACAAAGAAAGCTTCACCACACTGCGTGCCGGTGTAGGCAAATAACCACTGACTATCGCCTCTATGCCCCTAACCGAGCGAGTGCCGGTGGCATAGAGCTGTTCAAACCACCAACCTTGTTTCTTAAGGCGTTCAAGCTCAGGAGTGACCGAATATTCTCCGCCAAGGGATTCAACAAAGGTGGCGCCCATACTTTCTTGCAGGATAATCACTAAATTAAGTGGTTTATCTCGCTTAACAGTTGCTTGACGGATATTCAAGGTAGGAAATTTTTGCTGAGTATCTAAACCAATCCACGGATAATTTTCATGTAGTTGCGCCAAAATTGCTTCACTCGTCATCGTGCCATAGACGTCAGCAGCATTTGATTCATGTTGCATATTGTAAATCGCAAAATACACTGACCAAGCAGAGTCCAGCATAAGACTATTAACCATGGCATCCGATGTCAGCGCAAAGCTGGACGGATTGGCAGGTCGATGACCAATAGACGATCGAATCATTAAAGCAAGTATTAGCAGCAACAATGGCAAGGTAAGCCAAATCTTCCATACTGGCCAGGGTTTCTGATGATTGTTCAACCAGCGCCGCAAAAGTTTTACGGCCATTCCGCCGGAGATAACAGTGAGTGTCAGGCCTATCAATAACGGCCAGCGAAATCCCTGCCAAAGTGTGGCAAAGACCTCTTTCGGATAACGCAGATATTCAACAAATAAGCGGTTAGGACGCAGGTCGTACTGACTGATAAAAGCGGGCGTTGAGGCTTCCATAAAACTGATAAGGACAATAACCAGCACACCCCAAATCAGCACTAGATTTTGCCAAATCTTCCATCCAAAGCGATTGGCCAGTAATGGCATGGCCAGCGCTAATGGCACAAGCAGCATACCCATCATAATCAAATCTGCACGAAGTCCTTGCCAGAAAATGGTGGGGAGTGATGTGGCAGCAATCACCCTATCCCACTGCCACACTACTAAGCCAAGACGCGATAAACTCAGAATGACCAAGCCAGTGAGAAGCAGCTTGATTAATATCAGGTAAGGGCCAAAAAATGACTGTAATTTGGTCATTATCAGCCCCGCCCTGTTAAAGGCCACAAGATGGTCAGCCAGGTGGACAGAGCGATAATGATGGCAATAAGCACCGCCAGGGAACCATAGTCTTTGGCTCGTCCCGATAGCAGATGAGGTTCGGTGCTAATACGATCAACAACGCATTCAATCGCTGAGTTCAGTGCTTCAACCATCACCACAAGCAATAAAACTGTGATCATGGTCAGTCGTTCAACTGGTGATACATCGAGAAAGAAACTGCCAATGCCTGCAGTTAATAGAAGCAGAAAGGCCTGTCGAAAAGCGGTTTCATAACGCAGTGCGTCGAAAAGCCCCTGCATCGAATAACCAAAAGCATAAAGCAGCCGTTTGCATCCAGTGTGTTTTTCCACAAAATTGCCCCATTACTCAAAATGAGGCTAATGCTACGACGCCAATACTTAACTAAACCTTACGGGATTGAATTTTGCTTGATTGGTCAGTCTTTTTGTTTTTAAGCTTGTCTAGATGTAAACGGCATCCATAATAAGGAGTTTTTATGAAATCCAAACTAACCTTCTGGCACTATCTGGTGATGGGCATTATTGCATTTGGTTTTATTGACGCGGGCGTCATGTTTTATCTTGCCACCATGCATTGATATCAGCGTCGGGTATGTGGCCGATTAAGATTTAGAATTGGCCCGGCTGGTACCACACCAGTGGGATTAATGGTTTTATGACTCCGGTAATAATGCTCTTTGATGTGCTGCATGTTTACCGTTTCTGCAACACCAGGCCACTGGTATAACTCACGAACATATTCAGAAAGATTCGGATAATCGTCAATCCGTTTCAGGTTGCATTTGAAATGGCCGTGATACACGGCATCGAAGCGAATCAGTGTGGTAAACAAACGCCAGTCTGCTTCGGTAAGATCATTACCAACTAAATAGCGATTTTTACTCAGACGCTCTTCAACGTTATCCAATGCATCAAATAATGGAAAAACGGCATCTTCATAAGCCTGTTGTGTGGTGGCAAAACCTGCTTTGTACACACCATTATTAATGTTGTCATAGACTTCATCATTGATGGCATCAATATCGTTTCTCAATTCAGCAGGATAGTAGTCACCCGCTTTGGCACCAATCTCATCAAACGCACTGTTAAACATACGAATGATTTCGGCCGATTCATTACTAACCATCGTGTTCTGTTGTTTGTCCCATAACACTGGAACCGTTACGCGACCGCTATATTGCTGATCAGCATGAGTATAAATCTGGTGTAAAAATTTCGCCTGATGCAGCGGATCCTGAATCACACCTTCAGCATGATCAAATGTCCAGCCATGTTCTAGCATCAATGGATTGACTACCGACAACGAAATCATATCTTCCAGTCCTTTAAGCTTACGAAAGATTAAGGTTCTGTGTGCCCATGGACAAGCCAGAGAAACATATAAATGATAACGCCCTGCTTCCGCTTTAAAACCATCTTTCCCTGACGGGCCAGGACTGCCATCAGCGGTCACCCAGTTGCGGAACTGTGATTTGCTGCGAATAAATTTTCCTTGATTGGAATCAGTGTCATACCAGCGATCGACCCACTGGCCTTCCATTAATAAACCCATAGATAACTTTCCTTAAATAATATTGACTGTTTTATTGGCGAAGCTCACAATTTGTGCACTTCATTGCGAATAAGTTCATGAAACATCCCCACACACAGCACTTTGACCAGCGCCCTGCCAATTTCTGGCAGTTGTGTGTATTGCTGTTGTTGCTGAATAGTCTGGCGTTTACCAGCTGGATTGATTTTCGTCAGGCAAACCTTTCAGGTGATTCGGGTTTTGTTGCTGATTTTAATCAGCTTACCTTAGCAAATCATCGAGATCATTTCCGTTCACTGCTGGATCTCAAAAATCTGCCAGCACCAAACACGTTTGATGGTGATAACGAACACCATTGGTTAGTGTTTTCCAGCTTATTGTCTCTTCCTGTCGCGATACTGCTGCAGAAGGATGCCTTAGGTTATCTAACATTGCTGATCCCCAGCAATGCCAAATATTATTTACCACTCAATCGCGCACCACCGAACTCCTACTAATCCCACTGCTAAACCTTTTTTGTTTAAAAACGAAGCTATCTTCGAGGATTATGTATGCGTTCCTTCTATTCAAGGGCTGTTTTATTCAGCCTGATTATCATTATGGGCCTGTTTAGTGCATTGCCTAATGTGTTGCCAACGTCGACGACACAACATTTACCTTCATGGTTTACTGACAATACCTTTAAATTAGGTCTTGATTTAAGTGGTGGTTCTCATTTGCTCATGCAAGTGGATACCAATGATTTGCAACTCAACGATCATCAGCAGTTAGCCGAACAGATCACCGATGCATTACGAGAAAAACGGATTTTTATTCAGCCTATTTCTGTATCGAAAAACCACCTGGTCATCGCGCCGAAAGATCCTGCTCGGATGGCGGATATCAAACAACTTGTCCGGACCTTTATTAAAGATCCCAAAGGTGGTTTGGCTTTGTTTTCGCTTGATGATGAGGCGAATAAACTTACTATCACTCCAACCAAGCTACATAGTGAAAAACTCACTAAAGATGCCGTTGAGCATAGTTTAAAAGTGGTTCGCCAACGTCTGAATGAAAGCGGGTTGGTAGACCCTACCATTACCAAACAAGGTAGTGATGGCATCCTGGTGCAATTACCCGGTGTAGATGATCCAAGTTATATCCGTTCCTTGCTGGGCACGACAGCAAAAATGACCTTTCACTGGGCCGCCAATGGCGATTCCAAGGAAGTCATTCAAGCAAAAGGCATTGATAAAGATGAAGTATATGACTTAGAGGCACGCGTTGTACTTGAGGGAAAACATATTCAGGATGCCAATCTGGTCTTTAGTCAGGAGTCCGGTCAGCCGGTCGTCAGTTTTGTTTTGGATAAAGAAGGTGCCCGGCTGTTTACGGAAATGACCAAAAACAATATTGGCCGCTCTCTGGCAATTGTATTGGATGATGAGGTTATCACTGCGCCTGTTATCCGCAGTGTAATTGCCGGGGGACGTGGCGAGATCAGTGGCGCATTCACTGTAGCCGAAGCCAATGAACTTGCCTTGCTGCTGCGTGCTGGTGCCTTACCAGCACCACTTAATGTGATTGAAGAACGTACCGTGGGGCCTGATTTAGGCAGTGATTCGATCTCGATGGGCATTACCACTGGGATAATCGGTGCCATGCTAGTGCTGTTGTTTATGCTAGCAATCTATGGCAGCTGGGGCTTGATCGCCAGTCTAAGTCTGACACTCAATATTGGTTTGATATTTGGTGTGCTGAGCTTATTAGGTGCTACGTTGACGCTACCTGGGATTGCCGGGATTATTCTGAGTATCGGTATGGCCGTGGATGCCAATATTCTGATAAATGAACGGATCCGTGAAGAAACCCGTCGTGGAAAACGAGCGTTTATGGCACTTGATGCTGGTTTCAGACGTGCTTACAGCACGATTCTGGATTCCAATATCACCTCATTGATCGCAATCAGTTTGCTGTTTATGTTTGGCAGTGGTCCGGTTAGAGGCTTTGCGGTGGCAATGGCCATTGGTCTGATTACGTCTATGTTTACCTCCATTTCATTTACTCGTTTACTGATGGAATGGCGAGTCAGCAAAATGCCGAAACAGGCTTTATTGGAAATTTCCGGTATTAAAAGTCTGGATCGACTCAGCATCAGCAAGATCGATTTTATGCGAGGTCGATTTGTTGGGATTACCGCTTCTGCTATTTTGTCACTAGCCTCCATCGGCTTATTCTTCCAGCCGGGATTGCATTATGGCATCGACTTTAGCGGTGGTACGGTAATGGAGGTAGCGGCGCCAAATACTGATGTAGAGCAGGTTCGTCAGGCCTTGCAAGACAAGGGCTTTTCGCAAGCCTCAATTCAGGAGTTTGGTGATGACGATTACTATTTAGTACGTCTGCCAATGGAAGGGGCTGAGCAGGTAGCCAGTGGAAAAACGGTAGAAGAAATCAAATCTGCAGTGACAGAAATTTCTGCTGATGCCAGTTTCCCACGGGTTGAACTGGTTGGACCAAAGGTCAGTGGTGATTTTCGCGATGCAACTATTCTGGCGATTGTCTTTGCCGGTTTTGGCATGCTGGCTTATTTGTGGATCCGCTTTGAGTACCATTTTGCCCTGGCAGCTACATTAACGATTGGTTTGGACTTGACCAAAACCATCGGTTTTTTTGTATTAGCCGGCGTGGAGTTTAATCTCACAGCGGTCGCTGCGTTATTAGCGTTGATCGGATACTCAGTCAATGACAAAGTAGTGGTGTTTGACAGGGTCCGGGAAAATCTACGGCTGACACCTGATAAACCAATGTTGGAGTTATTGAATGAAAGTATCACGTCCACATTAACCCGTACGGTATTTACCTCAGTGACCACTTTTCTGGCATTGATCCCGATGGCTGTTGCCGGGGGAAGTGCTGTCGCCAGCTTTGCTTTGCCAATGTTGTTTGGCATCGTGATTGGCACCAGTTCATCGGTATTTATCGCGGCCCCCATTGTGTTCTGGATGGGGCAACATCGCATGCGTAAAGGCCTGTCACAGCTACGTCCATCTGCTGAAGAAATGCAAAAGAAACTGGATGCCATTATGTAGAAAAATCGAGAATCAGTTTGTAACGAATTAATAATTATGACTTTATGGTGAGGCAACTCACCATAAAGCATTTAAAGGAAAAATGATGACGTGGTTGATGTTGGTTGCAGGATTAATTTTGCTAATTGTCGGTGCTGAGTTATTAGTCAAAGGCGCATCTCGGTTAGCAACCAGTTTTGGTATTCCAGCGTTGGTTGTGGGATTAACCGTTGTGGCATTTGGCACCAGTGCCCCAGAGATGGCGGTCAGTGTCAAAGCCGCTTTTTCAGGCCAAGCTGAACTGGCCATCGCCAATGTGGTGGGCAGTAATATTTTTAACATTCTGTTTATTCTCGGACTGGCCGCCTTAATCATGCCATTGATAGTTTCTCAGCAACTCATTCGTCAGGATGTACCCATCATGATTGGTATTAGTGTGCTGGCATTGTGGATGATTCAGGATGGCATGATTGGCAAACTTGAGGCAGCTATTCTGTTCGCAGGAGTCGTTTTATATACGGTTTTTCTATTTTATCAAGGTAAAAAAACCGGAATTGATGCCAGTGTGGAAACTGAAAAGCCATCCCCTACTTGGCAAAATGTGTTGCTCATTATCATAGGACTAGCATTACTTATCGTGGGAGCTCGTTGGTTGGTGCAAAGTGCGGTCACCATTGCTTCCTCATTTGGTGTGAGTGAAGCCGTAATTGGCTTAACCATTATCGCGGCGGGGACTTCTTTACCGGAGGTCATGACTTCCATTGTTGCCACCATAAAAGGTGAACGCGATATCGCCATAGGGAATGTGGTGGGCAGTAATATTTTTAATATTCTGGCTGTTTTGGGTTTGTCGGGATTGTTCTCCCCCACCCCGTTACTGGCTAGCGAACAGCTGATGCAAATAGACGTGCCGGTGATGTTAGGTGTGGCGGTTTTATGCTTGCCATTATTCTTTTTAGGGGGCACCTTAAATCGGTTTGAAGGCTTTTTATTCCTGGTTCTTTATGTTGCATACGTCTGGTTTACTATCGCAATGGCCCTGTCATTACCGTATCTGACACAACTACAGAACGTGTTGGTTTTTGGTTTGGCACCGTTGGTAGGCTTTTATGTATTACTTTGCCTGGTAAACGATATATTGCGTAGACGCTATAAGTAACGCTAAATGACGGTTTGGCATGATGGTAATTAGTAATCTCTCACTTCAAACGCAGGATGTTTGTTGTGAGAGAAACCTAGTTTTTCTCTAATTCAGGCCAGCCATTTATCTCTGGGTCAAAACCGGGTTCCAATGCCTGAATTCGTTTTACCAAAGGTGGATGGGTTGACAACATTCCAGACATTTTGTTGGAAAGCTCAGCAAACAACATATGCCTCGCCTCTTCAAGTTCATCATGTCTGACTTTATTGGCACCTTGTTGACTTAGGGCACCTATTTTTTTTAACGCGCCCGCTAACGCAATAGGATCACCGGTATAGCGTGTGGCATCGGCATCAGCAAGATATTCACGTTGACGAGATATAGCTGCCTGCATAATTTTGCCCATAAAAGCCCCCAGTAATCCCAGCAGAATCAGAGCAATACCGATTAGCAATACCTGAGCACCGCTTTTTCTGCTGCCTCCACCTGAATGCATCAGAATCCGTCCGACAACATAAAGTGCCATCAAGCCGTGAATCAAGCCAATTACCCGTAGGTTGAGCCGCATATCGAGGTTACGGATATGCGCAAATTCATGAGCGACTACCGCAGTCAGTTCATCGCGATTCAATAACGTTAACGCGCCACGAGTCACGGCAATTGCGGCATTATCAGGTGCGCTGCCCGCTGCGAAGGCGTTAATTCCCGGTTCGTTTTCAATGATGAAAATATGTGGTGTCTGGATGCTGGCCCCCAGTGCTACTTCCTCAACGATATTTTGATAACGGGTAACCAAGGGATCACCGGTTATCTCGTTAACATCAGTCGCACCCAAAGCCTGCGCAACCTTTGCACCGTCATCGCCCATGGTGACTATTTTCCAGACAGAGGTCAGAACAATCACCGTCGCAACGCCAGCAGCAACCAGCCAAAATAATGGCCAGTTAACCATTATCTGTTCAGTCTGATTAATGCTATCGCCGGTTATTCTGACAGAAGCCAGCGCGGCAATCACAGCTGCAATCAACGCCACAGAAAAAATAAACAAAGTCATCATCAGCCGACTTTGTTTTCGGGCATTTGCACCAAGTTGATAGCTGCTCATTGCAGCCATCGTTAAAACTCAACCTTAGGCGCGTCTTGAATGGCCTCACGATCATCAAACTCAAGCTCTGAGGCGCGGCTGAAGCTGAACATGTTTCCTAGAATATTAGTTGGAAAGGTTTCCAGAACATTGTTATATTCAAGCACCGTATTGTTGTAACCACGGCGCGAGGCGGCCACTTTGTTTTCAATGCTCGTCAGCTGCTCCATTAGATCACGGAAAGCACCATCTGCTTTCAGATCCGGATAGGCTTCTGATAACGCAAAGATACCGCCCATTGCTTTACCTAACACACCTTCAGCCTGTCCAAGAGCTAACATTGACTTTGCATCGCCCGAGTCAGTTTGATCACGCATTTTTTCAGCTTGATTGCGAGCTTCAATTACCCCATTAAGCGTTTCCTGCTCATGTTTGGCATAGCCTTTAACGGTGCTGACAAGTTGTGGAATCATGTCATGACGCTGTTTTAGGGTAACGTCAATCTGTTTGAATGCATTCTGAAAAATATTGCGATGCCGCACCAATTTATTGTATTCAATAATCACATATAAAATCAGTAAGCCGACAATCCCTAGTAAAACCCATTCCATATTTGCTCTCCTTATGTTGAATCGAATGTTTTGATTGATTGTAGGATTAGTACCCACTGTATTAAACAACTTACTGACTATGAAAGCTAAGGGCCATTAATGTTCTCGAAATGGTAATTCAATATCATTTCCGGACTTCTTTTGACCCAAATCAACCAAAACTTGCAAGCTGACACGGATCGTCTGGTTTGACTGAATACCATTTGTCTGTATTATCGCTGGCAGTTTCAGGTGCCTTTATTGCTACATGTGATTAAGGTTAAACGGGAAACAGGTGCCCCAATGATTTGGCTATTCCTGTACTGCCCCCGCAACGGTAAACAGTTATTTCATTACTCTGGTCGCTATCTGCCTGATAGATCGACAGTCACTGTACTTTAACAGTATGGGAAGACGAGACATGAAGCCAGCCATGGCTAAGCTGTAAGTCCGGAGACCGGCCCGAAGCTTACTAAGGAGTCGTGGCGGGGTGCCTGAACGTTTCCGTGATTACATCATTCACTATCCCCTGCCCGATATTTACCTCACTGGTAGCTGCTTTTGCTGCGGCAGGATGTCTAATGTCTTATATTTTTAATTCTCTCTTGTGTCTATTCAGGCCCGTTTTGTTTGCTTTGTTGTTTTCGGCTCCGGCGATTAGTGTTTTTGCCAGTGATAATAATGTGACGATTATTGTGTCTGACCGCTCGGCCCCAACGTTGGTATCTGGAGCACATCAATTAATACAAGATAAGCCTGATGTGGATATTCAAATACGCACTGTCAGTCAGCTTAACCTGTTAAAAGACGACGAATTGCAGCAACTCATTAACGACAGTGGCAGCTTATTAATCGTTGGTGTATTTGGTGATCCCGTTGAGCGTTTACTGGCTCGACAATATAACAACGATCAAAAACGTTATGTGTTGCATAGCGACCAGCGACTCACGCCGTTAAATAGCGACCCAGTTACACAATCCATTCCTGAACAATTACTTAGCGATAAAATATCATTAAGTTCAATAGATGACTTAAAGACCAAACAAGCTAACTACCCAGAGTATGCTAACTGGTTGCAAGCACGCGCCTATTGGGTAAATCGCTCTACAGAAAACTCACGCAGTCTGCTGGAGATGTTATTAACTGATGGACAAGAAAAAGCCGAACTGCAACCTGTCGGCACTTTGAGATTTGCTTTGCATAACGACGATAAAACTCAATGGTTAAGTCCTGATGAAATAGCGAAACAACTCGATGCCTCACAGCCTGTGGTCTGGTTGATCGATCATGATACCGGCGATCTAACAGGTGAATGGCAATTGCACCAACAATATTGTCAGGCGTTGAATAGCCAATGTGTATCAGTATTGGCAGCCTGGGGTGAACCCAGTGTTGAGGCGATTGAGACCATCAAAAAGGTAATGAGTGAGTCTTCGCCAAACACACCATGGGGAATCGTTTCTTTACAGGATTTTGTGATTGGTGGCGGTGATGGTCGTGAGCAGGTTGAACAATTATTTACTAAACTGAATGTTCCAGTATTAAAAGGCGTTCGGCTGAATGAGTTGAATGAAGCTGACTATGCCCTTTCTGCACAAGGCATTCCGCGCGATTCAATTCATTACCGGATTGCCATGCCGGAGTTGCAAGGTGTCAGTCAGCCACTGATCCTAGCGTTAACTGAGCCTGCAAAGATTGATCAACAAACCGGGGCTCAGCTTACTCAAAGCCTGCCTATTACTAAACAAATAACCCGTCATGCGCAGCGCATGCAACGCTGGCTGGAGCTGCAACAAAAAGACAACGCCGATAAGCGTGTTGCCATTGTGTATTACAACCATCCCCCCGGTAGACATAATATCGGTGCTGATAATCTGAATGTACCTGAGAGTCTGCTGGAAATATTGAATGGTCTGAAAAACGCAGGTTATCAGACCGGTGAGCTGCCAAAAGATGCGGAATCCTTATTGGATATGCTGCAACTTCAAGGGGTGAATTTACCTGAAGACGCAGAAGCTTTATCTGCGATGTCCAAGGTCGCCAACACCATGACAGCGGATGATTATCAACGCTGGTTCAAACAGTTACCGGCAACTGTTCAGGCTGAAATGATTGATGGTCCTTTAGCAGCATTACAGCAGCGAATGCGTGATGCCATTGAGCAGGCGCTGGCATCGGAAAATTTAACCGTTCGGCAATCTCAACTGAAGCTACTGTCCGCATTTATGCAGCAGACCTCTACGGATATTCATCACGCGCTGGATGGTTTGCGTCATCCTGGCCGAAGTCGGGCATTGGATTTATTAACCCAGCTGGAACAGGATTATCAGCAGATAATCGATGCAGCTTCTCAAGGTCATCAGCCAGACTGGCAACATAGCGATTCATTGAATGATGCCCTGTTGGAAATGCAAATTGAGGGAATTCGCGGCTGGGGCAAAATCCCCGGCAAAGTAATGGTCTGGGATAATCAATTACTGATTCCCGGCGTGCAATTTGGCAATGTGTTTATCGGCCCGCAACCACCGCGTGGTTGGGAGATCCATGAAGAACTGTTGCATGCCAATATGTCCTTTCCGCCACCGCATCAATACCTGGCGTTTTATCACTATATTCAGTCGCAATTTAAGGCTGATGCCATGGTGCATGTTGGTCGACATTCAACCTATGAGTTTTTACCTAAACGCAGTGTCGGTCTGGGCGAGGATGATTACCCCACTATTATCGCCGGTGATGTGCCTGGCCTTTATCCATATATAGTCGATGGTGTTGGTGAAGGCATCCAGGCTAAACGTCGTGGTCAGGCGGTAATTATCGATCATTTGACTCCCCCGCTCGCCGTCACAGAACTGTATGACGATTTGCTGCAACTACGTCAGTTGATTGAAAGCGCCGAAGCGGCTTCAGATAAAGCCACACGGGATCGGGCTATTCGCAGCCTGCGTGAACAAATCGAAACCATGGGACTACGTGATGAATTAATTGCCAGCATGGATGAAGAGCTGCAAGTTCGTGGCGCCGGTTTTGACGAAATTGATGATGATTTTCTGCTGCATGAAGTCGGCCATTATCTAACCAACTTTCAGGAAACCTTTATGCCGCTTGGACTGCATGTATTTGGCCGCGATTGGTCCGCGGATGGACTTGATACTATGATGAATTCAATTCTGGACAGCACAGATTACAGCGAGGATCAACGCAAAGATATCTATCAAAAATTGCAAGTTTCTCCAGCGGCTGAAATGGAAGCGCTTTTGAATGGTTTGGATGGTCGTTTTATTTCTCCAGGGAAAGGCAATGATCCAATCCGCACACCGGATGCCCTGCCTACTGGACGTAATTTTTATGCGTTGGATGGCAGTTTGCTGCCTACCCGTGTGGGTTTTGATATTGGTCAGCAACTAGCTGCACCTGTATTGTCCGGCGAAAAAGGCAATATTGAAGGTCATGAAGTTGGCGATCGTAATAAACAAGGGTTGATTTTATGGGCCTCTGATTCGGTTCGTGATGAAGGTGCAATGATTGCCTTTGGCATGAAATTGTTGGGTGTACGCCCTATCTGGAATAGCCGAGGCATCATCAAAGGTCTCGAGCGTCTTCCATTAAACGAGGATCAACCGCAGCGGCTTGATGTGCTGTTTACCACTTCGGGTTTATTCAGGGATTTATATGGTGAGCATTTGGTGTTATTGGATAAAGCCAGCTTATTAGCCCTTGATGCCAGCCGCGATCTGATCATCCGGGACTACCCCGCTCTGGCAGTCGCACTTAAAGCAGCTTTGCAACCGTTAGGCGAATGGCAGCAAGGTGGCGAAGAAGCTTTGGATAAAAATCTGGTGGCATCGAATTGGGTGAATGAAGCCAGACATCGACTTGCCCAACAATCAGATATCGATCCGGCACAATTAGGTCGTGAAACCAGTCTTCGCGTATTTGGTATTGCACCAGGTTCATACGGTGCAGGTATTAATCGTCTGGTTGAACGTTCGTCTGCCTGGGATGACCGCAGTGAACTGGCCGATGTATTTATCAAACGTATGGCACATGCTTATGGCAGTGGTTTGCAGGGAGAATCACAAACGGATTTGTTTAAACAGCAACTTGCCGGCGTGTCACAAACCTTTCTGGGCCGGGCCAGTAATCTATATGGCCTGATAGATAATAATGATGCGTTTGATTATCTCGGCGGTTTTAATCTGGCGGTGGAAACCATCACTGGTCAGCAACCGGGCAGCGCCGTGATTAATCACAGTAACGATGAGAATCTGCGGATCGATAATCTTCCACAAGCCTTGCTGGGTGAACTGCGCGCTCGCTATTTGAATCCACAATGGATTAAGCCTTTAATGAATGAAGGTTATGCCGGTGCCCGCACCATGGGCAGTGAGTTTATTGAATATCTGTGGGGATGGCAGGTGACCAGTCCTGAGATTATTACTGATCAGGTCTGGGAAGAAGTCAAAGAGGTGTATGTGGATGACAGCCTGCAATTGGGATTGGATGAGTTTCTCAGTGAAAGTCATCAACAGCATGTTCAAACCAATATTCTGGCAGTCATGTTGGTCGCTATTGATAAAGGCTTTTGGGATGCCGATGCGGCGACACAAAAACAATTAGCCGAACAGTTTGCCGCCAATATCATTAAAAAAGGCATCCCCGGCAGTGGTCATACCCATGCCAATCATCCGATGTATGATTTTGTAAAATCACAACTTGATGCGGATACAGCTGAAGCATTAGAAGCTGTTCTGGCGCGGAGTCGAATGCAAACTCCAGAAACGGCCTCCTCTCCAAGTCATATACAGGAATTGCAGCTGAATCAGCATGATAGCCAGCAAATGGAGAATAGCAATCAAGCTGCAGAAGACACCACAGAAACCAGCGCTACCGATAGCAAAATGCTTTGGCTGTGGACGTTGCTGGCATTATCAGTAATCGTTGCTGCAGGATTATGGCGCGGTCGTAAAGGAGCTTTGTAATGTATCCCCATTTTTCATTGGAATTGATGCACCAGCTGACCGGATTGTTATTAACTCCGGTGGTTTGGGCGTTATTATTTTTTGTCGGGTTAGCTGTATATGAAACAGGTATTGCCATTGGCGAGCGTTTTTGGGGAATTGCCCGCTTATCGCGTCAGGCAGACACTCAGTCCTTGATGGCTTTGGGCAAACGTCGGATTGAACGGGCTGATTTTATTACCAGACTGGCACCAATGCTCGGCTTGATGGGTACCTTAATTCCATTGGGACCGGGTCTTGCCGCATTAGGCGAAGGACAGCTAAGCATTCTGACAACGGCGATGACAGTGGCGTTTGATACGACAGTTATTGGCTTATTGGCTGGCATGATTGGTTTTGTCATTGGCCGGATGCGTAGGCGTTGGTACGATGCAGCACTTACCCAGCTGGAACAGCAAAATGGATAAATGGCGTCGCAGTTCATTTCTCGATACTGATGAAGATCCGTTAGGTCCACTGGCCAATCTGATTGATATTGTACTGGTATTTGCATGTGGTCTAATCGCTGCACTGGTCGCGTTCAGCACTGATTTACAGGATCACTTTGAAGTTCAGCCGCAGGAAATCACTCTCGGTAAAGAACTGCCAAAAATGCCCGACAATATGCAGCAACAGATGCAGGACGGCAGTGGCTATGAAGCCGTTGGCCAGGTATATCGAGATCCACAAACTGGAAAGCTGATTTTAATTGACGATTGATTTTAGGGTCTGTTGATATTTCAGGATCTAGGTAAAAGATTTTCGTTCAGCCCGCGAATCCAAAAGTAATTTCAGGTAGAATCACCGCTTCTACTGAACTCCTGTTTTATTGGATTTTATAATGGCTCAATACGTATACAGCATGAACCGCGTTGGTAAAATCGTGCCGCCAAAACGCGAAATCTTAAAAGATATTTCCCTGTCATTTTTCCCCGGCGCCAAAATCGGTGTATTGGGTTTAAATGGCTCTGGTAAATCCACACTGCTCCGCATCATGGCCGGTGAGGATAAAGACTATATTGGCGAAGCCAGACCGATGCCTAATATGAAGGTGGGATATTTGCCTCAGGAACCTGAGCTGGATGATAGCAAAACCGTTCGTGAAATCATTGAAGAATCGGTTTCGGATGTTAAAGCTGCTTTAGATGAACTGGATGCAATTTATGCAGCTTATGCTGAACCCGATGCAGACTTTGATGCTTTAGCCAAAAAACAAGCAGAACTGGAAAATCTGATCACCGCCAAAGATGGTCATAATCTGGAAAATGCTTTGGAACGTGCAGCTGATGCATTACGACTGCCACCTTGGGATGCCAATGTAGCAGTGTTATCAGGTGGTGAACGTCGTCGGGTTGCCTTATGTCGTTTGTTACTTGATAACCCGGATATGCTACTTCTCGATGAACCGACGAACCATTTGGATGCCGAATCCATTGCCTGGATCGAACGCTTCTTACAGGAATACCCAGGTACGGTTGTTGCCATTACCCATGATCGTTATTTCCTTGATAACGCGGCTGGCTGGATTCTGGAACTGGATCGTGGTCGTGGTATTCCTTATGAAGGCAATTACTCTTCATGGCTGGAACAGAAAGATCAACGTCTGGCTCAGGAATCCAAACAGGAAGCTTCACATAACAAAGCCATTCAGGCTGAACTTGAGTGGGTTCGGCAAGGTGCCAAAGGGCGTCAGGCAAAATCCAAAGCGCGTTTGAAACAGTTTGAAGAAATGAATTCAAAAGAGTTCCAAAAACGTAATGAAACGCAGGAAATCTATATTCCACCTGGTCCACGTTTAGGTGACAAAGTAATTGAATTACATAACGTCACTAAATCCTATGGCGACAAACTGTTGTTTGAAGATCTCAGTCTGACGATTCCCCCCGGTGCAATTGTCGGCATTATCGGGCCGAATGGTGCAGGTAAATCTACCTTGTTCCGTATGATTACTGGTGAGGAAAAGCCTGATTCAGGTGAAATCGAAATCGGTAGTACCGTACATCTGGCTTATGTGAACCAATCACGTGAATTGGATGGCAAGAAAACCGTATTTGAAGAAATTGCTGATGGTGCGGATATGATTACTGTCGGAAATTATCAGACCCCTTCTCGTGCCTACTGTGGAAGGTTTAACTTTAAAGGTTCAGATCAGCAGAAGTTTGTGAAAGATTTATCCGGTGGTGAGCGAAACCGTCTGCATATGGCCAAACTGCTTAAAGAAGGTGGCAACGTTTTATTGCTCGATGAACCGACCAATGATCTGGACGTTGAAACCTTGCGGGCGTTGGAAGAAGCCATATTAGCCTTCCCGGGTTCAGCCGTAGTCATTTCGCATGATCGCTGGTTTTTAGATCGGGTATGTACCCATATGATTGCCTATGAAGGCGATTCCAGCGTGGTATTTTTTGAAGGTAATTACAGCGATTATGCCGAAGATTACCGTAAACGCTTCGGCAAGGATCATCAGCCGGAACGTATCAAATACCGTCGGATGAATTAATCGTTAGGTTTTGAATTATTAACCACCGAGAACACAGAGAAATTTGTTTTTAATGGGTAGGTCGGGTTAGCGCAGCGTAACCCGACAAAATCCGTATAAAACCTCTGTGTCCTCTACGGTTAGATTTCAATCTACCAATGCCTTATGCATCATTTCCGGGGACCGTTCGGCGCCGAGAATACCCACACGGATCAGAAAATCTCCAAAATGCTCATCTTGCTCACGTTCAGCAGCAAATTGTTCAAGCATGGGTTTCAGCGTATTCAGAATGGTGGTTTCATCCACATTTTCCAGATACAAACGATTTAATCGCTGACCACTGAAATCCGCTCCCAGGTTCAGGTTATAACGCCCCACGGCTTTACCGGTTAAGGCAATTTCACCCAGATATGGTCTGGCACAACCATTGGGACAACCAGTAATACGGATATTAATCAGTTTTTCCGGCAAACCAACATCACTCATGATCTGCTCTAGCTTACTGAGAAACGTTGGTAAATAACGTTCTGACTCGGCCATCGCCAAAGCACAAGTAGGTAAGGCAACACAGGCCATCGCATTTAAACGTAATGCCGGACGGCGCTCACCGATATCAAGTTGATATTGGTCGACCAGTTGTTCAATTACCGGTTTTTGCTCAGGACTGATATTGGCAATAATCAGATTCTGATTACAGGTCATGCGAAATTCACCGGTATGGACTTTAGCGATTTCACGCAATGCCGTTCGCAATTGCAGTACTTCAGTATCCGCAACTCGACCACTGTAGATATATAGGGTCAGATGCCATTGCCCGTCTTCACCTTGGATCCAGCCAAATCGATCACCATTACGTAATAACTCAAAGGGTCTGGCAGCGGTCATTGCTTCACCATGATATTCGGTGAATTTTTCGTTAAACCAGTCAATACCATGATTATCGATGGTGTATTTAAATCGTGCATGCGCCCTGATACTGCGGTCACCAAAGTCACGTTGAATGGCGGCAATGGTTTCGCAGGCTTTGACAATCTGTTCTTTTGGCACAAAACCGGCCATGGTGGCTAACCGCGGAAAAGTTGCGTTCTCACCATAGGTCATGCCCATACCACCACCAACGGCGACATTGAATCCAACTAATTCGTCGTTTTCAATAATGGCAATTAACGCAATATCATTAGCCAGTACATCGCTGTCGTTTTCAGGTGGAATAGCGATACCGATTTTAAATTTACGCGGTAAATAACGATCACCATAAAATGGTTCTTCGGATTTCCCAGGTTGATAGACACACGTTTCACCCAGCCAGATCTCGGCATAGGCACCTGACTGCCAGCACAAATGATCGCTTATAGCTTGTGAAATCTGATGAACTTCGGCATGCACTGAAGATTGATGCGGATTGACATTGGTCACCACATTTCGATTCACATCACCGCACGCGCCTTTCGTATCCAAACCTAACGCATTGACTTGCTGCATTAATGAACGCAGATCTTTTTTCAAAACCTCGTGATACTGAAACGTCTGCCGGGTGGTAATACGTAACGTGCCATTGGAGCAATCATCAGCTATTGCATCGAGTCCCAGCCATTGCTGTGGAGTCACCACACCTCCGGCAATACGCAGTCGAACCATAAATGAATATAACGGTTCCAGCTTTTGACGACGGCGCTCATCACGCAGATCACGATGATCCTGCATATAGCTGCCATGGAATTTGGTCAGCTTGTTGTCATCTTCGGAAATCGCTCCGGTAACCACATCATCCAGCCCTTCGGCAATGGTGCCACGCAGATAACGGCTGTCGAGTTTGAGTTGTTCGGCTTCAGGTAATTTGGTATTCATTAGTACACATCACGTTGGTAGCGTTTATCACGCGTCAGCTGACGCAGATATTCAGTGGCGTCTTCGCGGCTTTTATTGCCTTGCTGACTGATGATATCAATCAGTGCTTCATTCACATCCGGTGCCATATTGTCGGCATCGCCGCAGACATATAGATAAGCTCCTTCCTGCAACCAGTTCCAGATCTCAATGGATTTTTCACGAATACGGTGCTGCACGTAGATTTTCTCGGTCTGATCACGAGAAAAAGCCACATCCAGATGAGTTAATAATCCGGATTTACGCCAGGCCAACCACTCAGTCTGATAGAGAAAATCGGTTAAGAAATGCTGATCGCCAAAGAATAGCCAGTTGGGCCCCCGTGCTCCTCGCTCTTCACGTTCCTGCATAAAACTTCTAAACGGTGCAACGCCTGTACCTGGACCAATCATAATAATCGGCGCATCATCATTGGCAGGCAATTTGAAGTTTTTATTCGGATCAATATACACCGGAATAGTCGCATCTTCGGCTAAGCGATCGGCTAACCAGGTTGAGGCTACCCCGCCCCGTTCACGATTATGGGCGTTATAACGAACCGTCGCCACGGTGATATGCACCTCTTCATCAACCGCAGCCTGACTGGATGCAATCGAATATAATCTTGGCGGCAGTTTACGCAGCAATTTGATAAAGCCGTTGGCGTCTATGTCAGCTAATGGATAGCTTTGCACCAAATCCAAAACATCACGACCACGGATCCATTCGGTGACGGCAGATTTGCTTTCCATCAGCTTATTCAGTTCATCGGACTGGGCTAGTTCAGACCATTTTTCCACTAACGGTCGAGTCAACAAGGTAATTTCACGATGATGCATTAATGCATTGATTAACGTTTCTTGTTGTTCATCAAGTACTACTGGACTATCAGCATCAAATCCCAGCGCATCAATCAGCATTGACACCAGAGCGGGATCATTCTGTGGATAAACACCTAAAGCATCACCCGGCTGGTAGTGCAACCCCGAACCTTCCAGTGAGATTTCAATATGCCGTACTTCCTTACTGGAACCGCGACCACTAAGGATCTGATTCTCCAGCAATGGTGCTGAAAATGGATGTTTCCGATCATATTGAACGGAGTTTTCAAGCTGACTCATCGCAGCAGAAGCTGACGGTGGTGCAGCACTGGCTTGCATCGAGCTGGTTAGTGACTCAACAAATTCAATGATCCATTTTTCTGCTAAATCATCATAATCCACATCACAATCAACTCGAGGAATTACCGAAGTTGCACCAAGTTTTTGCAGACGCTGATCAAAGTCTTTACCTGTCTGACAGAAATATTCATAGCTGGAATCGCCCAGTGACAGCACGCTGTATTTCAAGCCTTTTAAACCCGGAGCTTTACGACTAGCCAGAAACTCATATAAATCCATCGCATTATCAGGTGGTTCTCCCTCGCCGTGTGTCGAGGTTAATACCGCCAGATATTGTTCATTCTTCAGTTCTCGTGGTTTGTATTCGGCCATATCACATAGTTTGACTTCAATACCACTGGCTTTTGCTTTCTCAGCAAGTTGTCCTGCCACTGCTTCGGTATTACCTGTTTGTGAACCATAAAGCACAGTAAGTTTAATAGATTGCCCAGCCAAAGAAGCTGCAGTTTCCGTAACAGTTGTTCCACCCTGAGCCGCACGATAGCCTGACAAATAGCCTGACAGCCAATCTACCTGCCAGCCTTCCAGGCCTTGCAGTAAATTATTCAGCTGCTGCAATTGTTCATCGGTAAATGGGGCGTTGGGCAACCTGATATTCATGTTGTTGTTTTATCTCTTAAAAAATAAGCAGTGAGTGTGCACAAAATAACAAAACCCACATATAAACAGAAACTATATGTTTGGATTTCCATATAATAAAAATGAATATAATATGGAAATGTCTAACATTATGTTAGAGGAATTATTGCAAATTATTGTGAATGTTGCTGGAGACGATAATAAATAACGACTTGTATTCTACATTGGTACGTTTCAGTAAATTTCAACTTTTATGTTCGTATAGATCGGTGTCGGCGTACATGTATAACGATTGCAGATCAACATTGACGATGGATTGGCTTGAAGCAATGCCAACAGTATATTCAATGTTCAAATGAGGGCTTATAGCTGCGTTATAGTCTTTTACTGCCACGGCCAATTTTTCCAGTGAATTTGCGATAGGTTCACCAATACAAAGCACAACAAACTCATCATCAACCAGTCTGGCGACTAATTCTGTGTCGGTAAAAGTCTCCGTCAATAATCGGGAAAAATTAATAAGCGCTTCATCACCAGCAGAAATACCATGTGCATGGGTAATGTGTTTGTAGTTATTCAAATCGAAATAGTACATTGTGATGGTGGTTTGTAACGGAACAAAAATAGTGATTAATTGCTGGGCTCTTCCCTCAAACGCATCACGATTCAGCAAGCCGGTCAGCTTATCTTCGTCAAGTAACGGGTTATAGTCTATTTCTTGTTCTACCATCTGTGTCATTTGCTTTAACAATTTTATGTCGGTTTCAGAGAACTCCTTGGGTACCGAGTGTTTTAGACATAATGCACCTAACTTTTCGCCCGATCGGACCCGAATTGGACACCCCGCATAAAAACGCACGAAAGGCGCCGATGTCACCATAATGTTATTAACGTATTGATGGTCTAAAAGCGTGTCCGGAACGATATAAACATCATCTTGGGCAATAGTCTGGTTACAAAAGGCAATAGAACGTTCAGTTTGTCTTTGACTGAAACCAATTGACGATTTTATCCATTGGCGATTTTCATCAATTAACGAAATCAGGCTGATTTCCACATTAAACAATCGGGCGCAAAGCTTGGTTATTCGGTCATAACGATGTTCGGGTTCACTATCCAATAATCCAAGGCCGTGTAAATGTTTCAATCTTTGTAAATCAATATGCTCTGACCCCTTATTCGACCATTCAATAAAAGCATCAGGCAACATCGGGCGACCAATAAAATATCCTTGGGCTTGATCGCAGCCCATTTTTCGCAATAACTCTAAGGCTGTATTGTCTTCTATACCTTCAGCAGCCACCTGCATATTCAAACTATGAGCCAGTTCAATAATGGCCTTAATCACTAGTCTCGATTCACGTGAATCAGCTGATGTCATTACAAAGGTTTTATCCACTTTAACCTCGGAAAACGGCATACGAACTAACGCCAACATGGATGAAAAACCGGTACCGAAATCATCGATGGATAATCTAAAGCCACGTAAACGTAATCGGGTCAATATATCCAATGACATGACGGGGTCGTCCATCGCAGCCGTTTCAGTTAATTCAAGAATAAGCTGATCAGGATGGATTTGATTGCTTTCGCAAAGCATTTCAATTTGTTTGAATAACTCAAGATTTTTTAATGAGGCCGCGGAAATGTTTACTGAAAGTAATAATTCACGGTTATGGCTACTTACTGTGGATTCAGCCGCCTGCAATTGCCTCAGAAAGCCTAAAGCCTGCTCAAAAACTTGTAAGGTTAATAAATCAATTAAGTCGTGTTGTTCAGCTAACGGAATAAATTTTTCGGGTGAAATAAAGCCTTTTTCTGAATGGTGCCATCTTGCCAACGCTTCAAACCCGGTCAGAGCACCACTTATGCAAGAGATTTTAGGTTGATAAACCAAATAAATTTCATGATTGTGAATTGCCTGTTCCAGCTCATTTACACTAAGGGTACTTGTCTGGTTTTCTGCACGTAATTGTTGCCCAAAGGTGTGGTCAGCACTACTAATCGATTCAGCATTAATCAAATCTCGGAAGGCTTTTGGATTAAAGGGCTTGGGCAATATACCCAATACATTTAGTCCATGAGCACCAGCGGAGCGCGCCGCGGCATGAAGTAATTGCTGTCCGGCGCCACTGGTTATGATTAACTGAGCATCTATCCGCATACGGCCCAGTTCGCCGAGAACTTCTACGCCATCCATATCAGGCATAATCAAATCAACAATCAGATATTGCGGTTGCCAGTCATGCAAAATTTTGAGAAAACTTTTAAAGTCTGAAGTGACTTTGGCTGATAGACCAATAAATTCAGCGACATTTGCGATTGCTCGTGCAGTGAGGTTATTGTCATCTAAAATAAGTACTTTTAATTCGGTCATCGCCCCAGAATACTCTTAATTATTTAGCGTAAATAAGCAGTGCAACCTCAATGTAATCTTTTACTCATCTTGCAAAGACTTACGGATTTTAGTGGTTAATTCATCACGACTATAAGGTTTGCTTAGCAACATAACGCCAGGGTCTAATCGACCATGATGTACGATTGAGTTTTCGGTATATCCTGAGGTAAATAACACTTTCAAGTTTGGCCGAATACGCATAGCTTTATCTGAAAGCTCCCTACCATTCATTCCACCAGGCATGACCACATCCGTAAATAATAAGTCGATTTGAGCATCACTCAGGATGATCTCCATTGCTTCATTCCCATTAGAGGCACTTATTACCTGATATCCCATAAATTCCAATTGAGATATAACATAACTACGAACCAGTTCATCATCTTCAACAACCAGGATAGACTCATTGCCTATATGAGGCTGAATCTGCAGCACTGTAGGATTTTCAGCGCTAGCAACCTCCTCTGGTGATCTGGGTAAATAGAGTCTGATTGTTGTGCCCTGCCCAAGTTCCGAATAAACATTAATATGACCAAAGCTTTGTCGTGCAAACCCATAGACCATTGCCAACCCAAGGCCAGTGCCTTTATCTTTGCTTTTGGTGGTATAAAACGGTTCAAACACTTTATCTAGATTTTCTGGGGCAATACCAATGCCGGTGTCTGAGACACCAATGATCACATAATCACCTGGATTGACATCATGTTGTGAGCCATAGTCTTCTGAAAGCGAAACGTTCATTGTTTCAATCAATAATCGACCACCGGATGGCATAGCATCACGAGCGTTAATCGCTAAATTTAATAAGGCATTTTCCAGTTGTCCCGGATCTACCTGTGCTAACCATAGATCTGCTTGTAAAACCAGTTCCAGTTGAATTGCCTCACCGATGGACCGGCTGAGTAATCCTTGAAAATTATTCAATAATTGGTTGGCATCAATGTGTTTTGGATCAAGCGCTTGCCTTCGGGAAAATGCCAGTAAACTGCGAATTAATTCAGCACCACGATCAGCTGCTTCCTGAATCATTTCAGACAGACCACGTAAGTTGGAATTACTATCAAGTGACTCGGTAATAATTTCGGCATTGCCGACGATCACGGTCAGTAAATTATTAAAATCGTGCGCGACACCGCCGGTTAATTGGCCTACTGCTTCAAGGCGTTGAGATTGACGTAATTGTTCTTCAATTTCAAGCCGTTCACTAATATCGGTTATTCCACCGACCATACGGATTGCTTCATTAGCTTGATTGTAAATTACATAACCACGGTCTATAACATCTGCGTAACTTCCATCTTGTCGTTGAAACTTATAATTATCTGACCAACTCTGTTGGCGCTCTTCGACAGAGCGCTTCAGATTATTAACGATCCTATCGCGATCATCAGGATGAATACGTTTTTCCCATCCTTCAAGTGTGGGTAAAGACTCTGCATATATACCAAATAGTGTGGCAAAACTATCACTCCACCAAAGTTTATTGGTGACGAGGTCCCAGTCCCATATCGCATCATTGGTCGCTTTGGATAACAATTGAAACCGTTGTTCACTCTCATGAATATTGGCATGAGCTTGTTTTTGCAGCGTAATATCGGTTATGTATCCTTCAATCGCGACTATGTTTCCATCATTACCTCTTACACCACTACCTTGTTCCCAAAACCAGCGAATCCCACCATCTTTATGAATGATTCGATATTCAACCTGAAATGATTGGTTTTGAGTCAATGCCTTATCAACAATTTCAGCAGCAAACTGACGATCATCAGGATAAATTAGACCTGCAAATGTAATGGCTTTATTTTCAAGCACTAAATCTGCATCATAGCCGGTTAATCTTTGAAACGATTCACTGACATATAACATTGTCCACATGTCGTCATACATACAACGATATGCTACTCCCGGTAGATTTCTCAGTAATTGCATCAGCGATCTTTCGGCTTCTGAACGTTGGGCCTCAACGAGCTTAATATTGGTGATGTTTTCTGTAATAGCGATAAGATGGATTGGCTGACCATTCGCATTACGCTGTAAGGAGATACTTGATCGTGCCCAGACAATCTCTCCACTCTTACTGATATAGCGTTTCTCCAAAATACGACTATCCTGGATTCCAAGCAGAATATCGTTAATTTCCAGTTGATTTTGCTCTATGTCATCCTTGTGCATCAGTTGTTGAAGTGTGAGTTGAATCAGCTCTTCATTAGAATAGCCCAGCATTTCACAATAGGCTTTATTGCACTCAAAAAACTGTCCATCTGTACTGATGATTGCTACACCTGTTGCAGCATCCTGGAACGCTTCTCTAAAGCGACTCTCACTTCGCCGAATCCGCTCTTCATTACGTTGCTTACCTATCGCAATCGAGATAATTTTTGTGATACGTTCGATAGTATCAAGCTGTTCCGGTTCCGGTGTTTTGATGGTGTTGTGATAAACGGCAAATGTTGCGATAACATTTTGTTTTTCATCAAAAATGGGGTGTGACCAGCAGGCTCGTAGGTCATACGCCAATGCGAATTCACGATAATTTTCCCATAAAGGGTCATTTTCAATATCGCTGACGATCACCGGGCGTTTAAGAAAGGCTGCTGTTCCACAGGATCCTGCTTTTGGGCCTATTGCTTCACCATGTATGGCATCGTTATAACTATTGGCTAAATGGGGTGCAGAACCATGAAGTAGACGTTTTCCCTCTTCATCGATCAATAAAATGGATGCAATGGTATTAGGAATTATTTCTTCAATACCGAGAACAATCTGATCCATTATCTGGTGCAGCTCCAGAGAAGAAGCAACGGCTTCTACCATGCTGGATTCCAGTATTTGAATCATTTCTAACCGTTTACGCTCAGTGAAGTCGATAATCATGCCTAAGCGGCGTATTTCCTGCCCACTCGCGTTAAAAACCGATTTGCCACACTCAAACATCCAACGAATCGCACCGTCATTCTTACGTGTAATGCGATATTCAGTTTCAATTATGCCGCTATTACTTGGTTTAGCTCGAGCCGAATCCAATTTTGGCTTGTCTTCTGGCAAAATAAATTGCTCAAAACTCTCAGTTGTGCCGGCAAACTCTTCGAGTTTTAAACCAAATAAATTGGCGGTTTGTTCTGACCAGATCACCTTGTCATTGACTAAATCAATTTCCCAGCTGCCCATATGACCAATTCGCTGGGTTTCTTCCATTAAGCGTAATCGGTAATCACTATGACTGATATGCTGTCTTATATCAGTCAAATCCAAGACAGTTCCAAACAGTTCGTTATCATAAGGCCCCCAGGTAGCACGTTGCCTGATAAAACGTAGCGTGTTTTCCGACGTGAATATTCGGTGACAAATATCAAGGCTCGTCTGATTGGTAATAGCTAGATGAAAAGCGTTTTCCACATACGATTTATCGTCAGGATGAACTAATTCCAAGATTGCTATTATTGATGGGGAAAACTGCTGAGGGGATTTGGTAAAAATTTCAAACGTATGTTCACCCCACCAAAATTGTGATGTAGTGGTGTTGTATTTCCAGTGTCCAATAAGTGTGGAGGAAGATTCCAGGTCACTGGATACCCAATCTTGTGCTGGGCCCGGCTGAATTTGACTGGATAGAATAACCAGTAATTTATTACTGTTATCAAGTACTAAAGTAGCTGGATAACGCAAAGCTTGGCTCATACCAATAAGCGTCAATGGAGATGCAACCGGCGACTCTGAATTTAAGTTGATTGAATTGAGTGATTCAGCAAAAAAAGCACTAAATGACAAACCGATAATGTCACATTCATTTTGAGCTTTGATGAGTCTTAATGCTTCTGAATTCGCCGTTAATAAAAGCGTATCCTGAAAAATAAACACTGCCTGCGCCTGCTGATTAATCAGGACGTTTAACAAATAATCATGAGACTCAGCATTGTTACTCAATTTGGTTTCTCACATTATTAGTTCAGGCCAAACTCTCTACAACGATATAACAGAGTTGGCCTGAGCAGCTAGTGAATTTTTAAATTTTGAACTGACTGATTTGTGTTTCCAGTCCATTCGCCAATCTGGCCAGTTCCTGACTGGTCAATGTAGTTTGATTGGTACTTTCGGCATTCTCTTCTGCAACTTGAGCAATACTGACAATATTACGGTTTATTTCCTCAGCAACGGCCGATTGCTCTTCTGCTGCACTGGCAATGTGGGTATTCATATCACGGATTGAAGCGACTGATTCAGCAATAATATCCAGTGATTGCCCGGCCTTCTCCGCTTTTTCGACACTTTGATTGGCTTGTTCAAGTTCTTCATCCATAACTCGAACAGCTTTTTCTGCTTCGTTTTGCAAACGATCAATAATTTTTTTAATTTCTTCGGTTGAGTCATGGCTACGTTTAGCGAGTGTTCTAACCTCGTCAGCAACCACAGCAAAGCCTCTGCCCGATTCGCCTGCCCTAGCCGCTTCAATGGCCGCATTCAATGCTAAGAGATTCGTTTGCTCAGCGATTCCTTGAATCACCGTCAACACGCTACCAATATTCTCACTTTCTTTTTGCAGATCTTTAATTGAGATGGCGCCTGTTTCTACTTGTTTTGCAAGTTGCTTAATACCGTTAATAGCGTCCATGACCACAGATTTTCCTGCCTTAGTTTCATCATCTGCAGTGCGTGAAGCTTCAGCTGCTTGAGTAGCATAGCGAGCAACCTCTTGAACTGTTGCCGTCATTTCATTCATCGCGGTTGCGACCTGATCACTATCACTTTGTTGGCTCATAACGCCACGACTTGTTTGTCCAGTAATAACCGTTAATTCTTCAGCGGCCACATTAAGTTGGCGAGATGAATCAAACACTTGCTGAATCAATTGACTGAATGCAGTCATCATTTGGTTAAAGACATCGGCCATTTGCACAATTTCATCTTTCCCTTCGACATTGGCTCGCTGAGTTAAGTCTTTATTTTGCTGAGCGCGTTTCATCACTTCAGACAACAGATTGATTGGGTTGACCACACTGCGGCTGATAAACTGTGATAGGAAAATTAAAATAGCTAAAATCAACAATATTGTAATAACGGCTTGAATATAGACCGTTTTTTCATGAGACGAAACTTTATCCGCTATGAGTCTAGCTGTTTCGCCGAACAAATCCCTTATTTCATAAACATTTGCTCGCATAGTTCCAATCTGACCAAGATCTTCGTTAAAACCCAGCTGCTCATAATTGGTTACTAACGTAGCGAAATCATTGCTATAGTTTTGCATCAAGTCCTTTACCTGACGTTGTTCGGAATCGCTCATATAGCTTTGCTGTAGATCCTGATAAAAAACCTTCAGGTTATCGTTAAACGTATTGAAGTAGCTGACATCTTTACGCAATAAAAAGTCTTTTTCATTGCGACGTAACATCAGCATGCTTTTTAATAATGTATCGTTTTGATAATCTCCCAGCATTTTTTCAGCTGCCTGAACTGACTTTCGTAAATTGCCATAAAGTCCATCTGTATGGCTTAAGCCAATAGTTTGCTGCATCGTTACAAGCTCATTAAAGGCCGTGTAATATTGCTCTAGCAAACCGAGTAATTGTGGGATTTGCTCAAGCTGAATACCTTCAGCATTTAGTTGATTGTCTAGCTGGATGAGTTGTTGCGTGATTTGACTGTAATTGTCGTTGAAACTTGCTTGATATTTAACATCGAGACGATTGAAAAAATCCTTTTGATCAATCCGCATATTTACCAATGTTGTTTGAGCTTCAATACTCAGCGCATTTGATTGGCCAATTTTCACCAAAGAATTCATGCCGAGAATTAATATTGTAGCCAAGATGAGAATTCCGACGACCATTAAACTGTTTAAAAGCAACATTTTTGCTTTGACAGAAAGGGAATTCAACATGATACGCTCCAAAGTGGGTGGGAACTCTTCCCAATACTTTGTATATCGTCCTCATGGATTAAAACTTTAAAAAATCACAACCAAAATAAAACATAACACTCCATCACTTCGAAATAGCACCCGATTTGATTAATAAATGGTGTATGGATTGAGCGAACTGTCGATAGCCAAGCGCATTGGGATGAACTTGATCGGCTTTTAAGGTGTTGTCGATAAGTAGCTCACTAAGAATAGTGGGCTGGATGGGAATATTATTATTCTGAGCGACTTCAAGATATAAAGGTGCAGGTGCTAGATTGATTGCAAAGGTTGGTACCGCTACTAAAAGTACTTGCGCACCACTATCAGTAATTTCATCTACCATGGCCTGCAAATTGGCCTGCAATTGTTGGCGGCTTAGTTTACGTAATAAATCATTGCCTCCGTGACACAAAATAACCAGATCCGGATTTGTCTCCTGAAGTAGTTGTGATAAACGCGTTTTACCAGCACTACTGAGTTCGCCGGGAATTCCAGCATTGATAACTTCTCTGCCAGTTAATTCCGCCAATACTGATGGATAGCTTTGTCCTGGTTGTGCACCAGTGCCAAAGGTAAGGCTATCGCCAAAGGCGAGAATTACGGCATCTTGTTTAAGTGGTTTTAGCTGAACGTCAGGCTGGCCACAACCTACCAATCCTAGAATTATAATAGTGATCAGAAGTAAATTTTTGGCCTGACTTTTCATTAAGCGGCTTTATTAACAGTCGGAAATAATCGGTAAAAGTTATCCGTCGTTGCTGCTGCTATCTGTTCCTCTGACTCACCCCGAAGTTCAGCCAAAAACGCTGCTACATGTTTTACAAAAGCGGGTTTATTGGTTTTTCCACGGTGTGGTACTGGTGCCAGGTAGGGCGCATCAGTTTCAATCAGAATTCGATCCAGTGGCAGCTGTTTGGCGACATCTTGTAACTCACGGGCGCTTTTAAACGTCACGATGCCGGATAATGAAATATAAAATCCAATATCCAACGCACGCTTAGCGGTTTCCCAATTTTCGGTAAAGCAATGAATAATGCCCCCGGCATCTCGGGCATTCTCTTGTTCTAGCATTGTCATAGTATCTTCACGTGCTTCCCGCGTATGAATGATCAATGGCTTTTTTGTCTGTTTAGCAGCAGAGATATGATAACTAAAGCGATCCCTCTGCCAGGTCAAATCCCCTTCACTACGAAAGTAATCAAGTCCTGTTTCGCCGATGGCAATCACTTTTGGATGCGCTGCCAATTCGATTAGTTGTTCAGTAGTTAACGTGCCTGATTCTTCAACATTTGGATGAATTCCAACGCTGGCCGTGAGTTGAGGATATTGCTCTGCCAGTTGACGAACGGATTCAATACTTTCTTTATCAATAGCAATACACAGGATGTGTTCAATATGATTTTCAGTAGCTTCGGCGACCATTGCAGCAACGCCGCCCGGTTGATCAGCCAGCAAGTTCAGGTGACAGTGTGAATCAATATACATAAATAACTCGGTTGATGAAGGCACTTACCTTCAGTGTTTTACATTGTGTAGGTAGCTTTGTCTGATTTCAATTTATCGACCAGATGGTTTTCAATTTTGCCCCGAACCACATTCGCCCCGCCATCACCTTCACTGAAATGCACGCCAATACCGGCAGCTTGATTACCTTGTGCCCCTCGAGGGGTAATCCAGGCAATGGTTCCAGCCACCGGGATTTTTTCTGCTTCATCCAGCAAGGTAAGCAAAATAAATACTTCTTCACCCATTTCGTAGGTTTTATTGGTAGGGATAAATAAACCACCGTTTTTAAGAAATGGCATAAAAGAGTGGTAAAGCATGTTCTGATCACTGATTTTCAGTGAAAGGATACCTTTACGTGGATTCATGCCCATATAAATACTCTTTAATTGATTTAAGGTAGAGGCTAGTGATTTACTGAATTTGTTTGTGAAATACGCATTACAGAAACCATAAAGTCCTCTATTAACAGTGTCTTGTTATAGTTATTTGAAGACGATACTAGCTTTATTGTATTCACTATGCAATCAACGATCTGCCAATATTGCTGGGTTTTACTATCCTCAGCATACTCCGAATAGTGTTTTTTCAGTCGAATTTTAATCGTTGATAATAGTTGATGCATCACTTTAACCAGATCTAACTGTTGCCATTGACTAGCGAGCTGCACCGGATTCGCACGCTGTTGGAGTAACTGATCAAAATCCTGCTGAACCTGCTGATAGCTTTGCCATTCATTGGTTTCAAGGGCTTTTACAATAGCAAATGGGGCATCCAGGGTTAATGATGTAATCTTCTCCACCTGCTCAGCATCGGCGGTAATACCCTGTGAACTAAGCCAATGCAATGTAATTGAATGATCAGGAGCAGGCAGATGCATTTGCTGACAGCGACTGCGAATCGTTATTGGTAATCGGTGAACAGCGTCAGTCGTTAAAATCAAAATCGTGTTTTTCTGTGGCTCTTCAAGCAGTTTCAATAAACTGTTGGCAGCACTGTTGGTCATCGAATCTGCCGATTCAATCACCACTGTTTTCCAATTAGCAATGCTTGGTGTGAGCGATTGTTTTTCTTTTAAGGCACGGATTTGTTCTATTTTTATCGATTTACCCGTTTCTTCTGCACGGATAGTCAGATGGTCAGGATGATTGCCCGCCTGCACTAACTGACAACTATGGCAGTGGCCACAGGCATGAAACTCTTTACTTGGGGATTGGCATAACAAGCTTTCTACCATTTTTGCAGCAAACAGCGTTTTGCCCAATCCCGCGACCCCAGTTAATAAGACAGCATGAGGTAAACGTTGCTGTTCTACTCTGGCAATAACATGCTGCCATAGCGGCAGTTGCCATGGTAAAAGCTCTGTCATAAAACTGCTGTGCCCGTTAACTCATCAAGGTGACGGCTAAGCTGTTGTTGAATCGCTTCAATACTCTGGCTGGCATCAATTAATTTGATACGTTGTGGTTCTGCTTTGGCTCGGGCCAAATAACAGTTTCTGACGCGTTCAAAAAAAACTTGTTTTTCCTGCTCAAAGCGATCTTTTTGCTGCTGACGCTGTTCTACCCGAGTTTGGCCAAGAGCAACCGGTAAATCAAACAAGAAAGTCACATCGGTATGGCAGCCTTGCAAGGTCCAGTCAGCGAGTTCACCAATCCGTTGTTCGTTAATGCCTCGGCCGCCACCTTGATAAGCGAACGTTGCATCAACAAAACGATCGGATAACACCCAGTCACCGCGTTCTAATGCAGGTTGAATAACCTGTTTAATATGTTCGGCACGAGCCGCAAACATCAGAAGTAATTCAGTCTCTTCTGCCATGGACTGATCAGTTGGCTTCAGCAGCACTTCACGAATTTCTTCACCCAGAGGGGTGCCGCCTGGCTCGCGGGTAACGACAACTTGTTTGCCACGGGAACGTAAATATTCGGTAATAAACTGTAGCTGGGTCGATTTTCCAGCGCCTTCAATTCCTTCAATGCTGATAAATTTTCCGCTCATTGTGTTAACCGCATAGTGTTCCAATATTGTCTTACCGCCCGATTATGATCTTCAAGGTTATCCGAAAATACATGGCCACCGTTTTCAGCACCCGCAACAAAATACAAGCTGGTACCTTCTGCCGGATTCATAGCCGCTTCAATGGATTCTTTACTAGGTAAACAGATTGGCGAAGGTGGTAAACCAAACCGGGTGTATGTATTGTATGGGGTATCGGTTTGCAGATCTTTTTTGCGGATATTGCCATCATAACTGTCCCCCATTCCATAGATAACGGTGGGATCTGTTTGTAGACGCATGCCTTTATCCAAGCGTCTGACAAATACTCCAGCAATTTCGGGTCTTTCTTCAGGTATGGCACTTTCCTTCTCAATAATCGAGGCCATGATCAGCACTTCATACGCTGAATCGTAGGGTAAGTTTTCTGTCATTTGCTGCCAGGCGCTATTAAGTTGTTCCTGTAATTTTTGATAAGCACGTTTTAAAAACTGAACATCACTGGTATTGGCGGGAAAATGATAGGTCTCAGGTAAAAATAAACCTTCAACCCGTTCATTTTCGATAGATAACGCCTCACGAACAGTTTCATTATTCAATTCAGTTAATGTTTGTTTAATTTTGGGATGAGTTTGAATTTTTTCAAATAATTGTTTGGCTGTCATGCCTTCAACGATGGTAATCGAATATTGAACTACTTTGCCGCTGATAAAGAGATTCAATAAAGCCGGTAAAGTGTCATCAGCTTCAATCCGATATTCACCGGCTTTTATCTGTTGCGCATTACCTTGAAGGCGAGCATAGATATCCAGATAGACGCTAGGGACTGGGCTCAAACCGCTGTCGTACAAACGTTGACTAACTTTACTGATGTTATCCCCAGGGTAAATGGTAAAGATGGTCTCCTCTTCTATCAGATTTACCGGCTGATGCAGAAATCGCTGATATTCACTCCAGGCAACCAACGCAATGACTGCAGCGATCACTAATAAAAAAAGTAATTTGATATATAAAGGTATTTTCATTCGATTACATTTATTGAGTTTAGAGCATTCTGTAATTTTTGAGTCAGCGGACCATGACCAAAATCCACATTAAGATCAGTGATTCGAATCACCGGCCATATACCCACTAAACTGTTGCAGACAAAGACTTCTTCAGCAGATTTCAGATCATCAAGGGTCAGTGTTGTGATGTGCAGAGGTATGTCCAGTTCATCAGCAATTTTAATAAGCTGTTTACGCATAATACCAGCGATTCCTGAGCTGGAAAGCTCAGCAGTAAACAATTCATTGTTTCGCACTAGAAACAAATTAGACATAGTGCCTTCGATTAGCCGCTCCTGGTAATCCAACATGAGCCCTTCGGCAATCGTCTCGTCCTGCCATTCATTGCGGGCAAGAACCTGTTCCAAGCGATTAAGATGTTTGATTGCAGCCAAGGATGGATTGATGGCCAAACGTTGCTGACAGATCCGCACGGTAATACCGGAAACATTAGCAACAGGATAAACCGGCATGTCATGGCTGCTGATAATGCGGGTTGTGGGCATTTCTGCCTGATAACGATAACCCCGGCCGCCAGTGCCACGAGTAACCATCACTTTGATGACGGCATCAGCATTTAATTGCTGGCATACAGTATCAATTTCTGAAATTAAAGAGTGTTGTTGTACTGTGGAAAAATCGATGTTGAGACGATGACAGCCTTCAATTAAACGGGAAAGATGATCGGGTAAAAATTCCAGTTGGCCATGACGATAGGCGATGGTTTCAAATAAACCATCGCCATATTGCAAGCCACGATCCGTGACATCGATTCTGTTTTCGGGTTGACCGTTAATCAGAATCATGTCGCGTCAACTAACTGAGTTTTTTGAAGATAACAGTGCCGTTGGTGCCGCCAAAACCAAATGAATTTGACATAGCAATCTCGATTGGCATTTCCCGGGCGATATGAGGAACATAGTCCAGATCACAACCTTCATCAGGGTTATCTAGATTAATGGTCGGTGGAGCAACCTGATCACGAATGGCCAGAATGCTGAAAACGGCTTCTACACCACCTGCTGCACCTAACAAGTGACCGATCATTGATTTGGTGGAACTGACTGCTACTTTTTCAGCTGAATGACCTAAAGCTGTTTTAATTGCTTGGGTCTCAGCCACATCACCGGCTGGCGTGGAAGTGCCATGTGCATTGATGTAATCAATCTCTTCGGCGTTGATACCAGCATCGTTCATCGCATTGACCATACAACGTGCTGCACCTTCGCCACCCTGTGACGGCATAGTCATATGATAAGCATCACTGCTCATGCCTGATCCCACCAATTCAGCGTAGATGGTAGCTCCACGTTTTTTAGCATGTTCGTATTCTTCTAATACGATGACACCGGCACCATCACCCAACACAAATCCATCACGATCTTTATCCCACGGACGACTTGCTGCTAGAGGATCTTCATTACGTGTGGACAATGCACGTGCTGCAGCAAAACCACCTAAACCGGTTTTAGAAGTGGCCATTTCTGCACCACCGGCGATCATCACATCAGCATCACCGTATTGGATCATACGACCTGCAGCAGAGATACAGTGGGTTCCTGTAGAACAGGCGGTAACAATCGCAGTATTCGGGCCTTTCATGCCGTACATAATCGATAGGTTACCGGAGATCATGTTGATAATATTACTTGGTACAAAGAACGGTGAAATCCTACGAGGTCCACCGCTCAGAAAACTGTCATAGCCTGCTTCAATGCCTGGCAATCCGCCAATACCCGATCCGATAGCAACACCGATGCGCTCAGCATTGGCATCAGTCACTTCCAATCCTGCATCTTTTATGGCTTCAACTGCGGCCGCAATGCCGTAGTGAATAAATGTATCCATTTTTTTGGCGTCTTTACGAGAAATAACTGTCTCAACATCAAAGTCTTTGACGCTAGCACCAAAACGAACTGGGAAATCAGTCACATCAAATGATGTAATGGGAGCAACACCACTTTTGCCAGCCAGAATATTTTCCCAGCTTTCAGCCACCGATAAACCGACCGGTGTTACCGCGCCTAGTCCGGTAACGACAACGCGTCTTTTAGACATCAGTTTTCCTCATGTAAATCTTCTCTATAGATACGACGTAGCCGTCTAGCATGACCTGCACGCTAGACGGCTACATCTGAAGCAATCTGTAATATTAAGACTGTACAGAATTAATATAAGCGACAGCTTCTTTTACAGTGGTGATCTTTTCAGCTTCTTCGTCAGGAATTTCACATTCAAATGCTTCTTCCAGTGCCATAACCAGCTCAACAGTGTCCAGCGAGTCTGCACCCAGATCATCAATAAATGAAGCATCGGCAGTTACTTCATCGGCATTTACACCTAATTGTTCAACAACAATTTCTTTTACTCGAGCTTCGATATCACTCATAACATCTGTTTCCTTTGGTGGTTAAGTACAAACAACGTGCTGGCATTTTATAGTGCGAGCACTGCGGAGACAAGCTGGAAGCCTTGTCCATAAAATATCTCCACAATAAAAAACCTAAGTCTCAGCAGATTCAGGCCATTAATTCATATACATACCGCCGTTTACATGCAGCGTTTCACCAGTAATATATCCTGCTAAAGGACTGGCTAAAAAGCTAACAGCAGCGGCAATTTCTTCTGCCTCACCGAGGCGTTTGACAGGAACCTGTTCCAATAGCGCAGTTTTATGCGCTTCTGGCAGGCCACTTGTCATATCGGTATCAATAAAACCAGGGGCAACACTGTTCACAGTAATACCACGTGCCCCTACTTCGCGAGCCAATGATTTACTAAAGCCGATTACACCAGCTTTAGCGGCGGCATAATTGGTTTGACCGGCATTACCCATAACACCAACAACTGAAGTGATATTGATAATACGGCCCCAACGGGCTTTAGTCATTGCGCGTACACAACGTTTGCTTAATTTAAAGATCGGTGTGAGGTTGGTATCAATAATATCGTCCCACTCTTCATCTTTCATCCGCATCAACAGATTGTCGCGGGTAATGCCTGCGTTGTTGACCAGAATATCTGGTGCAGCGAACTCAGATTCAATCGCTGTGACTACCTCATCAATGGCATTTTCCTGGGTCACATTTAATACCACGCCTTTACCCTGAATGCCTGCTGATTGCAGATATTCACTGATGGCAGCGGCGCCATTTTCTGAGGTCGCGGTGCCGATAACCGTCGCACCCTGCTCGCCCAGACTTAACGCAATGGCACGGCCGATACCGCGGGTAGCGCCAGTCACCAAAGCAACTTTACCTTGTAGGCTCATCATTATTCTCCTAACACTTCTTGAGTTTTCTGCAACGTCACCGAATCATATACCGGTAAAGCCTGCAACGATTTATCGATACGTTTGCTCAAACCCGCCAGAACCTTACCTGGGCCACATTCAACCAGAGTGTCTACACCCTGCGCGGCAAGCCATTCAACTGTTTCAACCCAACGTACCGGGTTATATAACTGTTGGGCCAGTAATTGACGGATTTCATCAGGACTCGCAGTAGCTGTCACACTGGCATTATGAATCACGGGAATTTGCGGTGCTTGAATTGATACTGATTCGAGTTCTTTGGATAATTCTTCAGCAGCCGGGCGCATTAAAGCGCAATGAGAAGGAACACTGACGGGTAATAACAAAGCACGTTTGGCGCCTGTTTCCGTGGCAATTTCAACAGCTTTATCAACCGCGGCTTTGCTACCGGCAATCACCACCTGACCTGGTGAATTGAAATTCACTGCTTCGACAACGCCTTCAGCACTGGCCTGCTGACAAACAGCTTTCACTACATCATCTTCTAAGCCCAGGATAGCCGCCATAGCGCCTTCACCTGCAGGAACCGCTTGCTGCATTAATTGACCACGTTTTTCAACCAGTTTAATAGCCGTTTTGAAGTCAATTGCCTCAGCTGCAACCAGCGCGGTATATTCACCCAGACTATGGCCAGCAAAATAGGCTGGTTTATAGTCACTTACTGATTGCCAGCATCGCCATACAGCAATACCTGCAGCTAGCATGGCCGGTTGGGTTTTATCGGTTTGATTGAGTTCAATTTCAGGTCCGTTTTGCACCAAAGCCCACAAGTCATAGCCAAGTGCATCACTGGCTTCGTCAAATGTCCCTTTTACTTTCGGAAACGATTCAGATAACTCGGCAAGCATCGTTACAGACTGAGAACCTTGGCCGGGGAAAATAAATGCTGAATGCATTGGTATAAATACCTCAGATTAAAATTTGATGAGCGCTGAGCCCCAGGTAAACCCACCACCAAACGCTTCAAACAATAATGTTTCACCACGCTTAATGCGACCATCACGCACGGCAACATCAAGTGCCAGAGGGATAGATGCCGCCGAGGTATTACCATGGTCTTGAACAGTCACAACAACACTGTCCATAGACATGCTCAATTTTTTGGCTGTAGCCGCAATAATACGGATATTAGCTTGATGTGGAATAAGCCAGTCAATGTCATGCTTATCTAATTGATTAGCTTCGAGAGTTTCATCAACAATTTTGCTCAGGGTTTTGACGGCAACTTTGAAAACCTCATTACCTTGCATTTCTATATAGGCTGGATCTTCAGTTAACGCACTACCTGGCCCTGTCGGCACGTGTAACAAATTATTAAAGCTGCCATCACAATGAATATGTGTAGATAAAACCCCGGGTTCAGCAGATGCTTGAAGTACGACAGCACCAGCTCCATCGCCAAATAACACGCAGGTGTTACGGTCAGTCCAGTCGACTATACGTGAAAGGGTTTCTGCGCCAATAACCAAGACATTTTTGGCGCTACCCGATTTAATAAACTTGTCAGCAATCGTCAACGCATAAACAAATCCGGTACATACCGCTTGAATATCAAATGCCGGGCATCCATGAATGCCTAATTTTTGTTGGACTAGTGCCGCAGTGCTGGGGAAAATTCGAGTTGGGGTGGTAGTTGCGACAATAATCATATCGATGTCGCGAGGTTTTAAATCAGCAGCTGAGATAGCATTTTTAGCCGCATAAAAAGCTAAATCTGTAGTAGTCTCGTCGCTCGCCGCGATATGTCTTTTTTTGATACCGGTGCGATCAGTAATCCATTCATCACTAGTTTCAACCATTGATTCCAGATCAACATTGGTCAGAACTTTTTCAGGTAAATAGCTGCCCGTTCCCGCAATTCTGGAATAGATCACAACACTTGTTCCTCTAAAAGAGTCTCAAGATGTTTAGTGATATTCTTCGGTACATCTTTTCTAGCTTCCAGTACAGCGATATTAATTGCATTGGCAAAAGCAAACGCATCTGCTCCACCATGGCTTTTAATGACAATGCCTTGTAAACCAATCAGGTTCGCACCGTTAAAGGCACGAGGGTCGAGTTCTTTGCTAAAGCTTTTTAATACAGGATAGGCAATTAAACCGGCAATCTTGGTTAACCAGTTGCGATTAAAGGCTTGACGTAAATAATGTCGAATCATGTGAGCGACACCTTCACTGGCTTTTAACGCAACGTTACCCACAAAGCCATCACAGACCAGTACATCAACTTCGCCATGATAAAGTCCATCACCTTCGACAAAGCCGTAATAATTTAAATCGGTTTTAGCTAATAAACGAGCCGCTTCTTTTACCCGTTCATTACCTTTGATTTCTTCCGCGCCGACATTCAGTAGGCCTACTGTCGGGTTTGATTTTCCGTCAATTAACTCAGCCAAAACCGAGCCCATTAACGCAAATTGCACCAGATGCTCGGCAGTCGAGTCTACATTTGCCCCGAGATCGAGAACATAGGTGTGACCACGCATGGTAGGTAATGCGGTAATAATTGCAGGTCGTTCAATACCGGGCAGTGTTTTCAACACAAAACGAGCTGTTGCCATTAATGCGCCAGTATTTCCTGCACTGATACAAGCAGCAGCTTGACCATCTTTCACAAGATTTATGGCCACCCGCATGGACGAATCTTTTTTGCCGCGTAGTGCTGAGGATGGGGCTTCATCCATGCCAACTGTTTGGGAAGCATGGTGAATTTTCATACGGTGTTGGTCGGCAAACTGATGTTTAGCTAACTCTGCTGATATGGTTGCTTCATCGCCAACCAAAATCAGTTCTACATCCTTATGCCTTTCCAGCGTTGATATGGCAGCGGGGATCACGACTTGAGGTCCGTGATCCCCGCCCATAGCGTCGATCGAAATTGTTAAATTCAATTTCTGTTAAGCCTTATTCACTCTTGTCAGCAATAACTTTGCGGCCACGGTAGTAACCGTCAGCAGTCACATGGTGACGACGGTGTAATTCACCAGAAGTTGAATCAACAGATAAAGTCGATTCTGTTAATGCATCATGTGAACGACGCATACCGCGACGTGAAGGACTCTTTTTACTCTTTTGAACAGCCATGGCTTAAACTCCTAAACCCAATAACGATAAATAAATTACTTTTTCGATTTCAATGCAGATAATGCTGCAAACGGTGAGACTGGTTTCTCAGGCTCAATTTCTTCTTCTCCTGTTTGCCATAATTGTTCAGGCAGACATGAGTAATCATGTTTTGGCACAATCGGTAAAGCGAGAATCAACTCGTCTTCCACGACTTGTGCCGGATCAACTTGTTTCGCATCATTTAAGATCCAAGGCTCATATTGTTCTGCAAGCCCTTCTACCTTTCCTTCATGTCGAACCAATGCCAATATCGTTGTGATATTCATTGAATGTGCCATTGGCTCCATACAACGCTCACAAAGCAGATTGACTGTGACCGCAAATTGCCCACGCATAAAAGGCGTGCCGGTAGTATCAATATCGAATTGCATATCGATAGAAACCGTCCCCGAATCGTCATAAAGCATTTCACTCAAACGCGACATTTTACTGACCGGAATTTCTCCCGCTATCTGTAAACCGCTATGAGCAAAACGAAACGGATCAATCTCTCTTGGCAATTGCTGATGCATAATCGACGGGATTATATAAGAATTGGTATCAAACAGCAAAAAGCTGTTTATTCCCGCTGAATTTAGCAGGAATAGCTGTATGAGAATTGTAGTTAGGAATAAGCTGTTTAAACATCATTATGCAGTTCAATCGTGACATTACCTTCTTCACTACTTTGTTTTGACATGTCATTACGCAGCGCATCAATGTAATACAAATAAGTCTCATCGATATCGCCAGTAATGTAATCACCATCAAAACATGAAGTATCAAACCGCTTAACATCGCTTTTCTTGTTAATGGCTTCAACCAGATCTTGTAGATCCTGATAGATCAGCCAATCCACGCCAAGTTCTTTAGCAATTTGTTCGACATTACGGTTGTGCGCAACAAATTCTGACGGTGATGGCATATCAATGCCATATACATTGGGGAAACGAACTGGCGGTGCAGCAGATGCCAGGTATACTTTTTTCGCACCTGCATCACGAGCCATTTGCACGATTTGTTGTGAGGTCGTGCCACGAACAATTGAATCATCAACTAGCAGAACATTCTTGTCACGGAATTCTAAGTCGATGGCATTCAATTTCTGTCGAACCGATTTTTTGCGCTGTTGCTGACCAGGCATAATGAATGTACGCCCGATATAGCGATTTTTAATAAAGCCTTCGCGATAAACCACATCTAAATCATAGGCTAGTTGCAGTGCCGCACTGCGACTCGTGTCTGGAATTGGAATGACGACATCGATATCGTGATCGGGAAATTCACGTTTAATTTTTTGCGCTAACTTTGTCCCCATGCGCATACGGCTTTTATGCACCGAAATGCCATCCATCATAGAATCAGGTCGGGCAAAATAAACATATTCAAATATACAAGGCGATTTGATCGGGTTTTCCGCACATTGTTGACTATGAAAACTACCTTGCATATCAATAAAGACACATTCACCGGGCTGGACATCACGCATCAACTCAAAATCAAGCGTATCAATTGCGACACTCTCAGACGCCACAACATATTCTGTACCCAATTCAGTTTCCCGCTTACCAATAACTGCAGGACGTATGCCATAGGGATCACGAAATGCCAACATACCTACACCAGCAATCATCGCAACAACGGCATAAGCACCTTTGCAGCGTTTATGAACTTCTGAGACCGCTTTAAAAATATCTTCTGGTTGAGGTTTGAGTTTTCCAGAAGTCTGTAACTCGTGAGCGAGAACATTTAATAAGACTTCAGAATCAGAACCAGTATTAAGGTGACGACGATCGCTTTTGAACAGCTGATCGGATAAGACCTGTGCGTTTGTTAAATTGCCATTGTGGGCCAGAGCAATACCAAACGGAGAGTTGACATAAAATGGTTGTGATTCAGCCGAATTAGAACAACCTGCGGTAGGATATCGAATATGTCCAATACCCATTGACCCTTTTAGGCGAATCATATGACGAGTATGAAAAACATCTTTTACCAGTCCGTTATCTTTGCGTAGATAAAACCGTCCAGTTTGATCGCAAGTCATAATCCCCGCAGCATCTTGCCCCCGGTGTTGTTGAACAGTCAATCCATCGTAAAGCGCTTGATTGACTTCGGAATGACCTACAATACCAATAATTCCACACATAAAATCACCCTGTCAGGATTAGTTGAAGTTAACGTGTTCAGCGACATCGGTTGGTAAAAACTGCATCACCCAAACCGCTAAATCTTCAAAATGTTGTAACAATAATGAGTTTTGCCACCAGATATCCGATGGCATAGGTGTTACGCCTGCAGCCAGCACTAATATAGTGACGATTGCGACCCCTCTAAGAATACCGAAAATCACCCCAAGCGCACGGTCTGTGCCGCTAAGCCCTGTCTTTTCAACCAGTTGTGAAATCAAATGATTTACCAGTGCACCGAGTATTAATGTGACAACAAATAAGACAAAAAAAGCGACAAATAAACGTATGGTAGCTGTATCGATATATGGTGTTAACAAACTGGCAAAATTGGCAAAAAACATAAAAGCGACCCAAATGGCCACTGCCCAGCTAATTAACGAAAGTACTTCTTTTATGAAACCACGAACGATACTGATGCCCGACGAAATCAAAATAATGCCGATTATTAAATAATCTACCCAGTTCATTATGACTCCGCGTTGAGCAGCGTGTTAAAAGGGGCAATTTTAGCAGAAATACAGAAGCTAACCCAATATATTTACACAGATCATATTGCATATTTATGACTTTAAGATGCATTAAGGATATGGAAATATCTGGGTATTTAAATTCAACTTATTACGGATTGATTCTGCTGTTTTTTCTAGCGTTGCTCTATCTGGATTAGGCTGCAACCGCACTCGGTAAATAACATTCCCAGCTGAACGCGTTTGTTCAATCATCGGCTTATAACCAATTTCTTCTAGCTGTTTTTTCAAACTGGTTGCATTGGCCTCGACTGAAAAACTGCCTAGTTGTAGAATCCAGCGCGAAGTGGTTTCTGCTGAAGCAGAAGATTCTGTAGCCGCGGGTACAGGAGCAGGTTCAGGTTTTTTTTCAATTGGTGCCGGTGAAGGTTTCGGCTCTGGAGCTTTAGGTGCAGGCTCAGCTTTTGGAATTACGGGTTCTGGCTTGGACTCTGGAGCTTTAGGAGCAGGCTCTGATTTTGGAACTACGGGGGCAGGTTCTGGGGCCACTGTCTCAGGTTGCACGGGTTCTTTCACGAAATTTTCAGGTAATGATGTTGAGTTGCCTGTAACGTCAGGCTCAATCTCTACAAATGCTTCTTCAGATGATGAAATATCCATTTCCATTGCTTCATCATCATTATCTTTTACTGGTTCTATGACTGATGAAAACTGAATCGGCTCATCTTCTGGAACTTGTTTACCCGACTCAGTCTGACTGACTTTGGATAAAACGATATAAGCGAGCACGGCGATGAAAAAGACAAGCAAAAGCGTCCCGATTAAACGCTGTTGTTGTTTTTGAGTCATCATAAATCTCCGTTGCTCGCTTTTCTCAGGTTAGTGCCGATTTTGCGTATTTACTTCGTGAAAACTGGCCTGTTCTGGTGCTAGAACAGTGGCAGTATCTGGAGTAGGTAATACCTTAGTTGGCATATGTTGCAAGGCTTTTTCCAGAACTTCATTAATCCAGCGCACAGGAATAATTTCCAACCCAGATTTTACATTATCTGGAATTTCTCGTAAGTCCTTCACGTTATCTTTCGGTATTAAAACCGTATCGATTCCACCACGATGAGCAGCAAGTAATTTCTCTTTTAATCCACCAATTGCTAGCACTTCACCGCGAAGAGTAATCTCACCCGTCATCGCAACATTTGATTTCACTGGGATTCCAGTAATTGCAGAGACCAGTGCTGTACACATACCAATACCTGCGCTTGGACCATCTTTCGGTGTAGCGCCTTCAGGTACATGGATATGTAAATCATGACTCTGCAGATAATCCTCGGCAATGCCCCACTCTATTGCTCGTGAACGAACGACGGTGGTGGCGGCTTGAATGGATTCTTGCATTACATCACCAAGTTTACCGGTATAACTAGCTTTACCTTTACCTGGCATAACGGCAGACTCGATGGTTAACAATTCACCACCCACTTCTGTCCAGGCCAGACCAGTTACTTGACCGATACGATCATCTTCTTCTGCCACACCATATTGATAATGATAAACACCAAGATAATCTTCTAGGTTATCTGCAGTAACAATTACCTTCTCTGTGGGTGACTCACTCAGAATTTGTTTTACTAACTTACGGCAGATTTTCGATATCTCACGCTGCAGATTACGAACACCAGCTTCACGTGTATAACGGCGAATGATTTCCATCACTGCTTGAGATGTAATTTCAATCTCGTCCGCTTTTAAGCCATTATCTTTAATGGCTTTTGGCAACAGATACTGTAAAGCAATGTTCAATTTTTCATCTTCGGTATAGCCGGCAAGACGGATAATTTCCATACGGTCGCGTAATGCATCCGGAATATTCAAGGTGTTTGCGGTACAAACAAACATCACATCCGACAGATCGTATTCCACTTCCAGGTAGTGATCGGCAAAAGTCGAGTTTTGTTCCGGATCTAATACTTCTAATAATGCAGAAGCAGGATCACCACGGAAATCCTGGGCCATTTTGTCAATTTCATCCAACAAGAACAATGGGTTGCGAACACCGGTTTTGGAAATATTCTGAATTACTTTACCTGGCATAGAACCAATGTAGGTACGGCGATGACCACGGATTTCAGCTTCATCACGCACACCACCCAAGGCCATACGGCTGAATTTACGATTGGTCGCACGGGCAATTGATTGAGCGATCGATGTTTTACCAACACCAGGCGGTCCAACCAAACAAAGAATAGGACCTTTCAGTTTTTTAACGCGTTTTTGTACTGCGAGATATTCAATAATGCGTTCTTTGACTTTTTCCAGACCATAATGATCTTCATCAAGCACTTGCTGTGCATGCTCCAGATCCAAAGTCACCCGTGAGCGTTTTTTCCAGGGTACTTCAAGTAAATATTCAATGTAGTTACGCACGACAGTCGCTTCAGCAGACATCGGCGACATCATTTTTAATTTTTTCAGTTCAGATTCGGCTTTATCGCGTGCTTCTGTACTCATACCCGCAGTAGCAATTTTTTCTGCTAACTCTTCAACTTCATTGCCACTATCATCCAGTTCACCGAGTTCTTTCTGAACGGCTTTAAGCTGTTCGTTCAAATAGTATTCGCGCTGACTCTTTTCCATCTGCTTTTTAACGCGGTTACGGATACGTTTTTCGATCTGCTGAATATCAATTTCCGACTCAAGAAAAGCCATCAGTTTTTCGATGCGATCTTTAACATCAGACATTTCAAGCAAAATTTGCTTGTCCTCAAGTTTCAGAGTCATATGTGCTGCAACGGTATCCGCCATACGAGCAAGATCTTCGATGCTAGAAAGAGAAGCAATAACTTCTGGTGGAATTTTTTTGTTGAGTTTTACGTACTGCTCAAATTGCCCCAGCAAAGTGCGCATCAATACATCGGCTTCACGCTGATCAGGATGCTGATCAATGAAAGTAGCCACTTCAGCTTCACAGAATGCATTGCTATTGTCATACAACGCGACTTTGGCTCGTTGCGTGCCCTCAACCAATACTTTTACCGTACCATCTGGCAGTTTTAATAATTGCAGAATATTAGCCAGTGTCCCGGTTTCATAAAGATTCTCTGGTGCAGGCGAATCTTCGCCAGAATCTTTTTGAGCAACTAGTAAGACTTGTTTGTTTTCATCGGTGGCGTGTTCCAAAGCTTTGATGGATTTTTCACGCCCAACAAATAAAGGAATGACCATATGTGGATATACCACAACATCACGCAATGGCAGTACAGGTACTTTTTGTAAGGCATTGTCATCAGTTGATGCAGCTTCAAATTCTTTTTCCATCAATGCAGACCTCTTTAGGGAGTCAACAGACACGGTTATCGTGTGCGTGAAAACAATATGGGGACAGGCGTAAAGAAATCAAGCGTTCGGAGAAACCGAACGCATTGATATTAGCCAAAGTGTTTAAAGATCAATCAGGTAAAGATTATTTATCACCTGATGCGAGATCAGCAGGTTGATCTTCATAAATCAAAATAGGCGTGTTCTCACCGTTGATAACACTTTCATCCACTACCACTTTGGTTACGTTATCCAAAGACGGCAGGTCAAACATGGTATCTAACAGTACATTTTCAATAATAGAACGCAAACCACGGGCACCTGTTTTACGTTCCATCGCTTTACGGGCAATAGCTCGTAAAGCATCTGCTCTAAATTCTAATTCGCAATTTTCCAACTCAAACAATTTTTCATATTGTTTAGTTAATGCATTTTTTGGCTCAGTTAAGATCTGTACCAATGCCGCTTCATCAAGCTCTTCAAGTGTAGCAACAACTGGCAGACGACCAACAAACTCAGGAATTAATCCATATTGAATTAAATCTTCAGGTTCCACCACTCTTAATGCTTCACTGGAGGGAGCATTGGTATCAACGCTTTTAACATCAGCAGAAAAACCAATGCCACCTTTATGCGTACGGTTGCGGATAACTTTATCCAGACCGGCAAAAGCACCTCCGCAGATAAACAGGATTTTGCTGGTATCGACTTGCAGAAATTCTTGTTGAGGATGTTTTCTGCCACCTTGAGGTGGAACTGAAGCAATTGTACCTTCAATCAATTTTAGCAATGCCTGCTGAACACCCTCGCCCGATACATCTCGAGTAATTGAGGGGTTATCAGATTTTTTCGAAATCTTATCGATCTCATCAATATAGACAATGCCCGTTTCAGCTTTTTCAACATCGTAATCACATTTCTGCAATAACTTTTGAATAATATTTTCGACATCTTCACCAACATAACCTGCTTCAGTCAGAGTCGTCGCATCAGCCATGGTGAAAGGCACATTTAACTGTCTAGCCAATGTCTCGGCAAGTAAGGTTTTACCACTTCCGGTTGGGCCTATCAGCAGAATGTTACTTTTGGATAATTCTACATCATCGTTTTTGGTGCCATGACGCAAACGTTTGTAATGGTTATATACCGCTACAGATAAGACGCGTTTCGCTTTAACCTGACCGATAACATAATTGTTAAGGGCCGAATCAATCTCATGTGGTGAGGGTAATCTGGAATCTGCTTTTTCATCTGTTTTTTCTTGCAGCTCTTCACGAATAATATCGTTACAAAGCTCAACACATTCATCGCAGACAAATACTGAAGGTCCAGCGATCAATTTTTTTACTTCATGCTGACTTTTACCGCAGAATGAACAGTAAAGTAATTTGTCGTCGTTTTTTTTGTCGTCGCTCATCGCTCTACTTTCCTAACGTTTATGATTGCTTATGACTTTTCTTTTTCTGCAGGTCGGCTATTCATTACAGCATCAATTAAACCATATTCTGCTGCCTGTTCACCATTCATGAAGTTATCACGATCGGTATCACGTTCAATTTTCTCAATATCTTGACCGGTATGGTGCGCCATAATTCCATTCAATCGATCACGGATACTCAGAATCTCTTTGGCATGGATATCAATATCCGAGGCTTGTCCTTGGAAACCACCTAAAGGCTGATGCACCATAATGCGCGAATTGGGTAACGCAAAACGTTTGCCTTTAGCACCGGCAGTTAACAACAATGCACCCATGCTGGCAGCTTGGCCAATACACAACGTGCTGACTTGAGGTTTGATAAATTGCATGGTGTCGTAAATAGCCAGACCTGCAGTCACGGCTCCGCCTGGCGAATTAATATAAAGATGGATATCTTTATCGGGGTTTTCTGATTCCAGAAATAACATCTGCGCGACAATCAAATTCGCCATATGGTCTTCCACCTGACCGACTAGAAAGATAATGCGCTCTTTCAGCAGGCGGGAATATATGTCGTATGAACGTTCACCACGTGAAGTCTGTTCAACTACGATTGGAACCAATGCATTTTGAACTGGATTGAGTTGCTCAGAAAATATAGTGCTCATAGCGGTCCTGTTTTAATGCCAAATAAAAAATAACCCGTGCCCAAAAGTTTGAGCACGGGCTGTCTTTGTATAAAAACTTGCTAGTGCCTTTAGGCTATAGCATTCATCACTTCAGAAAATGAGGATGCTTTTTCTTCCACTTTAACATTATCGTAAATCCATTCAACAACAGTATCTTCAACAACCATCATTTGGATTTCAGATAATTTATCCTGATTGGTCATGTAATAGTTCATGACATCTTCAGGATCTTCGTAACTGGCAGCAATTGCTTCAATTGCTTCGCGAACCTGTTTTTCTTCAGGTTGAATTTTGTTATCAGAGATAATCTTACCGATAAGCAGACTTAGTTTTACACGTTTTTCCGCGTTTTCTTTGAAGTTGCTTAATTCAAAAGGTAAACCTTCAACGTTTACACCTTGATTGCGCAGATTATTTTTAGCTTGCTCCATCAAATAATTTGCTTCACGTTCAACCGGAGCTTCAGGCAATGCAATGTCATTATTAGCTGCAACGCTATCCATTGCTTTGCGTTTATTCACATTTTTCAAAGCAGCGGCAAGTTCACGTTCCATATTTGAACGTACTTCTTTTTTCAATGCGGCTAAGCCACCTTCAACACCACAAAGCTCCGCAAACTCTTTATCTAGTTTAGGTAGTTTTTTCTTAGCGACTTGTTTAACAGTTACAGCAAAATCCGCTTTTTTACTGCGTAGATGCTCAGCGCGGTAATCTTCTGGGAAAGTCATCGAAATGGTTAATTCTTGGTCTGGCTTAACGCCAACTAACTGTTGTTCAAACTCAGGCAGCATGCTGCCGTTGCCGATAACAACCAAAACATCCTGACCTTTACCACCTTGGAATTCTTCACCATCGATGCTGCCTACAAAATCAATGGTCACGCCATCTTCTTCTTTGGCTGCCCGTTTCAATGGTTCCCAGCTCATGCGTTGTTCACGCAACGTTTCAAGCATTTTATCGACATCTTCATCAGTTACTTCAGCAACTGTTTTTTCTAGCTTAATACCCTTCAGCTTTACTGCATCTAATTCTGGGAAGATTTCATAATTCAAGGTGTAAATCAGTGCAGCCTCTTCTTCCTTCATACTATCGATATGCGGAGGGCTTGCAGGATTAACTTTCTCTTGAGTGAATGCTTCACGCATGCTGTCTTGAACGATTTGGTCAATCACTTCACGACGTGCTGAGGGACCATGTGTTTTAACCAACATGTTCATTGGAACTTTACCTGGACGGAAGCCAGCCATTCGAACTGATGGGCGGATAGAAACTAATCGTTTTTGAACAGCTTGTTCAATATTCGCATCTTCCACAGTGATGGTCATTTTACGACCAAGTTCGCTGACATTTTCTACAGTTACTTGCATTCTTTAAACCTCAAACACGGGGATTAAGCGCATTGATGGTGTCTTAGCACCAACAATTGTAAATGGTACGAGAGGAGAGACTCGAACTCTCACAGGTTACCCTACTGGAACCTAAATCCAGCGCGTCTACCAATTCCGCCACTCTCGCAATTCGTTATAGATATGCTTACGTATCTAATCAAGTCGGCCATTATAGCCAGATAAACTAACCAAAACTAGCCTTGTATTGTCAAAAATGCGAATGCCAAGGCTGCTTGCTGGCAAAACTGCCGAAAAGCAATAAGATCCTGCTGCTCTATTACTCTATTTGAAGCATGCCTGTCAGCCAGAAATAACCCGAAGGGTTTATTAGATCTTTTTAACGGCATAGCTAACAGCGATTGAACATCAAAAACCCCATTACCTTCTTGAAGAAGTTTTTTCATAACTGCCGGTTGTGATTTATCGAGTAGCACGGCATCTTCCGCTGACAATAAATCTTTAAACAGGCTGGATGATTTGCTATCAATTGTTATTTTAAACAGCTCACATAATTGCTCATTTTGATGCCCCATAGCATATCGGCAATTAAGCTGGGATTTGTCAGCCGATAAAACCGCAAACACCACCCTGTCCATACCAGCACCACGATAAATACCCTCCATCACCATTTCAAGTATCTGATTAATACTTCTATGTTCCTGAATGGCTTGGGAGATATCTTGCAAGATGCGTAATTGAATAGCTTGATCAGGAGCAAAATAAAGCGTTGTCTCTTCAACATCAACTACTGGTTCACTAAGCGTATCATCACTCAGCTGAATGTCATCAGGTAAAGGGATCAGTCCCTGAGCTCGCTCTATACCAGTCAGGTTCAATAATTGTTGTGCTGCCAAGGCGCTGTCATAAACCGATACCACTAAGGTTTCTTTTGTACTGTGAGTGAGTGTTGCGGTTTGCTCAAACCATGGCGCGAGCTTAGTCATATCCCAGGATTTTCTGGTTTCAAAGGCTAATTTTCCGGCATAACGAATGATCTGTACGGCTTCAGATTTATCATGTGAACGAAAACTTTGAACCAGTAAATCATTTAATGACCAAGCTTCGGCAAGGCCTTGAGTGAGTTGCTGCAATGAATATCCTAAGACTTCTATCTCGGCGGAAACGGTTGATTCTGCTTGCTCATATGCGCTGACTGTTTTTTCATCGGCAAATGCCCAAAAGGTTAGATAGCCCAGACGCGAGAGCAATGCCGCAATAAAAATATCTTCAGGCAATTCAGAATGACATAAGGTGGCCATATTCTGGGCCTGTACTGCAGCATGCAGTGATATTGCCATTTCTTTAAGCACTTTATCATGACGTTTACTGGCTTTTAATGAATCAATTAACACCAAAGTCAGTGCCAACACTTTGACCTGCTCAAAACCTAACAACATTAATGCACGTGACACCGTATTAATATGATGTCCCTGGGGATTGTAATAAACGCTATTCGCCATTTTTAGTAAGCGGCCAGTTAAAGCGGCATCACGCAAAATGACCTGCGCGACATCTACTGCCGCACTATCCTCTTGTTCGAGGATTTTATTAATTTCCAGCATGGTATTGGGAAAGACGGGCATGTGTTTATCGGTCAATTGGCGGATAAAGCGTTGAGCTGCGACCGGCATTGGTGTCAGTGTCATTCAGTTTCTTCTTTGACAATAATCTGATTAGCAATGCCATGCGGAACGTGTCCGGTAGCAACATGATCTCTTGCCGAGATGCAATGACGCTCTTGATCGTCAAAGAAGATATCGGCGCCAAATGATTTTAGAAACGGGCCTTTCTCCATACCGCCGAGAAAGATTGCCTCATCAATACGAATTCCCCATTCACGCAAAGTACGGATCACTCGTTCGTGGGCCGGTGCTGAACGAGCGGTTACCAATGCTGTGCGAATCGGCGAGCCATTTTCTGGGTATTCGGTTTGGATTTGATTTAAGGCCATTAAAAAGTCTTTAAAAGGACCGCCTGATAAAGCTTGTCTTGCTGTTTGTTGTTCATTCTGAGTAAAGGCTTCAAGGCCGCGCTCTTTAAAGATACGCTCAGATTCATCTGAAAATAAAACAGCATCCCCGTCAAAGGCAATGCGAAGCTGATCTGATTCAGAGTTATTACCCAGATTGGACGGCAAGATTGTCGCAGCAGCGATTCCCGCCTCAAGTGCCATACGCACGTCTTCCGGGCTAGTTGATAAAAACAGATTGGCACTGAATGGAGCGACATAACGATATGGGCTACTGCCGGAGGTAAATACAGCACGGATGATGCCTAACTTATGATGTTGAATTGAGTTAAATACACGTAACCCTGTATCGGCGCTGTTGCGGGATAACAAGATGATTTCAACACGAGGGGTATTGGGATTGTTGTCATTTAACGCCAGTAACTTTTTAACCAAATTAAAAGCACCGCCTGGCGATAATGGCACATCTTCGTTTTCGATCTGAAACTGGCAATAGGCTTCGGTGCCCTGCTCTTCATAGATGCGGTGGCTTTCATCCAAATCAAACAAAGCACGTGATGAAATTGCCACCACCAATGGTTTTGTAGGCTTTTCCACGGTTACTCCCTGATTAACGACTGTGTGTCGATTCGAACGTTCTGTTTAATGACATCCCACATTTTTTCTCGAACTTCTGCAGGTAATTTTGGGCTATTAAATAATCTTTGCATATCCTGTTCAAAACTCGGCAACACAGATACCGCAGCTGGTTTACCTTTGGGAAAATTGCTGTCTGCAGTAAACACCACATGACAAAATACTGGCATTTTAGGTATCAGCGAGCGGATAGCCTGACGTGCGTTCTCAAGATGATGCAAAGGATTAGTGAATTTATAACTGCGGCCATCAACAATTTGGGTCCATTGTTCAATTTTCTCAGCACCAAATAAATGACCGCTGATCGGATAGTCACGCAAAATTAGAATGCCTTGTTCCAACAGAAAAATCTTTTCAATTTCCAGTAAGCCGCCTAATCCATCAGGAAGAATGACATTTTTGAGTTCATCCTGTTTATACGGTTTTAACACTTGTTCAATCTGGATCTGTGAATAACTTTTCCGAACAAAACGCCGATAGAGTAACCAGATTATCAAGATTAAAACTATGCTCAGCCCGCCGGCTAACTCTACAGAAAATTTTTCAAGCAAACGAATACTACTCCTCATGTTTTCGTACATTATACGGCGTTCACGATAGGCTATGCTCAATTGACTTATCGTTAAGTGGATCCTGATGAATAATAATTTCTACGTCATCAAATAAAGCACGAACATCCTGACTTACCTTGTCACTGACTTCATGTGCTTGCTGCAAGCTCATTTCAGGATCTAGCTCTAGATGTAACTGAATAAAAACCGTGACACCTGAACGCCGAGTTCGCAAATCATGCATGCCTTTAACTTGGGGATGATTCAATACCAATTGCATTATCTGTTGTCGTTCAGCATCGGTAATTTCATGATCCATCAATAAATCAATGGCATCTCGAAGTATCTTCCATGCGCTAAACAAGACATAGAAAGCAATTAATACCGCCATTAATGGATCAAACCAGATTAAGCCAAACTGTGTTAAGAGCAATGCAATGATGACGCTGAAATTAACCAATAAATCCGATTGGTAATGTAGGGAATCTGCCCTGATAGCCGAAGACTTGGTTTTTTTTATGACAAATCGCTGTAACAGCAATAACCCAATCGTAGCGAGCATAGAAAACAGCATGACTGCCACACCTAGTTCTATTCCCGCGGTCAGCGGTTGAGGATTAACGAGTCGACCGCTTGCCTGAAATAACAGCATGATCGCAGAACCGGCAATAAACATGGATTGACCTACCGCCGCTATAGCTTCAGCTTTGCCATGACCAAAACGATGTTCTTTATCAGCGGGCTGCAAAGCGTGGTGAATTGCTAACAGGTTGACTAAAGAAGCGAGTAAATCAAGACTGGAATCAATCAGACTTGCCAGAATACTGATTGAATCCGAGAGATACCAAGCGATGAGCTTGGCGGCAATGAGTACAAAGGCCGTCAACACAGAAGCGTAGCTGGCTAAGCGCATTAATGTTGCATTATCGAAGTGTTGAGACCGTAACATGTTCTCAGTATAGTGAGACGCAACCTTTGTGCAAAGCAGTAATGCACTGTCTTTAAATAGCCCATTATTTCGCCTTTTTTCAGGAACTATCATGTCGATCAGCAACATCACCACTCAGCCGTTTAATGATCAACGACCCGGCACTTCAGGATTGCGCAAGCGAGTTCGTGTGTTTCAACAAAAACATTATCTGGAAAACTTTGTACAATCCATGTTTGATGCCATCGGCGACACCCAAAATCAAACCCTGGTTATTGGTGGTGATGGCCGTTTTTACAATGAGACGGCGATTCAGACCATAGTGAAAATGGCGGTGGTGAATGGCTTCAAACGATTAATTATCGGTCAAAACGGACTGCTTTCTACACCAGCTGCATCATGTGTTATTCGAAAATACCAAGCCTTTGGAGGCGTTATTCTGTCGGCCAGCCATAATCCCGCCGGTCAGGATGGTGATTTTGGTATCAAATTCAATATTCGTAATGGTGGCCCGGCGCCGGAAAGCATTACTGAAGCTATTTTTCAAATTAGTCAAAAAATTACGTCTTATCGTATTTTCGAATGTGATGATATTTCGCTTTCCGAAATAGGCACTCAATACCTTCAGGATATGCAGATAGATATCATTGATCCGGTTGCCGATTACGCCGAATTAATGGCCGATATTTTTGATTTTCCAGCGATTCGTGCCCTTTTATGCAATGGTCGCTTTCAAATGCGCTTTGATGCAATGCACGCCATTACTGGCCCTTATGCCAAAGAAATCCTCGAAAAACGTCTGGGAGCCGAAATAGGCACAGTGATTAATGGCATTCCTCAAGCGGATTTTGCCGGAGGCCATCCCGATCCTAATCTCACCTACGCGCCAGAATTGGTCGCAGAATTATTCGCTGAGAATGGTCCGGATTTTGGCGCAGCATCAGATGGCGATGGCGATCGTAATATGATCCTGGGACACGGCATCTTTGTCACACCATCAGACAGTCTCGCTATATTGGCAGCTAATGCAGAACTGATCCCTGCATATCAGGAAGGTCTTAAAGGTATCGCCCGCTCGATGCCAACCAGCCAGGCAGCAGACCGTGTTGCAAAAGCATTGAATATACAGATGCATGAAACTCCAACTGGTTGGAAGTTTTTTGGCAATCTACTTGATGCTGATATGGCTACCTTGTGTGGTGAAGAAAGCTTCGGCACTGGGTCGAATCATATCCGTGAAAAAGACGGGTTATGGGCAGTTTTATTCTGGTTGAATATTCTTGCCGTCAGACAACAATCTGTCAGTGAGATTGTTCGACAGCATTGGCAGAAATATGGCCGGAATTATTACACCCGTCATGATTATGAAGAGATTCCGACCGATAAAGCCAATCAGTTAATCGAACATTTGCAACAGCAATTGCCTCAATTGGCAGGTCAGGATTTAAATGGTTATAAAGTGGAGTATGCGGATAACTTCAGTTATCACGATCCCATTGATAACAGTATTTCTGAAAAACAGGGTATCCGTATTGGCTTTACCGATGGTTGCCGTATTATCTTTAGATTGTCCGGCACCGGCACCCAAGGCGCAACGCTAAGGGTGTATATCGAAGCTATTGAAGATAATCCGGAAAAATTGTTTGAAGATACCCAAACACGATTAAAAGATTTAATTGATTTGGCTAATGAGATTGCAGCAATCCAATCAATCACTGGCCGCACTGCTCCCACCGTTATTACTTAGGCTTTACATGCAAACATTAATATTAGGATCCAGCTCCCCTTTCCGGGCTGAACTGCTGGCTAAATTACATTTGGATTTTATGACTGCTTCACCGGATATCGATGAAAGCCCACTAGCAAATGAAAAACCCGAACAGCTGGTAAAACGTCTTGCAGAAGCCAAAGCCCGTAAAATTGCAGAGCAACATCCAGATAGTCTGATTATTGGGTCGGATCAAGTGGCTGTGTTAAACGGTCACATAATGGGTAAGCCTGGCAACCATATCAGAGCGACAGAACAACTTACTGCTGCGGCTGGCAATAAAGTTACCTTTATGACAGGATTGGCTTTGTATAACGCTGCTAATGACTCAATGCAGTCGTTGGTGGATAATTTTGAGGTGATATTCAGACCACTTTCTGCCGCACAAATAGAATTTTATTTGTCGACTGAACAACCATATCAATGTGCAGGAAGTTTTAAATCTGAAGGGTTTGGAATCAGTTTATTTCAGGAACTGCGTGGTCAGGATCCAAATAGTTTAATTGGATTACCACTGATTCGTTTGATTGAACTGCTGGCCAACGAAGGTGTTGATGTGTTGGCTCAGCAGTCCAGATAAAGCCTATGAAAGGTCAACAGCCCCTAGATTATTGCTGTTTACTTTTTTCAACGTTTTCCATTGCTGCAGCCTGAGCTGCCATGTTATTCATTGCTTGCCCCATCAACTGACGTGCTGCTTTTGAACGTAAACTTCTGGCCATTCCCTCGGTAAGTCCAGGGTTTACATTGTTTGCAGTTAATAATTCTTTCAGCTCATCCAATTTTGGCTCACAAGATTGCAGAATTTCATCAGCATTTTGTGTTGCGTCCTTCCCTGTTTTATTAGCATTTAAACGAGATTGCATCATGCATTTGTTGTAAGCAGTAATGTTCGTTGTCATTTCATTAATCGCTTCTTGGGGCATATCCCATGGTGTCAAAATGGACTCTTCCGCCATTGCAAAAGTGCTAAATAAAGCTAGTGAACCAGCAGCAAGATAGTGCTTAATCATTAAATCCTCTCCAGATATTTATAGTTTTTTTGGTGCCATGCTGAGACCGCGCTAATGGGGCAAATTATCCCATTGAGTGCGAATACGCTACAATCTGCCATCACCTTAAATTCAGTGACCACTTGTGAGCCTGATTTCTCAAACTTATTACGCACTTCCCAGATGAACAATACACAAGATATACGCTTTCAACAGTTGCAACAATGGTTGCAAAACTTTGTAACCGATAAAACCTATTCGTTAAAACCTGCCTCCAGCGATGCCAGCTTTCGCCGTTATTTCCGACTAACGCAACAACATGGCAGTCTTATCGTTATGGATTCGCCTCCAGAGCATGAAGATAATCAGGCATTCATTAAAGTTGCGACATTGTTGGAACAATACGGGCTAAATGTTCCGCATATCTATCAACAGGATCTGCAAAGTGGTTTTTTGATTCTGAACGATTTGGGAAACACGCCATACCTTTCTCAGTTATCAGCAACAACGGCTGATGAGCTGTATAAAAATGCTATCGACAACCTGATAACCTTGCAGAAAATTCCCATTGAAAATCAGCTTTTACCTAAATATGATGCCGCATTGTTAGAACGCGAGATGCGGCTGTTTGATGATTGGTTTCTGCAAACACATTTAAAGTTAACACCGCCAGACTGGTTAACAGCTACCTATGATTTGTTAATCGACAATGCCTTGTCTCAACCCCAAGTTCTGGTACATCGGGATTTTCATTCTCGTAATCTGATGTTTTTACCCGGAAAAGCTCCCGGTATCATTGATTTTCAGGATGCGGTGATTGGCGCCATTAGCTATGACTTGGTTTCATTGTTGCGTGATGTGTATATTCAATGGTCTCCGGCTGAACAACAACAGTGGGTTACATATTATATTGAGCAGGCACAACAGCACAGATTGTTAACTTCTGAGCAAGCAGAACATTTCCCTCGCTGGTTTGATTTAATGGGCTTACAACGTCATCTTAAAATACTGGGGATCTTCTGCCGACTTAATTATCGCGACAATAAACCTAATTATATTAATGATTTAGCAGTGACTTTAAATTACGTTTATCAAGTTTGTGAGCGCTATCCAGAGCTACAGAAACTCTATCAATATCTTATTGAACAACCCAAAATTGCGGCCATAAAATGAAAGTAATGATCCTGGCAGCTGGTCGTGGTGAACGACTTAGACCTCTTACTGATCACACGCCAAAGCCTTTGCTACATGCCGGGCCAAAACGTTTAATTGAGTATTTGATTGAGAAACTAGTCGATGACGGCCTTAAGGATATTGTGATTAATCATGCCCACCTTGGTGAGCAATTTGAGCCCATATTGGGTAATGGTGAACGTTACCGCGCTAATTTTGAATATTCAGCAGAAGTCACTGGCGGTCTGGAAACGGCTGGTGGAATTATTCAGGCGTTACCTTTGTTAAGCAATGAGCCCTTTCTGGTGGTGAATGGCGATATCTGGACCGATTTTCCATTTGATACTTTGGCTAAAATAAACTTAACAAAAGAACAACTATGCCATTTGGTTATGGTGAATAATCCTGCGCACAATCCTGCTGGAGATTTTTATCTTAATGCCGATGGTTTGCTATCACTTGAAGGTGAACCCAAACTGACGTTCAGTGGTATTGGAGTTTATCGTCCAGAGATGTTTGCCAATCATCCGGTCGCCAAACTGGCCTTGAAGCCTTTTTTGATTGAAGCAATGAAGCATAAGCGAGCCACGGGGATTCACTATCAGGGACAGTGGTCTGATATTGGAACTGTCGAGCGCTTAACCTCATTGACTAAGCAACTCGACGTTTAAAACAGATTAGCCGCAGAGAAATTCTAGTAAGGCTTTTTGCGCATGTAAACGATTTTCAGCTTCATCCCAAACGACACTTTGTTGACCATCGATCACTTCCGCAGTGACCTCTTCACCACGATGTGCTGGCAAACAATGCATAAACAATGCATCAGCAGCGGCTTGTTGCATGACCTTTTTATCAACCTGAAACGAGGCAAAAGCAGCTTCCCGTTTCCGCTGTTCCTCTTCTTGCCCCATACTTGCCCAGACATCCGTAACTACTAAATCAGCATGCTCTGCAGCCTGGATTGCATCGTTAAACAAATGAATGGGTGCATCAACGTCATTAACAATAGATGCTTTTGGTTCATATCCAACCGGTGTGGCAATGTTTAAGGTAAAACCAAATTGTTGCGCCGCATTGATATAGGAATGACACATATTATTGCCGTCACCGATCCAAGCCACGGTTTTGCCACGAATATCCCCACGATGTTCCTGATAGGTTTGCATATCGGCTAACAATTGACACGGATGGAAATCGTCAGTCAATGCATTGATAACCGGCACCGATGAATACTGAGCAAAGGTTTCGACTTTGCTATGTTCAAAGGTTCGGATCATCACCGCATCAACCATGCTGGAAATCACTCTGGCCGAATCTTCAATCGGCTCACCTCTTCCCAATTGGGTATCATCAGGTGATAAAAAGATTGAGCCGCCACCAAACTGCACCATGGCTGATTCAAAAGATACACGGGTACGGGTCGATGATTTTTCAAAAATCATCGCCAGTACTTTATTTTTCATTGGCTGGTAAATTTCTCCGGACTTATGCATTTCTTTTAATTCAGATGCCCGGATAATCAGCTGGTGCAATTCAACTGGCGATAAGTCTTTCAGCGTAAGGAAATGTCTCATCACGCTACGCTCTCGATCGGCCGGGAAGCCAAAAAGCTTTTAACCAGTTGGCTTACCTTGTTTACAATTAATTCTGCTTCTTGGGCATTGATGACTAATGGTGGCAATAACCGAATAACTTTTTCTGCCGTTACATTGATCAAGATATGATCCTGCAAGGCAATTTTAACTAGCTCAGCACATGGCACTGTTAACTCAATACCAAACATAAAACCTAAATGCCGAATCTCTTTAACACCTTCCGTCTGTCCCAACTGCTGTTTAAAGTGCTGAAACATTTGCTCGCCAAGTCTGTTGACATGATCCAGAAGTTGTTCTTTTTCAATGGTATTTAATACAGCCAATGCAGCACTGCAAGCCAACGGGTTTCCACCAAAGGTAGAGCCATGATTACCCGCTTGCAACACCCCAGTGGCTAATCCGGCGACCAAACAGGCACCAACTGGCATACCATTACCCAATCCTTTAGCTAGCGTCATGACATCAGGCTTTAAACCTTGCTTATGTTGAAACGCAAACCATTTGCCGGTCCGGCCAACACCTGTTTGTACTTCATCGAGCATCATCAGTAATTTACGTTGTGTACATAAATCCCGGATGGCGGACAAATATTCACTGTCCGGCACCTTAATACCACCCTCACCCTGCACCGGCTCAACCAATACAGCAACAGCTTCGGGCCAATGACTGACAGCCATGCGAATCGCATCAAAATCATTGTAAGGAACCCGCACAAAACCTGGCACTAATGGCTCAAAACCAGCCTGTACCTTGGCATTACCGGTAGCGGTTAACGTCGCCATTGTCCGTCCATGAAAACTACCTTCCATCACAATAATGACGGGTTTATCAATACCTTTGCTATGGCCATATTTACGGGCAAGTTTAATCGCTGCTTCATTCGCTTCGGCGCCTGAGTTACAGAAAAACACTTGTTCCATACCAGAGAGCTGAGTCAATTTATCAGCCAATAACTGCTGTTTCTCAATATGGTAAACATTCGAGGTATGTACTAATGTTGCTGCCTGCTCAGAAATAGCATGCGTCACCGCAGGGTGACAATGCCCAAGATTGCAAACTGCAATACCACTTAATGCATCCAGATATCGTTCGCCACGGGTATCAGTCAGCCACGCGCCTTCCCCTCTCGCAAAAGTAATATCCAAACGTCCATAAGTAGGCATGACAGATTCGGTCACGGCATTTAACTCCCTGCCTGTTTTTCAAGGCGACTTCGGCAGATTTTCTGCCAGATTGAAACGAAAAATGGCAGTTTCAAAAGAAAACTGCCATATTCCAAAAACGGTAAATTATATAACGAATCAGCCAGTAGCCATAAGACTACCGGCTGAGTTTAAAATTTATGCTGCAAAATTTGCTGCAACAAAATCCCAATTAACCAGCATCCAGAATGTTTCTAAATATTTTGGACGGGCATTACGGAAATCAATGTAATAAGCATGTTCCCAAACATCGCAAGTTAATAACGGCGTTTGGCCTGCAGTCAGTGGGCAACCTGCATTGCTGGTATTAACAATTTCAATGCTGCCATCAGCATTTTTCACTAACCATGTCCAACCTGAACCGAAGTTAGTGGTGGCAGATTTGGTAAATTGCTCTTTAAACTCTGCAAATGAACCAAATTTGGCATCAATTGCAGCGGCCAGATCACCAGAAACAGCATCTTTGCCATTTGGTGTTAAGCAATTCCAGTAAAAAGTGTGATTCCAAACCTGTGCAGCATTATTAAAAACACCACCACTTGATTTAGTGATAATGGTTTCAAGTGACTGACCTTCAAACTCGGTACCAGGCACTAAATTGTTCAGGTTATTTACATAGGTTTGGTGATGCTTACCGTAATGATACTCAAGCGTCTCTGCAGAGATGTGTGGTTCCAAAGCATCTTTTGCATAAGGAAGTGGTGGCAATTCAAAAGCCATAATAAATCTCCTTGATTGAAAATAACCAACGTAAACACGTTAGTTTATGTGAGGGCATGTCTTATAGCAAGTTTTGACCAAGCTGCGATAACATACCAAGTTCTAAACCCATCAGCACACCATCTTCCCGCCCCTGTTCGGCAGGATAGTAGCCTCTGCGTACAGACATTTCATTAAATCCTATCGATAGATAAAGCTGTTGTGCTCTAAAATTACTGGCTCGCACTTCTAATACGATGATAGCAGCAGATTGTTGCATTGATATATCAACAACATGAGATAGAATCTGCCTCCCAAAACCTTTGCCTTGATATCCAGGCTTAACACAGATATTCAGCAAATGAACTTCATCCAGAACTGATTGTACTACGCTGTAACCAATCAAATCACTACCGGTTGAATAAAGAAAAGTGCGGTAACCGCTTTTGAAGCAGTCTTCAAAATTACCTTTGGTCCATGGAAAACGATTAGACTGTTTCTCAATCTGCCAGACCATGTCGATATCTGACAATTGCATTTGATTAACAATTAATTCAGTCAAGCTGAACTGCCTTTAAGTTCCGAAGTTTCATTAATGTCTGCCACATAGTAGCCTTTCGCTCAGGTTCAGCTAACAATTGCTGCAAACTATCTCCGACCAAAGCCAGGATTCCGTTCTTAAACTGCTGACATGCAAGAGTTGAATGAGGCTGCAAGCTTAGAGTTTCCGTAATTTTTCTATCCAAAATCAATACAATTGTATGAGCGGCAAAAGATTGAACTACAGCTATTGTTGGCTGCTGTTCGATAAAAGCAACGTCATTTAGCTGAATATCAATACTTTTAAGCATTGCGCGTAATAAACGGGACTCGGCAATGGATAGAGCTTTACCCGTAATAACGGTCCAAGGCTTAGTAAAGTCAATATGGCTTAAATCATCTGCAACAGCTGGCTGTTCAATACTGTTGAGATTTACTTCATTCCGTTCTACCCAGACGGGTATTCCCATCTGGGTCAAAGCGTATTGTTGTGCGACTGATAATTGCATCAAACTTGAGGGTGTGCCCGGTCAGCCGGTAGCAACATTTTATTTAATGCATGGATATAGGCTTTCGCAGAAGCGATAACAATATCCGTATCAGTACCTTGACCACTGACAATGCGTCCACCTTTTTCCAGTCGGACACTCACCTCACCTTGTGAGTCTGTACCACTGGTAATATTATTCACTGAATAAAGTTGCAACTCGGTATTACTCTGCACCATAGACTCTATGGCTTTAAAAGCCGCATCAACTGGCCCACTGCCACTCATTTCTGTTTTAACCTCTTTATCATCAACCACCAAGGTTACGCTGGCAACGGGGATTTCACCTGTCTCACTGCAAACACGCATGGATATCAAACGTACACGCTCGTTATCTTCAGTTAACGTATCACTGACAAGTGCTTGAATATCCTCATCAAATACCTCGTGCTTTTTATCGGCGAGTTCTTTGAATCGGGTAAATGCGCTATTTAAGTCTTCCTCAGATTCCAGCTCAATACCCAACTCTTTCAGTCTTGAACGAAAGGCATTTCGACCAGAATGTTTACCCAATACCATACGGTTAGTATTCCAGCCCACATCTTCAGCACGCATAATTTCGTAGGTTTCACGATTCTTCAGAACACCATCCTGATGAATACCAGACTCATGGGCAAAAGCATTCGCGCCAACAATCGCTTTATTAGGCTGAACTACAAAACCTGTGACCCCTGAAACCAGTCTGGAAGCAGCTAAGATTTGTGTGGTATCCAAGCGCGTATCACAGTCAAACATGTCCTGGCGCGTACGCACGGCCATCACCACTTCTTCTAACGAAGCATTTCCCGCTCTTTCACCCAACCCGTTGATAGTACATTCAACTTGGCGAGCGCCGTTCATAACGGCTGATAATGAATTGGCAACGGCTAAGCCCAAATCGTTATGACAGTGGACCGAGAAGACCGCTTTATCTGAATTAGGAATACGTTCACGCAGGTTTTTGATTAACTCACCAAACTGATGCGGCAGGTTGTAACCAACTGTATCGGGAATATTTAAGGTTTTAGCGCCGGCATCAATCACAGCTTCCAACACCCGACAGAGAAAATCCAGATCACTGCGGCCAGCATCTTCGGGGGAAAACTCAACATCATCAGTATATTGACGAGCACGTTTAACGGCCTTAACAGCATTCTCAACGACTTCATCGGGTTGCATCCGCAGTTTCATCTGCATATGGATAGGTGAAGTGGCGATAAAGGTATGAATACGTGAAGCGTTAGCTGCTTTAAGTGCCTCTCCTGCCCGATCAATATCTTTGTCCAGTGCACGTGCAAGACCACAGATACGACTATCTTTAACGGCTTTGGCCACAGCTTGTACCGCCTCAAAATCACCAACACTGGCAATTGGGAAACCGGCTTCAATAATATCGACACGCATACGTTCAAGGGCTTTAGCAATCCGAACCTTTTCGTCTTTGGTCATTGATGCGCCAGGGCTCTGTTCCCCATCACGCAACGTCGTATCAAATATTATCAATTGGTCTTTCATTCGCTCGCTCCGAACATTTTGCCCATCTCTGAGCATATTTTTATTGTCATTATAATGAGGATAGATGGATGGGGCAGAAAGATTTTACAAGTATTTTCTGACTGAAAACCTTATTTAACTTAAGCCACTTTAAAAGTGCACCCCAACATCAATTGAGTTTTATTTTGATTGTGCTCGATCGTTGCGATGCTTTCGTAGCTGTACCAAAGTAAACACTGGTCCTGAAATCGCATACAGTAAAAAAGCAGTGAAAAGCACGATCGGTGGATCGGTTGCAATGAGAGCGAACACCAATACCAACCCTAACATCACCATAAAAGGGACTTTTCCGCGCAAATTCAACTCTTTAAAACTGTGATAACGCACGGTACTGACCATTAAAATAGCTGAGGCAAACGTCAACGGCACACCCACAAAGGCTAATAATGTGGGATCTAACTCATTGTTGTAGCCAACCCATACCCAACCGGCAATAACCGCTGCGGCTGCAGGGCTTGGTAGGCCTTGAAAATAGCGTTTATCAGCAATTCCTACCTGGGTGTTAAATCTGGCTAAGCGTAAAGCACCGCAAGCGGCATAGATAAATGCCACCATCCAGCCAAACTTGCCCAGTCCATTCAATGTCCATTCAAACATCACCAATGCTGGTGCCAGCCCGAATGCCACCATATCAGCAAGACTGTCATATTCAGCGCCAAAGGCACTCTGAGTGTTGGTCAAACGGGCGATTCGACCATCCAAGCCATCCATGATCATAGCGACAAAGATAGCTATAGCAGCCGTAGTGAAGTCACCTCTTGTGGCTGCCACAATGGCGTAGAAACCGGCAAACAGACATGCTGTTGTAAATAAATTTGGTAACAGATAAATGCCGCGTTTTTGTCGTTCTTCATGATTAACCATAAAATTCCTGTATTCAGAGAAGAAGTAATTCCATTATGACATTCGTAACTGTATAAACAAAATAAGGGCAGATTGCCAAGCAACCTGCCCTTACTCAGGACAACAAAATTTACTGATTAGTTTTTAGACTTATCAACGATTTTTTGAATCCAAGGCATCATTTCACGTAATTTTGCACCCGTTTTTTCAATTGGATGTTCCGCATTCAAACGACGCATTGCCGTCATTTCTGGATAGCCTGACTGACCTTCTTGAATAAACTGTTTGGCATACTTGCCTTCTTGAATATTTTTCAGCGCTTCACGCATTGCCCAACGGCTTTCTTCGTTGATAACTTTCGGGCCAGTAACGTATTCGCCGTATTCTGCGTTGTTGGAAATTGAATAATTCATGTTGGCAATACCGCCTTCATACATCAAATCAACAATCAGTTTTAGTTCATGTAGACATTCGAAATAAGCCATTTCAGGCTCATATCCAGCTTCAACTAAGGTTTCAAAACCCGCTTTTACCAATTCGACTGCACCACCGCATAATACCGCCTGTTCACCAAACAGATCGGTTTCAGTTTCATCACGGAAAGTAGTTTCGATAATACCAGTACGTCCACCACCAATAGCTGAAGCATAAGACAATGCAATGGCTTTGGCTTTACCTGAGGCATCCTGTTCGATAGCGATCAAATCAGGAATACCACCACCACGGGTAAATTCGCTACGAACTGTATGACCTGGCGCTTTTGGTGCAATCATAATAACGTCCAGATCCTTGCGTGGCAGGATTTGGTTGTAAACAATCGCAAAACCATGAGCAAAAGCCAAAACAGCCCCTTGCTTCAAATTTGGTTCAATTTCATCTTTATATAAAGATGACTGGAATTCATCCGGTGTTAAAACCATGATCAAATCAGCTTGCTGAACGGCAGAGGCAGTATCCGCAACTTTCAAACCAGCGCCTTCTGCTTTGGCAATAGAAGATGAACCAGCACGTAGTGCAACAGTCACATCTACACCAGAATCTTTCAAGTTACATGCGTGTGCATGACCTTGTGAACCGTAACCAATGATGGTGACTTTCATGCCACGGATCAGTGACAGGTCACAATCTTTGTCATAATAGATATTCAAACTCATTATCAATTCCTTCGTTTTTAAATCAATTCAATTGCAGGCATTTTTCGCCGCGGGCAATGCCAGAAACGCCACTGCGAACGGTTTCAAGAATTTTGTGCTCGGATAACGCTTCAATAAACGAATCTAGTTTGCTACCTGCACCAGTCAGTTCAATAGTGTAAGTGGATGCGGTGACATCAATAATCCGGCCGCGGAAAATATCTGATAAACGTTTAACGTCATCACGTTGATCCATGGTGGCCGCTTTGACTTTGATTAACATCATTTCACGTTCGATATGCGGACCGTCAGATAGCTCCATCAACTTGACCACATCAATCAACTTGTTCAGCTGCTTGGTGATCTGTTCGATAATACGGTCGGTACCGGTCGTTACAATCGTCATACGCGATAAAGATGCATCTTCAGTTGGTGCAACCGTTAAAGATTCAATGTTATAGCCACGCGCAGAGAATAAACCCGCAACACGCGATAACGCACCGGCTTCGTTTTCAATCAAAATCGAGATGATATGGCGCATTATGACAGCTCCCGCTCTGGATCTTGTGGTAAATCGCAATATGGTGACATATGCATTTCATTGTGCGCTTTGCCTTGGGCAATCATTGGGTAAACATTTTCCGTTTGATCGGTGACGATATCCAAAAATACGAGACGATCTTTCAATGCAAAGGCTTCTTCCAATTTAGGACGTAAATCTTCAACGCGTTCGATACGAATACCAACGTGACCATAACTTTCAGCCAATTTGACAAAATCTGGCAAGGATTCCATATAAGAATGAGAATAACGATTCTGATAAAAGAATTCCTGCCATTGACGAACCATACCAAGGTAACGGTTATTCAACGCCACGATTTTTACCGGTAAACCATATTGCAGACAAGTAGACAGTTCCTGAATACACATCTGGATACTACCTTCACCCGTCACACAAATAACGGTTTCTTCTGGAAATGCCAGTTGAACCCCCATCGCTGCCGGTAGACCAAAGCCCATGGTTCCTAACCCACCAGAATTAATCCAGCGATTCGGTTTACTGAAACCATAATATTGAGCAGCCCACATCTGGTGCTGGCCAACATCTGAGGTTACATAAGCATCACCATTGGTTATCTCATGAATCATTTCAACCACGGCTTGAGGCTTAATTTGGTCGCTATTACGATCGTAGGACATGCATTTTTTAGCACGCCAACCGTTAATGATGCTCCACCATTCTGCCAATGCTGTTTGATCGGGTTGGACTTTGCTGATTTCCAGCAAATGATTCATATCCGTCAAAACATCCGCAACATTCCCAACTATCGGTACATCAACAGAGATCGTTTTAGAAATTGACGAGGGATCGATATCAATATGAATGATCTTGGCATGTGGACAGAATTCTGCAATTTTGCCAGTTACCCGGTCATCAAAGCGCGCACCAATCGCAATCAATACATCACAATCATGCATGGCCATATTGGCTTCATAAGTTCCATGCATGCCTAACATGCCAAGAAACTGTTTATCATCCCAAGGTATGGAGCCTAAGCCCATCAAGGTCGAGGTGATCGGATAGCCTAAGGCACTGACAAAAGTCCGTAATTGTTCAGCAGCATTGCCAAGCACTACCCCACCGCCGGTATAAACCATTGGTTTTTTAGCTGTCAGCAATAATTCCACTGCACGCTTAATCTGACCTGGATGCCCTTTGGTAACAGGCTGATAAGAGCGCATATGAACACTTTCTGGATAGATATACGGGATCTTAATATTCGGATCGGTTATATCTTTCGGTACGTCAACCACAACAGGACCAGGACGACCGGTTGTCGCCACATAAAAGGCTTTTTTGATGGTCTCAGCCAGATCGTTAATATCTTTAACTAAAAAGTTATGTTTAACGCACGGGCGAGTAATACCAACGGAATCTACTTCTTGGAAAGCATCACTACCGATATTAGCTGTGGCCACCTGTCCGGTGATAACCACCATAGGAATAGAATCCATATAGGCTGTAGCAATACCCGTTACCGCATTAGTCGCACCTGGACCTGAAGTAACAAGAACCACACCAGGATTACCAGTGGCGCGCGCATAACCATCTGCAGCATGTGTTGCAGCCTGTTCATGGCGCACAAGGATATGCTTGACCTCTTCCTGGTTATACAGCGCATCATAAATATGCAGCACTGCACCACCCGGATAGCCAAACAAATACTCAACCCCTTCGTCTTTCAGACAATGGACCAGAATCTCGGCGCCGCTTAATTCCACGTCTTCCTCTCTCGTATCGCTAACGCGATCTGCTTCAAAATATCAAACGGGTAAAGTTACTGTGAATGCCCGTCAAGGTCAAGAAAAACCGCCCTCTAATGCTCTACCTTTGATTCATAAAAAACAACTTTTCATTAGCTGAGGTAAATAGCTATGGCATAATTTGCTCTATGACAAAACAAGTATCAAACACAATTACCATTACCCAGCCTGACGACTGGCATCTTCACTTGCGCGATAATGAGGCATTGCAACGTACTGTTGCTGATAGCGCAAGATGTTTCAAACGTGCGATTGTGATGCCAAATTTGCGTCCACCTGTCACCAATGTTGAACAAGCAGCAGCCTACCGACAACGCATTTTAGATGCTCGTCCTGAAGGTGTTGATTTTGAACCATTAATGACGCTGTATTTGACGGACAACACTAAAGCGGTAGACATTGTTGCGGCTAAGCAGGCTGGTTTCATCAAAGCAGTCAAACTTTACCCGGCAGGTGCAACAACAAATTCTGACGCTGGCGTAACCGACATCACCAAATGCAACAAAACTCTTGAAGCGATGCAACAGGCTGATATGCCATTGTTGTTACACGGTGAAGTAACGCATAAAGAAACGGATATTTTTGATCGTGAAAAAGTCTTTATCGATGAAAAACTGATTCCGTTATTGCGCGACTTCCCTGAACTGAAAATAGTTTTTGAACACATTACGACTAAAGATGCTGCTGACTTTGTTTCCCAGGCCAGCAACTTTGTGGCAGCAACCATAACGCCCCATCATTTATTGTTAAATCGAAATGACATGTTGGTGGGCGGAATACGTCCTCATCATTTCTGTTTGCCAGTACTTAAACGAAATACTCATCAACAGGCATTGATCGCAGCGGCAACCAGCAGTAACCCCAAGTTCTTTCTCGGCACGGACAGCGCGCCACACGCCAAACACACCAAAGAAAATGCTTGTGGTTGTGCCGGTATTTACAGTGCTCATGCGGCAATTGAACTGTACGCTGAGGTATTTGATCGCCACGAATGTATGAATAAACTCGAAGGTTTTGCTAGTTTTTACGGTGCAGATTTTTATGGCTTGCCACGAAATACCCAGCAGATCACCTTGGAAAAATCAGATTGGCAGGTTCCTGAAACATTGGCATTTGCTGATGAAACCCTGGTACCGATGCGCGCAGGTGAAACCATTCACTGGAAACTGGTTTAAAAAGTCCCGGCCTGATTACAGGCCGGGATTAGTTAAATTAGACAGCAGAAAAGGCCTGCTCCAAATCTTCAATAATGTCATTGATATGTTCGATGCCAATACACAGTCGAAGCATTTCCGGTGTCACTCCCGCGGCCTTGAGTTCGGCTTCTTCCAGCTGACGATGTGTGGTCGAAGCCGGATGACAGGCCAGCGACTTGGTATCCCCGATATTCACCAGACGTTTAACCAACTTCAATGCATCGTAGAATTTCACGCCATTATCAAAGCCACCTTTAATGCCAAAGGTCAGAATTGATGATGGTTTGCCATTGAAATATTTCTGAGCTAAATCAAAATACTTGTCCCCTTCCAGTCCGGCATAGTTCACCCATTCTACTTTGGGATGCTGTTGCAGATATTTCGCCACTACGATGGCATTGTCACAGTGTCGTTCCATACGTAATGGTAACGTTTCAATGCCTTGTAATAATAGAAACGCATTCATCGGTGACAATGCTGAACCGGTATTCCGTAAAGGCACGGTCCGTGCTCTGGCAATAAAGGCTGCTTCAGCAAATTGCTCGGTATACACTACCCCGTGATAGGCCGGTTCAGGTTGATTCAATACCGGAAATCTTTCTTTGTGTTTAGCCCAAGGAAACTTGCCGGAATCCACAATTATGCCGCCTAAGGTTGTGCCATGACCGCCCATGTATTTGGTCAAGGAATGCACCACAATATCTGCACCATATTCAATTGGATTAAGCAAAAACGGTGTTGCCACGGTGTTATCAACGATAACTGGAACTCCGTGTTTATGTGCCATCGTTGCAATGGGTTCAATATCCACAATATTACCGGCCGGATTACCGATTGATTCGCAGAAAACCGCTTTGGTTTTGCCATCAATCAGTTTTTCAAGATCGGCTGCCTGGTCAGTGGGGGCAAAGCGTACCTCAATTCCCATTTTGGGAAGCATATGAGCAAATAAGGTATAGGTTCCACCATACAATTGTGGTGTGGTCACAATATTATCGCCCGCTTCAGCAATGGTAAGGATTGCATAATGAATAGCAGCACTTCCTGCTGAAGTCGCCAATGCAGCCAGACCACCTTCCAATGCCGCTACACGCTTTTCCAATACATCCCAGGTGGGATTCATAATGCGGCTGTAAATATTGCCGGGAACATCCAGATTAAATAGATCCGCACCATGCTGAGCATTATCAAATTCGTATGCAACTGTTTGATAGATCGGCACCGCGCAGGATTTAGTGGTGGGATCAGTTTCATACCCTTCATGCAGACAGATAGTCTCTTTTTTCATAGTTTTCTCTCGCTGTTATTATTGTAGTATCTGATGATATTTCATAGCTGCCTCACCCCGAAGGTTTGGGGCCATTTTTCCGCCCAACGTCATTGGAAATGATTTAAGCAGGACAATTACATCACATCATTTCCGGCTTATTGGACAAAAAATGTCCTCCAGCATTGGTGGCTCTGAAAGATCAGCAGACCCTAATGCGAGTTTACGACGATGAGAATGAAATGCAATATCGCTTGAAATTTTATCGTCGTATCACCATATCAGATTAGCAACATCGAATAATTCGTCAAAACCACAAATTTCAGGAGACACAACCATGAAAATATTAGTGGTATTAACTTCGCACGATAAGCTTGGCAATACCGGGGAAAAAACCGGTTTCTGGTTAGAAGAACTCGCTGCACCGTATTACACAATGAAAGACGCTGGGGTAGAAATAACACTGGCCTCACCCAAAGGCGGCCAACCGCCACTTGATCCAAAAAGCAATCAGCCTGACTTTCAAACAGACGCTACCCGGCGTTTTGAAAATGATGCTGAAGCCAAAAGCCGATTGGCAAACACAGTTAAGTTAGCAGATATGCACGCCGCAGATTATGATGCAGTGTTTTATCCGGGCGGACATGGTCCGTTATGGGATTTAGCTGAAGATCAAAAGTCGATCGCACTGATTGAAAGTTTTGTGCTCGCAAATAAACCAGTGGCGGCAGTCTGTCACGCACCTGCTGTTTTATTACACGTTAAAACCATCGGCGATGATCCCTGGATTAAAGGTAAACAACTCACAGCATTTTCAAATAATGAAGAAGATGCGGTAGGCTTGTCTGATGTTGTACCCTTTTTACTTGAAGATGCCCTCAAACAACGTGGCGCTATTTATGAAAAAGGTGACGACTGGAGTTCATTCGTCATTACGGATGGCATTTTGATTACAGGACAAAACCCGGCTTCTTCAGAAGCCACGGCCAACGCCCTGTTGAAACAGCTGGCATAAGCTGGCAATTTACACATTAATTACGGAACTATTATGGCTAGAGCAACCGCACGACACATCCTGGTGGACAGTGAAGAAATCTGTCTGGAATTGAAACGCGAAATCGAAGAAGGCGCAGATTTTGCTGCCGTCGCCAAAGAAAATTCTTCCTGCCCTTCCAGCCGTCAAGGCGGAGACCTAGGTGAATTTGGCCCTGGCATGATGGTGCCTGAATTCGATAAAGTTGTTTTTTCTGCGCCCGTTAATACAGTACAAGGCCCAGTTAAAACACAATTTGGTTATCACTTGCTGGAAGTTACCAGCCGCACTGAATAAGTTCGTTGATACACCCCGAAAGCCCGGCCTCGCCGGGCTTTTTTTTATTCGGTTATTACCTGGTAATCCGGTAAATGAGACAGTAATTGTTTGCCGTAATTTTTTGTTAACAATCGACGATCCAGAATGGTTATTTGTCCTGAATCAGTCTCTTTACGAAGTAATCTTCCACAGGCCTGAATCAACTTCACGCTGACCGCCGGTAATGACAAACTGATAAACGGCTGACCGCCACGTTTAAGGATCCACTCCTGACGTGCTTGTTCAATCGGGCGGGTAAATACCGGAAATGGCAGTTTGGTAATGATTACATGGGTACATAAATTGCCGGGTAAATCGACGCCTTCAGCAAACCTATCCATTCCAAAAATAATGCTGCCCCGACCCGCTTCAATCCGCTGAATATGTTTGACGATCATATTTTTGGGCGACAGTTGATCACCTTGTAACAAAATCAAATTTTTCAATGACAATGGCAATTGCTTATACACCTGCAACATCACTTGGCGTGAGGTGAATAGCACCAGAGTAGCCGCCTGAATATCAATAATTGATTTGAGTTGGCTGACGACCTCCTGCTGCCATTGCGGCAGATTTTCATTGGGTAAATATTGCATCATTGGCAGTTTCAACACTGCCTGCTGTTGATATTTGAATGGTGAAGGTAGCGCCAGAAAGTGTTTTTCATCGTAACGCTGTAAGCCACAATCCGCCCGGAAACGCCGGAATAATCCCATACCCCGTAAAGTGGCTGAGGTCATCACTACTCCATAGGCACGCTGCCATAAACTGCGATCCAGAAAACCTGCCGCTGTCATCGGCCCGGCATGAATCACCAGCGTTTGTTGTTTGGCAAACTGTTCCTGTGCTAGCCAGCGAACATTGGGCGGTCGCTCGACTTTATCTTCATCGAGAAACAGCGCCATAAAATCAATCAGATAACCAAAAATATTCTGCACTGTTCCCACCTGGGGCAATAATGCTTCACCAACCTTATTACTTAACTGGGTTTTCTCCAGCCCTTCTTTAATCCATTTGCCAATTAACGAGAAGTGTTTATAGATGGAATTAGCCCGCTGTAACAGATTCTGGCAAGGAATAACCAAGGCATTAAGTAATGGACTACCCCAGAAAATACGCGGTTCACTGATACGCCCTTCCAGCATTTCGTTTACTGTGGCATCACTGCCCAGAATATCCAGTAACTGTTGCAACAGACTGATAATTGCAGGTAAATCCTGACGAATTTCCTTAAACATATAACCAAAGTCATGCTGGCGAAAAGCCAAAGCAGTGGGCAGCTTTTTCATCAGACTGTCGGCAGTTTCGACGGTTTGATAAAGCTGGCCAAAGTTCAATGCTTTTGCAGCATGTCCCAGCGCCTTTTGTGGCAGATTATGAGCTTCATCAAACACCAGGATCAGCTCTTCAGGATTGGGTAATACCAGACCGCCACCCAAATCAGCATCACTGAGGAGTAAATCATGATTGACCACTACCACCTGAGCCAATTGCATTTCCTTACGAAGCAGATAATATGGACAGCTTATAAAATACCTACAACTCTTTCCGGCACATCCCTCGGAATCTGTAGAAACTTCATGCCATAAACCGGGATCGAGGGCATCCGTACGGCTGTCTCGGTCACCATCCCAACGGTGTTCATCCCAATCCTGAAACAAATTTTTGGCTTGAGTTTGCATCAATACCTGTTGGTATTTCTGATCCACATCCAGCGTCAAATCTTGCTGTTCAGGAGTGGTTGCCAGTTGTGCCAGTTTACTGGGACATACATAACGGCGGCGGCCTTTGATCTGCATAAAACGTATTGGTTGTGGCAAAGCCGCTGAAAACTGTGGCAGATCTTTCTGAATCAATTGCTGTTGCAGATTGACGGTTGCGGTACTAATAACCAGCAATTTTTTACTGTTCAAAGCCGTTTCGATTGCACCGCTTAGATATGCCAGCGTTTTCCCCACGCCGGTTGGTGCTTCCACTACCGCCATTCTATTTTGCGACTGTTGCAGGAGCTGATGAATAAATCGACTCATTTCGACTTGTTGCGGTCTGGCTTTAAAATCCGGCATCAACTTATTGATGCTGGTAAAGATTTCATCAAACACTTAACGTATTTCCACTCGGTTTTTCAGTGCCTTACCCATCATAAAATCATCAATATTCTGCAAAGTCGTCTGAGCGATATGCTGCAAGGCTTCACGGGTAAAATAGGCCTGGTGCCCGGTGACAAGCACATTTGGAAAGGTCAATAAACGCTGGAATATATCGTCCTGAATAATATCGGTGGAATGGTCTTCAAAAAACAGACTGCCTTCCTGTTCATACACATCTATTCCCAAATAACCAATAAGCAGCGCTTTCAAAGCATCCAAGACAGCAACTGTATCCAATAAAGCTCCGCGACTGGTATTTATCAGCATTACGCCAGGCTTAGTCAACTTGAGACTGAAAGCATTGATAATATGATGCGTTGCATCATTTAATGGACAATGCAGGCTAATAATATCGCTTTGCCCCAGCAAGCTGTCGAGTGTCACTACGTCAAAACCTGCTTGTTTGGCCGGTGCAGCATTATGCGGTTCATAAATCAAAACCTGGCAACCAAATGCCCGCAATCGCTCAGCCACTAACAAGCCAATTTTACCGCCACCGATAATGCCCGCGGTTTTACCGAAAAAATCAAAACCCAGCAAACCATCCAGAGAAAAATTACCATCGCGAACACGATTATAGGCCCGCGGTATCTTCCGACTTAATGCCAACATCAGTGCAATAGTATGTTCCGCGACGGCATATGGTGAATAAGCAGGCACATTGACAATGGTTATACCAAGCTTTTTAGCAGTCGTTAAATCCACCTGGTTAACCCCAGCACAACGTAACGCAATTAAACGAGTACCGTTTTCTGCCAGCGTTTTAAGCGTTTCAGCCGAAATATCATCATTCACAAACGCACTGACCACATCAGCATCTTTGGCCAATGCTGCTGTCATCGGATTTAACGCCATTTCATAAAAACATAATGACACTCGCTCATCAGCCATTTCGGTGAGATAGGCCTGATCATAGGGTTTCGCGCTGAATACCGCGACATGGGTTGGTTTCATTTGAGAAGCTCCTGGCTAGCTCGGCAATATATTATCAACCAACAATTGTAATGATTTTGTTTGCCGGAATTCATTCACATCCAGGCGATAATGCAAGCCAACTTTTTGACCAATTTGCAGCCATTTTGGTGCTGTCTGACGAAATGCCATTGCCGTGATTTCACGTCCATCATCAAGTTTAATGGTTAACCGTAAATGGTCCGATTGCTGACCGACATGACGATAATTCTGCAAAACAAACTGACCATGAAACTGCGGTTCCGGAAAAGCCTGACCCCATGGCGCCAGAACCGGTAATTGCTCAGCCAGGTGCATGTTCATTTCCTGCGTCGATAATTCACCGTCAGAATACAAAGCGCGTTCAAATACTGTGGGATCGGCTGCAAGTTGTACAGCTTCCCTGAATGCCTTTTCAAATAATGAAAAGTCGTTTTGCTTTAATGTTAACCCTGCTGCCATCGCATGTCCGCCAAAGCGCAAAATTAAATCAGGATATTTAGCAGCAACATTAACCAGCACATCACGAATATGAACGCCTGTTATAGAGCGTGCTGAACCTTTGATTTCGCCAGGTTCGCCCGGTGCAAACACAATGACCGGCCGATGCAGTTTTTCTTTAATTCGAGATGCGAGTAACCCAATAACACCTTGATGCCAACCTTCTTCATATAAACAATAAGCAGCTGCCTGGCTGGTTTCATTAAGCTGAAGTTTTTCCAGCATCGCCAAAGCTTCCAACTGCATGCCTTGCTCAACCGAGCGACGCTCAAGATTAATCTGATCCAGCAACTGAGCAGCTTGCTGAGCCATGGCAAAGTTATCCGTCAGCAAGGTATCAATGCCTAGCCCCATATCTTCCATACGACCGGCGGCATTTAACCTAGGTGCGATGGCAAAACCCAAATCCTGTGCAGATAATCGCTCAAGATCTTTACCGGCAATCTGTAATAAAGCACGAATGCCTGCACATGCGCGTCCCTGGCGCATGCGTTTCAGCCCCAGATCTACCAATGTGCGATTGAGCCTATCCAAAGGCACGACATCAGCGACGGTGCCTAATGCCACCAAATCCAACAATTCCACCAGACGTGGTTCTGCCAGTTGCTGTAATTCAAACCAGTTAATATCGCGTAATCCCTGCCGCAGACCGAGCAGCACATAAAACGCCACCCCAACACCTGCCAGCATTTTGCTTGGAAAATTATCACCTGGTTGGTTGGGATTAACGATAGCGTCAGCTTGTGGCAATTGTTCTGCCGCAAGATGATGATCAGTGATCAACACTTGCATCCCACGTTGTTTGGCTAGAGCAACGCCATCCAGGCTGGCAATCCCGTTATCCACAGTAATCAATAAATCCGGCTGGTTTTCAGCAGCAATTTCATTCAATAATTCAGTGGTTAAACCATAGCCGTGGACAAAGCGATTAGGCACAATAAAATCAATCTGTTGCAACCCCATCATGCGTAAACCACGCATCATCACGGCGCAGCTGGTCGCCCCATCACTATCAAAATCCGCCACAATCATTACTCGCCATTGTTGCTGTAGTGCCTGGATCAATAATGCTACTGCGGCTTCCATCCCCAGCATTTCAGAAGGTTTTGGTAACTCAGCTAAATCAAAAGTTAATTCATCAGCCTTTTTGATACCGCGTGCAGCCATGATTCTGCGAATGCACTCTGGCCACTCCTCGGATAAAGCGCTGAAATTTTCTGCTGTTCGTTGTTGAATATTCATCGAATTACCATGGTTTCCATGTATCCCAGCAACGCCAGACATACTGGCCATGTTGCGGGATAATTAAGTTTAATTGACGAATTTGATAACGACGTAATTTATGTAGCAAAGGCAAAATGTGCTGCGTTGTATTTTGCTCAAGTCGCTGTGGCCAGTTACTTTGTAAATCCAGTTCAGGAAATACCAGTAACTGCTGACCCGTCATCGTGTTTTCAGATTTCCATTCAGACATTGGTAGCAAGTTCGTTGAAGTCGCTGCTGCAAGCGACTTTAATAACGCCGCGTCACCATAAAGCTGCTGCCAGGTATTTGCTTGTGGCTGCCAATCTGCCTTACCCCAGAACCAGAGACTGTTAACCGGTAATTTGCCTGCGGACTGCCTTTGTTGATTCACCGGATGCTCAAATAAAGCCATCTGAATTTCATTGCCAAGCCGCAACCAATCGTTTTGTTCGGCCCCTCTCGGTAATGCTGATGCAACCGATTTACCAATTAAGGATGACATGGCTGTCAGATTAATATCCGGCAGACTTTCCAAACAGATTGACCAATGGTTGAGATCATTAGGCACCAATTGAGCGTCAAAATCATTCAACAGAGGTTGGATGCTTTCTCGGAGCTGGGTGCCCTCTTCCATTGTTAAATCATTGATTGGAAATAATAAAAGCCGATCTCGGTCGGCATGCAGATAACATGGGTCGGCACACAGACTTAATTGGCCAGGGTTACGTAATTGCGCGGTGGGTAAATCAGGTCCTGAAAGCACGTTAGTGCTGAATAACTGGATAAGCTCATGTTCAAAGGAATTATCGCTGACTTTAAAGTTAGCTTTTTTAAATGATTTCTGCAGATCTTCAGGCACTAAAGACTGATTGATTTCCTGCATTACAGTGGCTAAACCGGGCCAGATAATCGTAATTGATGGCTTTTCAGCCATGTTGGATCACTTCTCGCACGAAAGGAATAGTCAAACGTCTTTGCGCTTGTAAAGAAGCTTTATCAAGTTTTTGCATCACCAGCATTAACGAAGGCATATCACGGCTGTAATGGCGTAAAAGATACTGGGCGACCTCTTCTGGCAAAATCAAACCACGGCTCTGAGCATGACTTATTAATGCCTGCTGCTTCAGCGCATCAGTCATGGACGGTAACTGATAAATCAAACCGGTTGCTAGTCTTGATCGCAGATCTGGTAATTGAATTGCTAGTTGCGCTGGGTTTTGCTCGGCACAAATTAAAAGTTTGTGCTCCTGTTCGCGTAAACGATTAAAGCAATGAAATAAAGCCTCTTCCCAAGCAGCATCACCACAAATGGCCTGTAAATCATCAAGGCATACAACATTACTTTGTATTAACGAGGGTAATACTTCTGCGTCTGCAGTATTACTAATTTCTTGTAGATTGATATAACTGACATGTTGTCCATCAACTTGCAGCTGTTCTGCGATCGCCAAGCTTAAATGTGTTTTGCCGACACCAGCTTCACCCCACAGATAGAGAAAATCTGGTTTTTGGTCCCGGCAAAAGGCATTAACAACTTCTGCCAACTCATTATTTTCATATATAAAATTATCAATTTTGAAAATTTCATGCGGTGTTAGCCGCAGGGTTAGCTGGGTCTCTTGTTGACTCATTCAAACACTACTTAAGAGTAAAGGTGGCTATTCAAATAACGTTCATGTCCGTGACGTAATAGCACCATAACCACAGCCGCGACCGGTAACGCCAATAACACCCCGACGAACCCAAACAGTGTCCCACCTGCCATCACCGCAAAAATAACAGCAACAGGATGCAGGCCAATACGTTCACCGACAAATCGTGGGGTCAGAAACATACCCTCAATCGCTTGGGCAAAACTGAATACCAAAACAACCATTAAAACGGGTAACCATTCCTGAAACTGTAAATACGCCGCCAAACCGGCAAGGGTAATGCCCACGACTAGTCCTAAATAAGGTACAAAACTGACGATTCCGGCAATCACGCCTAATAACAACGCCAAGTCCAAGCCGATAAATGTGAGACCGATGCTATAAATAATAGCTAAAGCTAACATCACCATTAATTGACCACGTAAAAAACCGGCCAACATGTCGTCACATTCAATAGTTATTTGGGTGATCTTTTCGGCTTTATTACGTGGTAATAATTCACGGAATTTAGCGACGATATCATCCCAATCTCGTAATAGATAAAAGGTTAAAACCGGAATAAGTACCAAATTGGTTAGCCATTGCAATATTGCCAATCCAGACCGCGACATATAGCCCATTAAGTCAGTAGCAATCTTGCCGGCTTCAGACCAATAGTCCTGCAGGGCAGTTTTGACGGTATTAAAGTTGAACACATCAGATGACAGGCCCACTCTTTGTAAAATTAGCTCCATTGAGCTCTGCAGCCGATCCAGATAATTCGGCAGTTTTTCAAATAATGAAACCAATTGGGCACTGAGCATGGGAATGAAAATTAACAGCAATATCAGGGCTGTAAGTAAAAACATACCAAACACAGCACACACTGCAAGCGTGCGAGACATTCGATACTTTTCTAATTTATCAACTAAAGGATCGCCCAGATAAGCGAGTAATGCTGCAATGAAAAATGGCGTCAACACCGATGACAATTGCATCACCAGCCAACCACATAATATCAATAGCCCTAAAAGTAAAAACTTATTCGTATCACTCATGAGCTTTTTTTCATCTGACGCCACGCACTTGTCCCCCAAACCACTATATATTCACTGCCACTAATGATGACACTCGCCACCACCAACCAGATTAAGGTTGTACTCCATGTTACTGCTAGCGAAAGCCACGCTTGCTGCAAAATAACAAGTAAAACTAAAGCAATTTGAAAAACTGTATTGATTTTACTGCTCCAGAGTGGAGTCAGTTCATATTCACCGAATTTGAAATGATAAATCAAAGCACCGCAGACAATCAGTAGGTCTCGGCCAAACACCAACAATAATAGCCATAAAGGTAACAATTGCATATAGGTTAATGTGGCAAAGGTGGCGGCCAAAAGAAATTTATCGGCTAATGGATCCAGTATTGATCCTAGACGACTTTGCCAGTGAAAATGTCGAGCCAAAAAACCATCTAAACCATCAGAGATCCCAGCTATTGCTACCAGTATTAATGCCGTGGAAAATTGTTCTTCCAGCATTAACCATACGATTGGCCCAACCAATAAAATTCGAAATACACAGATAAGATTGGGAATATCCCGTTGATTCAAGGTAATAACCGATATTGCGAGCCGTTGTTATCAGAATTATCAGGCTGGATGACCCGCCCCATCGAAAGCAACTGTCGAAATTTGGCCGGTTCGGCTTGAATCATTAAAACCAAATCAAGCTTTTCACTGCCTAAACTACCCACTTTGATATCAGTGACAGCTTGCAAGCTACCAAGATAATCCATTAAACGGCTGTAGCCTTCATAATCATGTACTCCCGATACTTGGATAGCTAATTCTGCATCATCTGCTGCAGTGAATGACATGTTTAGTCGTCGGCCCAATCGATCGGCAAGTTCATCTACACCACTTTGAATAGCTGTTTGCACTGTCCCTTGACTGGACCAACGTTCGACCTCTTCACCGAGCATGGCTTGCCAGCTGATTTCGGCTGACTCCTCACTACCACTTAATCGCGCTGTTACGACAACTGAGGCACCATATCGCGCAGAAGCTTTTTTTATGGCGGTATTATTTCCGGTAGAAACATCGTTAAAGGTCAGCTGGCTTTGATCTTCCAGATCCATCAATGGTAAGAGTAAGGGAATGCCACGCTTTTCAGCTGCTTGTTCAACATATAAAAGCAATGAATCTTCATCGCCTTCGCCAATTAATTGCTGTTTACCGGCATATTCAATAGCAACCCAAATCAATGATTCGGGTCTTATCTTGTCCCATACTGGCAAACCAATTCGCTGCAAAGCATTGTTGATGCCATTGACATTAAAATCTAATGTTAAAGCCAGTTGTTGCATGGCCTCGCCATCGTTACTTGGAATTTGTTGATAATAAAACCGATCAATATAACGCTCGGCATCAGTAACTAAAGCCGAAATATCGGCTTGTTCAACGGCTCGCCTGTCACCAACCACTTTAATGACAACTTGTTTTAGCAATTCTGGCGCAAGACGAAGACGATCCTGCTCACTTTGCGACTCGACTGGCGCTTGTGCTTTATACAAATCAGTAACTTCCGCAGCGGAGGCAATCGACGCAGCGAAAACGAAAATCAGTGAGAAAAATAATTTAGGCATTGTGGTATTCTAACACGCTGTTTTTTGTGTGTGATGTCCAAATAATCAGGAAGCCAGCATGACCGATCCCGTCGTTCCAACTACCCAATCAAATCAAGCTCTCAGTTACCGCGATGCCGGTGTTGATATTGAAGCCGGAAATGCGCTTGTCGAGCGTATCAAACCTTTAGCAGCCAAAACCCGTCGTCCTGGTGTCATGGCTGGGCTAGGTGGATTTGGCAGCCTGTTTGAATTGCCGCTCGACAAATATAAAAACCCCGTTCTGGTCTCTGGAACAGATGGTGTAGGTACTAAATTAAGACTGGCAATCGAAGCTGGAATACATGACACCATTGGTATTGATTTAGTTGCCATGTGCGTCAACGATATCGCAGTTTTGGGCGCGGAACCACTGTTCTTTCTTGATTATTACGCCACCGGTAAATTGAATATTGATGTAGCCACCGATGTGGTGAGTGGTATTGCTGAAGGCTGCTTGCAATCAGGTGCTGCATTAGTAGGCGGTGAAACAGCCGAAATGCCAAGTATGTATCAGGAAGGCGATTTTGATTTGGCAGGTTTCTGCGTCGGGATCGTTGAAAAAGACAACATAATTGATGGCTCTCAGGTAAAAGCTGGTGACGCCATCATCGGTATCGCTTCCTCCGGTCCGCATTCTAATGGTTACTCACTAATTCGCAAGATCATTGAAGTTAGCAAAGCGGATTTAACGATGTCATTTGATGGGTCGACCCTAGGGGAAAAGCTATTAGCACCTACCAGAATTTATGTTAAATCATTATTGCAACTTCATGAAAAAGTTAACATTCATGCTTTATCACATATTACCGGCGGGGGTTTGTTAGAGAATATTCCCCGTGTTTTACCGAAAAATGTGACGGCAGTAATTGACAGCAAAAGCTGGCAAAGACCGGCTGTGTTTGACTGGCTGCAACAACAGGGAAATGTGGTTGATCGTGAAATGTACCGTACCTTTAATAACGGTATCGGCATGGTAGTTTGTGTTGCTGAAGACGATGCAGATGCCACAGTACGGATCTTGACCGCGCTTGGTGAAAGCGCCATGCGAATTGGCCATATCGAAGCGAGTGACACTGAAGAACAAGTCATTATTAAATGAGTGACACTTTCAAACCCAAGCTGGTGATATTGATATCAGGGCGTGGCAGTAATATGCAGTCGATTGTTAAGGCTATTCAGGAAAATGAGCTGAATGCCGAAGTTTCTGCCGTAATCAGTAATCGCCCTGAAGCCCCAGGCTTAACCTTCGCCCAACAATCCGATATCACAACCAGAATATTGGATCATAAGGACTTCGCTACGCGTGAAACCTTTGATCAGCAATTGATAGAACTGATTGATACATTTAAACCTGACTACGTTGTATTAGCTGGTTTCATGCGAATTCTGAGTGCCGAATTTGTTCAGCACTATGCCAACCGGTTAATTAATATACATCCTTCACTTTTACCCAAATTCAAAGGCATGCATACTCACCAACGTGCCATCGAAGCCGGAGAAACCGAACACGGTGCCACCGTACACTTTGTTACAGAAGAGTTGGATGCTGGCCCGGTGATTTTGCAAGCCAAAGTTCCACTTATGGCCTACGATACGGAGCAAACCTTGGCAGCAAGAGTATTGATCGAGGAACATAAGCTTTATCCAGATGCCTTAAGGTTGTTAATTCAACAACATCAGAGCTAATAATTCATGCGTTATTTTTTTTGTTTAGTATTGCTAATACTGTCACCTGTGGCTTTTGCACAAGGCTTGGATGACTATTCGGCCAAATATCAAATTGAAATGAATGGTCTTCAGGCTGGCGAGTTGACTCAAGAATTGGAAACGTTAACAGATGGCTTGCATCGTTTCAGTTCTGTCACTAAGGCAAAAGGTGTCGTTGCTTTATTCCGACGTGATACGGTCAAAGAAAGCAGTTTATGGATACTTTCCAAGCAGCAAACTCAACCGCATCAATATCTCTATCAACGAAGTGGTGGCAAAAAAGATAAGTACTTGCGAATGGACTTTGATTGGCGCAAAAATTCCGTTCACATAGATGACAAAGTCCACCCTTGGAATCTTGATATCGAAGAAGGCACACTAGAAAAACACGTTTACCAAGTACAACTAAGGTTGGATCTTCTCAAAAATCCACAACAAACCAATTTTAATTATTCGATCGCAGATGGTGGACGTATAAAACATTATGAGATTGAAAGACTCGAACAAGAAACGATCACGACGCCACTAGGCCAAATCGCAACAGTGAAATTTAAAAGACAACGTGATCGCGAAAGTGATAAAGATCGGGAAACGACTTTATGGTGCGCTCCGGACCTGAATTATTTACCTGTCAAACTTGAACATATTGAAAAAGATGGCACTAAATTTATAGCTGTAATACGCCGTCTTGATGGTATATCAACTTCGGCCTTTCAACCGGTGAATCAAACTTCTCCTTGACCCCAGGAAAACGGATGAGCAAAAAACAATTTGAGATCATTGATGAAACTACCGCATATAACGGTTTTTTTAGTTTAAAAATTGTTTCAGTCAAACATACTTTATATAAAGGCGGTTGGAGTGCTCCGCTCACTCGTGAAGTTTTTGAGCGAGGCAGTTGTGTTGCCGTACTGCTCTACGATCCAAAAAAAGATGCATTAGTCATTATCGAACAATTCCGCCCGGGCGCATTACAGTTAAATGATGAACGTGTATGGTTAATGGAAATCGTGGCAGGAGCCATTGAGCCAGGTGAGACACCAGAATCCGTCGCCTATCGTGAAGCGATTGAAGAATCCGGTTGTGAAATATTGGAGATGATTAAGATCAATGAATTCTTTACCTCTCCCGGTGGCACATCTGAATTACTTCATTTGTTTTGTGGCCGTATTGATAGCACCCATATTGGTGGCTTACATGGGTTGGATGAGGAAGATGAAGATATCTCCGTCAGTGTTTTATCTTTCGATCAGGTTTATGAATTGCTCGAAGCCGGTAAGATCATCTCAGCCATTCCGATTATCGCAATACAGTGGTTGGCGTTACATCGCGAAGAATTGCGTCAACGCTGGTCAGACTAACTAAGTGGCATGATCCGATAACACGCAGAAAGTGTATGAGATTCACCTGGCGCTAAACTGATACTGTCATTGGCTGCATTGGCGCTTTCAACACAGACAAAATACTGATAAGCATCATCTGTCATGTCTTTTAAGCTTGTGACTCGCTCCCATGGATTCCAAACTATAGTGGTATTTGAGCCGGCACTTTCCACCACGATGCGTCTTGACCATTCAGTATCTTCAATAAACAGCTTGTCAGAACTATCCAAATAAACTCTATCGACTTCACCTCTGAAATGAATCTCACCCTGCTGTAATTTTTCGCGGAAATTTTCCACTTTATCGAGGTAGTGATGGTTATTCAGCCCTCTAACTTGAGTCTTATGAATATCACCCACCGCAAAATAGGTATGTAACGCCTGCGAAATCACAAAACATTCGCTATCGAGATTTTTGGTCGTCAATGAAAGTTTGAGTTGTTCACTAATCTCAATCTTCATTTCTAAACTATAAGCACAACGCCAGAGCTTTTCGTCAATTGGATCGGGTGTTAAGTTCAAGGTCAACACAATACTACCGCTTTCAGTCTGCTGAACATCGGTCACGTCCCACACTCGAATGCGGGCAAAACCATGTGCTGGGCGGCCTATACCACTCGGATCTACCCCAAACCATGGCCAACAGATAGGAACACCGCCACGAATTGCCCGGCGATTACCATAGCGAGTCAAATGGCTCAAAAACAGCAAATCATGCAATGCATCCGCTGCCCGGTACGATAAAATCTGCGCGCCTTGAGTTGTTATACGTGCCTTGGCGAAAGGTGTATCGATGTTGATCATCACGCACTCTGATGGCCCAATCGAAAAATTGAGAGAACCAGGAATGCCAAATTGTTGTTCAAGTTGTTCAATAGTTTGCATGGGATTCTATGTCTGAAACAAAAAGACGGGCGCAATGCCCGTCTTTAAGTCTAAATATAAAGTGAAACGTCTAGTGGTGGTGTCCACCTTCACCATGAACATGACCATGCTCCAGTTCTTCGGCACTAGGTTCACGAACTTCACGGATTTCAACATCGAAGTTCAAATGCACACCTGCCAGAGGGTGATTGCCATCGACGGTAACCGTTTCATCATTGATTGCAACGACAGTTACTAAAACCGGACCTTGCTCAGTTTCTGACTGAAATTGCATACCAACTTCAACTTTTTCTACACCACTGAATAATTCAGCAGGCACTTCTTGTTTCAGGGCTTCATGGCGTTCGCCATAAGCATTTGCAGGTTCAATACTAGCTTGAACTTTATCACCTGTTTCTTTGCCCATCAGAGCATCTTCTAAACCAGGAATAATGTTGCCAGCACCATGCAGATACGCCAGCGGGCCAGCACCTTCACTACTATCAATGACTGTGCCGCTGTTGTCGGTGAGCGTGTAATCAATAACGACTACTTTGTTGTCTGCAACTTTCATGAAAACTCCTTACATGTTTTGAATAACAGCTGCAGCATAATCACTACAACTCAACGCATCGACGCCAATAGCCTGAGCTAAATCACCGGTGACACGTGCATTTGAAATGGCGCCTGAGACGCCGGAAACGACGAGATCCGCCGCTTCGACCCAACCTAAATGACGTAATAACATTTCGGCCGATAGGATTAATGATGACGGATTCGCGCTGTTTTTGCCAGCCAATGCTGGAGCAGTACCGTGTGTTGCTTCAAACATCGCAACTGCATCCGCCAAATTAGCACCTGGTGAGATACCAATTCCCCCAACCTGCGCAGCAAGTGCATCGGAAATATAATCGCCATTGAGATTCAATGTGGCGACAACATCATAATCTTTAGGATGTAACAGGATTTCCTGTAAAAACGCATCAGCAATCGAATCTTTTATGACTATTGATTTACCAGTGTTTGGGTTTTTAAAGGTTTTCCAAGGACCACCATCCAGTGATGTTGCCCCAAATTCTTTCTCAGCAAGGTCGTAACCCCACTGTTTAAAGGCACCTTCGGTGAACTTCATGATATTGCCCTTATGTACCAGGGTCAATGAATCACGATTGTTGTCGATAACGTACTGAATGGCTTTACGCACCAGACGCTCAGTTCCTTCTTTAGAAACCGGTTTGATACCGATACCTGAAGTTTCCGGAAAACGAATTTTGCTCACACCCATGTCGTTGCGTAAAAAGTCGATGACTTTTTGAACTTCTGGTGTACCCGCAGCCCATTCTATACCTGCATAAATATCTTCAGAGTTTTCCCGGAAGATAACCATATCAATATTTTCTGGCGCTTTAACCGGACTTGGCGTACCTGGGTAGTAACGAACTGGACGCTGGCAGACATATAAATCCAGCGTTTGGCGTAACGCCACATTCAGTGAGCGTATACCCCCACCTACTGGGGTCATTAACGGACCTTTGATAGATACCGAATAGTCTCTCAATACATCAATGGTTTCTTCTGGCAGATAGGTATCTGCACCATAGACTTCAGTAGCTTTTTCACCTGCATACACTTCCATCCAGGAAATTTTGCGTTCGCCGTTATAGGCTTTGTTTACTGCTGCATCAATCACATCAATCATCGCCGGTGTGATATCGACACCGATGCCATCACCTTCGATGAAAGGGATAATCGGTTGATTAGGTACATTTAATGAATAATCGGCATTAACGCCGATAGCTGCACCCTGTTCCGGTACACTAATGTGTTGATATGCCATGCACGGCTCCTGGAGTTAAAAGTGGCATTTTACATGATCTATGGCGTTGATATAACCATGACCAAACTAATTGCGTTTAATAAACCTTATGACGTGCTAACCCAATTCAACGATAACGATGGTCGAAAAACACTCAAAGACTTCATTGATATACCGGATGTTTATCCGGCAGGACGTTTGGATCGTGATAGTGAAGGTTTATTATTGCTGACCGACGATGGTCAATTACAACATCATATCAGCGATCCACGGCATAAATTAACAAAAACTTACTGGGTTCAAGTGGAAAATATTCCAGATGCCGCTGCACTCGAACAATTACAACGTGGCGTGATGTTAAACGATGGCCTGACTAAACCTGCCAAAGCTCGACTGATCGAACCACCTACTGTTTGGGAAAGACATCCGCCAGTACGCTTTCGCCAATCAATTCCCACTCAATGGTTAGAATTGCAAATTAGTGAAGGCAAGAATCGTCAGGTGAGACGAATGACTGCAGCCGTTGGATACCCGACATTAAGATTAATCCGTGCAGCAATTGGTCCATGGCAGATAAATGATCTACAACCGGGACAATGGTGCGAAGTTAATTTTCAGACCGTGATAAAATACGCCGATGATTTGGACTCCAAGAACCACCGTAGCCGCCGTAATAGAACGCGACCAGCAATTTCTGATGGTCGAAGAAATGATCGGCAGCGAACTCAAAATCAACCAGCCAGCCGGCCATCTCGAAGACGACGAAAGCCTGATTGAGGCCGTTATTCGTGAAACACTGGAAGAAACAGCTTGGCAATTCACGCCTGAATCATTAATCGGTATTTATCGCTGGCGACACCCTCAAACCGAAAATACCTATATTCGTTTCTGTTTTGCCGGAAGCCTCGGTGACAAACTCGATAGACCGTTAGATACTGATATTCATCAGGCGGTTTGGTTAGATGCTACAACCATCCAAAAACGTCGGTCCCAGTTTCGTAGTCCTTTAGTCGAGCAGTGTTTACAGGATTACCTGGCGGGTAAACGCTATTCTCTTGATTTATTAACTGATTAATTATGTCTGAAAACAAAAAAATAGTCGTCGGCTTGTCCGGTGGTGTGGATTCTTCTGTCTCAGCCTTGTTACTTAAACAACAAGGCTTTGATGTTGAAGGTCTGTTTATGAAAAACTGGGTTGACTATGCCGATGAGAGCGAATGTACGGTTGAGGAGGATCGCAAAGACGCCCAATCAGTTGCCGATAAAGTAGGTATCGTTTTTCATGAAGCTAATTTCGCCATGGAATACTGGGATTATGTGTTCAAGCATTTCCTCGATGAATATAAAGCTGGCCGCACACCGAATCCTGACATTCTTTGCAATCGCGAAATCAAATTTAAAGCCTTTTTGGACCACGCCATGGAATTGGGTGGCTATCTGATTGCTACCGGGCATTACGCACGAGTTCGTGAGTTTGAGGGTAAATTTCAATTATTGAAGGGTTTAGACAACACCAAGGATCAAAGTTATTTCCTCTATACACTTGGGCAGGCCCAATTATCCCGTACCCTTTTCCCGTTGGGTGAACTTCCAAAAACCGAAGTACGTGAAATCGCCGAAAAAGCCGGTTTTATCAATCACGACAAAAAAGACAGTACCGGGATCTGCTTTATCGGTGAGCGACGTTTCCGTGAGTTTCTGGGACGTTATATCCCGGCTCAACCTGGAGAAATGCATACCCCTGAAGGCGAAAAAATTGGCGAACATTCAGGCTTAATGTACTACACCCTCGGCCAACGTCAGGGACTTGGTATTGGAGGCCGAAAAGACAGCAGTGGCAAGCCTTGGTTTGTCGCTGGCAAGGATATGGAAAACCGCATCTTGTATGTTGTTCAAGGTGAACATGAATGGCTTTACAGCACTAAATTAACTGCTGAACAACTCTCCTGGGTGGCAGGTGAAGCACCAGAGTTGCCTTGCCGTGCGAGTGCTAAAACTCGCTATCGTCAGCCAGATCAAGCCTGTCTTATTACACAGGATGATAATGGCAATATTCAGGTTGAGTTTGATGAACCACAACGTGCTGTGACGCCAGGACAATCTGTGGTGTTTTATCAAGATGATGTCTGCCTAGGCGGTGGCATTATTGTTGATACCAATGCACCAGGAATGCACCCATGACTCAGAAAACAATTATTCATGATCGGGTGATCGCCCTTTCGGCTTTGATGCAATCGGCTACTTTGGTCAAACAAATCGCAGAAACTGGCCAAGTTGATAACGACGATATGCAGACTATGCTGCAAAGTTTACTGATAATGGATGCACCAGATACCGAATCGGTTTATGGTGAAATCAATAAATTAAAAACCGGTTTATCTCAATTTAATAACCAATTATCGAAACGTAAACAACCTGGCGATATTGTGATGTTGCGCTACGCCATTGGGATTTTGCATCTGGAACGTAAACTACGTAAACGTCCAGCGATGTTGGAT
>NZ_JBLWYR010000006.1:0-126356 GCF_048266885.1 Methylophaga sp.
TGGTGCGAATGCCGATATCCAGGAAGTCCCAAAATTAAGCGAAACAGCTGAACAGTTTCTTAATGATTTAATGAACAATTTTTCAGTTGAAGATGCTGCTGAAATTAAAGCCATCGAGCGTGAAACCAATCATGACGTTAAAGCGGTTGAATACTTTATCAAGCGTAAATTCAAAAATAACGCAGAACTTGATGCGGTAAATGAGTTTGTGCATTTTGCCTGCACCTCTGAAGATATTAATAACACCGCCTACGGCATTATGCTTAAAAATGCCCGCGAACAGGTGATCTTGCCTGAAATGGACACGTTAATTGGTGCATTGAAAAAACTGGCTTTGGAACAAGCTGAAACGCCGATGATGTCACGTACTCATGGCCAACCGGCCTCTCCAACTACATTGGGTAAAGAGCTTGCCAATGTGGTGAAACGTTTGGAACTCCAACGCACCCATGTAGCAGCGGTATTGTTATACGGAAAAATGAACGGCGCTGTAGGTAACTACAATGCCCATTATGCTGCCTACCCGAATATCGACTGGCCAATGATGGCCAACGCGTTTGTCACCGGACTGGGCCTGCGTTGGAACAAATACACCACTCAGATTGAACCACATGATTATGTGGCCGAATTATTCCAGGCAATGATTCGTTTTAATACTGTGCTGATTGATTTCTGTCGTGATGTCTGGAGCTACATTTCGATTGGCTATTTCAAACAAAGAACTGTTAAAGGTGAAATTGGTTCTTCAACCATGCCACACAAAGTGAATCCGATTGATTTTGAAAATGCTGAAGGTAACTTGGGTATTGCCAACGCGACCTTCGATCATATGGCGATGAAACTGCCTATTTCCCGCTGGCAACGAGATCTGACGGATTCAACCGTATTACGTAATATCGGCGTAGGCTTTGCTCACTCTTTATTGGCTTACAGCTCTGCACTGAAAGGTATCAGCAAACTCGAAGCCGCTCCAGAAGCAATGGCTGCCGATTTGGATGCCAATTGGGAGTTATTGGCTGAGCCAATTCAAACCGTAATGCGTCGCTATGGTATTGAAAACCCGTATGAAAAACTCAAAGAATTAACTCGTGGCCAACGCGTAAATAAACAAATCATGCATGAATTTATTGATACGCTAGATCTGCCGGATGCCGCTAAATTTTCTTTGAAAGATATGACTCCTGCTAGCTATATCGGCAATGCAATTGAACAAGCAAAAAACTGCTAAATGACAGACCAATCCACTAATTCCGAAACTAATCAAATCATAGCGTTTGATGGTAAACACGAGGCAGCTGCGGCTGCCTTGGCATTAGTGGAATCAGCCAAACGCGAAATTTGTTTTGTTGGTAGTCAGCTTGATTCAGTCTTGCTCGATAACCTAGAGATTATTGATTGCATCAAACAGCTCTGTATAAGTAGTCGCCGGACACAGATTAGATTTTTGATTGATGAATCTCAAAGCAGCATCATTAATTCGCACCGACTATTACCGTTGATAGCCAAACTCACCAGTTCGATCAGTGTGCATATTTTGTCGGATAAACACCAACGACCAAAAAATATTGTGATGCTGGTGGATGAATCTGGCTATTTACGTTGTCTTAATAATCAGCGCTATCAGGGACAGGCAAATCTGCATGATCCTTTGACTGTACGTGAACTCAAACAACAGTTTGAAGAATGCTGGAATCACAGCACTGAAGATGTGGCAACAAGGCGGTTACACTTATGAAAATTATCTGTTCGATAGCATTTTTAGTGTTGGCGCTACCAGCTTATGCCGATCAAATCCGAACCATTGAGTTGCAGCACCGTATTGCAGCAGAAATATTGCCAATGATTGAACCAATGGTCGATAACTACACCACTATCAATGGTCACGATAACCTGCTGATTATCAAAAGTTCGTCACAAAGCTTTCAAGAAATTGAACAACTGGTCAAACAGCTTGATATCAGACAGCAGAGCCTTACTGTCACAGTGCTACGAAGCCAACAACAACTTAACGATGAACGTTCAGCTGAAGATCGCTTAAATATTGATTTAGACAACCCGAAAAATTCATCCGTTGAAATTAATCGCTGGTCAACCAAAAATAGCCGTGAGCGGGATCAGCAATATCAGGCACGGGGTATTGCAGGTCAGCCTATTGATATCCAAATGGGTCAGGCAGTCGCCAACAACCAGCAACAACTTATTTTTTACCCTCATGGTGGTATTGCTGTTCAGGAAACAACACAGTACATTCAATTGGACAACGGCTTTCAGGCAAGAGTGAATATCCTCGGCAATCAACAAGCCCGGGTTGATATATTGCCTTTATTTTCCAAAATGCACCGTAATGGAGACATCACCACAACTAGTCTGCTGACCACTGTCACGGGACCGGTAAATCAATGGATCCTAATTGGCCAAATAGGTGAACAACAACGCCAGCAACAAAATGCTAAAACGTATCGCAGCCATCAAGATCAACAACAATGGCTGTATCTAAAAATTGAACTTAACTGAGTAACTTTCCCTAACAATGGATATTAAAGAAGCGATTCAAACTCGTCGCTCGGTCAAACATTATGACCCAGCACATCAAATGACCGAAGCCGAAGTCAACGAATTGATGGAACATGCCATCCTTTCGCCTACAGCATTCAATATTCAGCACTGGCGCTTTGTCCGGGTAAAAGATGCTGAAAAACGCCAGCAAATTCTGGAAGCTGCTTGGGGACAGGCTCAGGTAGTAGATTCGTCTTTATTATTGGTGCTTTGTGCTGATTTGAATGCATGGGAAAAACAGCCTGCCCGATATTGGCAACATGCGCCACTTGCTGCACAAAATGCCATTCTACCCGCGATTGAAAATTACTATACAAATCATCATCAAGGTCAACGCGATGAATGTGTCCGCTCGGCTAGTATTGCAGCAATGAACATTATGTTGATGGCAAAAGGCATGGGCTATGACACTTGCCCAATGGATGGTTTTGACTTTGATAAAGTCGCACGCATCATCAATTTACCCCACGATCACATTATCGTGATGATGATTACTGTGGGCAAAAAGCTGGAAGATGCACGTCCTCGAGCGGGCCAATTACCACTCGAAGAAGTGTTTTTTACCGATAGCTTTTAATTAATCAGATAATCGGCGGCGGCGCATCACACACATTGTTGCGTCCGCTGCGTTTTGCTAAATAAACGGCTCGATCAACGCGTTGCATAAAACTATCAACCCCCTCGCCCGACACATATCGCGCCACGCCAAATGACATAGTAATGATGCCAAGCGGCTCGTGAGTATCTTTACGTTGAATACGTTTGCTGGCCAAATCCTGGCGTATGGTTTCGGCAAGGTTACGTGCGTTTTGCATACTGGTATTTGGCAAAATTACTGCAAATTCTTCACCACCATATCGTGCAACTAAATCACGACCTTTCAACGATTTTTTCATCAGCTCGGCAATCACCCTTAACACTTGATCACCCACCAATTGCCCATGTTTTTCATTGATGACACTGAACATATCAACATCGGTGAAAATGACTGACACATCCATGCCGTTGGTATCAGCATCGTGAGTCATTTTATTAATGAGATCATCAAAATGTTTACGATTAGCTAAGCCAGTCAAACTATCTGTTATTGCTTCTCGACGTGAATCACTTAATTCTTTCTTCAATGAGGCAACTTCGGTCATTGCGCCATTTAACTGTTCATTAAGTAATTCCCCCGATGAAACAGCCAACCGAGTTTCAATGAGTACCTCTTCAATAAGTGTATGCAGTTGCTGACGGTTTAGATCCGGTTGCAAACGGCTTAACATGCTTTGTAAATGACTATTGCTACGATCAGTTGTTGTCACTCCGGTATATACGTAGTTCAATACCTGTTTAAGTAAACGCGCTAATTCATGACGCATTTCAAACATTGCTGCACGGTCTTTATCATCATCAAAAAACTGCTCATGCAAAAGTCTGCATTGTTGGGCTGTCAGTTTTCCAGTCAATAAAATTTCGTTATCTACAGCTTCAATTAAACTGAGATTGGTGCCAGAAACATACTCAAACCATAAGGCATAATTCGTCGGCGTTGGAGCAATTTCATATTGTTTCATTTTCGAGAGCGCCAATCGCATCCATTCTGCTGTACGCTCTTCATTTTCGCTGTATTTCATAATTACTCCGGCAAAGTCCTATGCCTATTTTTTCTTCTTCCCTGCTATTTTTAATCTTAGGGCATTCAGCTTGATAAAGCCTTCTGCATCTTTCTGGTTATACGCACCTGCATCATCTTCAAATGTGGCAATTGATTCATCAAACAAACTATCCGTTGCAGACTGTCTTCCAACCACTGTGACATTACCTTTGTACAGTTTGATTCTGACATCACCGTTCACGCTATGCTGTGATGCATCTATCATTGTCTGCATCATCAATCGTTCTGGTGCCCACCAATAACCGTTGTAAATCATGCTGGCATAACGTGGCATTAATTCGTCTTTCAAATGGGCGACTTCACGATCCAATGTGAGTGACTCAATCGCACGATGCGCACGCAACATTACGGTACCGGCAGGAGTTTCATAACAACCACGCGACTTCATACCTACATAACGGTTTTCAACAATATCTAGTCGTCCAACGCCATTCTCACCAGCAACTTTATTCAGATAAGTCATAACCTGAGCAGGCGTCATTCGTTCGCCATTAATGGCAACGATATCGCCTTTTTCATAACTGAGTTCAAGGTAAGTTGCTTTATCGGGAGCATTTTCAGGTGAGACAGACCAACGCCACATGGTTTCTTCAGCTTCTGCCCATGGATCTTCCAGAATGCCGCCTTCATAAGAAATATGCAGCAAGTTGGCATCCATTGAATAAGGTGATTTCTTGCCTTGTTTCATTTCAACTGGAATACCGTGCAGTTCAGCATAATCCAATAGTTTTTGACGGGATAACAAATCCCATTCACGCCAAGGGGCAATCACTTTAATGTTTGGATTTAAACCATAAGCACCCAGTTCAAAACGAACCTGATCATTACCCTTACCAGTTGCGCCATGCGATACCGCTTCAGCACCAGTTTGAGCCGCGATTTCGACAAGACGTTTAGCAATTAATGGACGTGCAATTGAGGTACCTAACAGGTATTCACCTTCGTAAATGGCATTGGCACGGAACATTGGAAACACATAATCGCGAGCGAATTCTTCACGCAAATCTTCAATATAAATTTCTTTAATACCTAAAGATTGAGCTTTAGCACGTGCTGGTTCAACCTCTTCACCCTGGCCTAAATCAGCTGTAAAAGTGACAACTTCACATTGATATTTGTCTTGCAGCCATTTGAGAATAACTGATGTATCAAGGCCACCTGAATAGGCTAATACGACTTTTTTGATGTCAGACATGGGGGAAGAAATCCTGTATCGAAGAAATTAAAAATTGGTGCGTTATTGTATCAAAATCCGCGTAAAGCAAGCACTTCTCTTGCCGATTGACGTTTATCACCTTTGCAGCTAATGGTGCGAGGTGCATCAAGGTATTTCAAACGGAAGCCCAGATCTCGATAAAGTGTTTTAATGTTATCCGTAGCTTGGTTAGACAATACAACTGGACCATCGTGTTTTGTCAGCCATTCAGCCAACCTTACCTGATCTTCCCAATCAAAACCTTGCTGGGAATATTGTCGAAACGGCACATCATAAGGCGGATCAGCATAAATAAAATCATTCTGCTGAAGAGTAAGATTAGCAAAATCGGTGTTACTGAATTCCCACTGGCTTAAAACCGATTGGTATGACGCAAAGTCACTGACGTAATTGATGGTTTTATAACGTCCGAATGGCACGTTATAACCGCCACTCTTATTGAATCGGCATAAGCCGTTATAGCCAGTACGATTCAAATAATAAAATAATTGAGCACGCTCGACGTCATTATGGGCAGCGATTTCATTGAATTGTTTACGGTATTGATAATAAAGTTGTTCATCATTGGCCAATGGCAAATCGATGGTCAAACCTTGTTGTAATTGTCGGTAAAAATTAATTAGTGCCGGATTTAAATCATTTAATAAGGCGTGTTGCGGATTTAATCCTAAAGCAACTGACAATCCTCCACAAAATGGCTCTACCAGACGATGTTCAGGAAATTTCTTCCATAAAGTTAATAGCTTGGGAATTAACCAGCGTTTGCCACCGGCCCATTTTAAAGGCGGTTTAAGCACAGAGTTATCTCTGGTCATGGCTGAGTTATCACTGGCTGGATCCGCGACATGAAAGGCAGTTCATCACTGATTAGGGATAAAGCTGCCCAGAACAACAAGGTTGCTCTGAACAGCTGACATTAACTTATTTACTGTGTAATGTTTTACGAGGCGGCATTAAATCCGTGATATTTCCTTCAGCCATTTCTGCAGCGAAGGCAAAGGTCTCTGATAATGTTGGATGAGGATGAATGCTCAGGCCGATATCTTCAGCATCAGCGCCCATTTCAAGTGCCAATACCGCTTCAGCAATTAATTCACCCGCATTGGGTCCGACAATACCGGCACCAAGTAAACGGCCAGTTTCTTTATCAAACAAAGCTTTGGTCAAACCTTCATCACGATCAACACTTAAGCTGCGACCACTGGCAGCCCAAGGGAAAGCACCTTTAACGTATTCAATCCCCTGCTTTTTCGCTTCATCTTCGCTAAGTCCCATCCAGGCAACTTCAGGATCGGTATAAGCCACCGAAGGAATTGTCATCGGATCAAAGGCTACTTTTTTACCAGCAATATGCTCTGCAGCCACTTTGCCTTCATGAGTCGCTTTATGGGCCAACATCGGTTGGCCGACAATGTCACCAATTGCATAGATATGCGGCACATTGGTCTGCATCTGCTGATTGACTTCAATAAAGCCATAATCATTGACGGTTACGCCCGCCGCTTCTGCATTAATCAATTTACCATTTGGAGAACGGCCTACTGCAACCAAGATCTTGTCATAAGTTTGTGGTTCCGGCGCATTATCACCCTCAAAGGTAACTTTAAGACCGGATTTTAATGCTTCGATTTTGCTGACTTTGGTTTTCAGGTAAATCGCTTTGTATTGTTTCTGAATATGGTTATGTAATGGTTTGACCAGATCCTTATCAGCACCTGGAATCAAACTATCCTGCAATTCCACCACACTGATTTCAGAACCCAGCGCGTTGTATACCGTCGCCATTTCCAGGCCGATAATGCCGCCACCAATGACTAGCAGTGTTTTTGGAATATCTTCCAATTCCAATGCATCAGTTGAATCCATCATTCGTGGATCATCATTGGGGAAAACCGGAATTTTGGTTACGCGCGAACCCGCCGCAATAATACAATTTTCAAAACTGATGGTTTTATCGCCATCCGCTGTTTTGATCTGCATTAAATTAGTACTGGAAAATTGAGCTTCGCCATGAACCACTGTGACTTTACGCTGCTTAGCTAATGCTGATAAACCACCGGTCAGTTTTGAAACAATGCTCTCTTTCCAATCGGCGACTTTACGAATATCGATTTTTGGTGCACCAAATGTCACACCGTTATCAGCAATATGTTTCGCTTCATTAATTACGTGGGCGGTATGCAATAAAGCTTTTGAAGGGATACAACCGACATTCAAACATACGCCACCAATACGCTGATGACGTTCAATAAGAATGACTTCTTTACCTAAATCCGCTGCACGAAATGCAGCTGTGTAACCACCTGGGCCCGATCCTAAAACGACCACTTCTGCATGCATATCAGCATCGGTTGGGATGTCTTTTTTAGCAACGGGAGCTGCATAGGATTTTTCAGCAGGTTTTTCTGGTTGCGTCTCTGCAGGTTTAGCAGCTTCAGTTTTGGTTTCTGCTGGTTTTTCTTCATCTGCAGAACCAGCTTCACTTTCCAACGTCAGAATCACATCACCTTGGGCGACTTTATCACCAACTTTAACTTTCAAAGACTTGATAGTCCCGGCATTGGAGCTAGGAATCTCCATAGCAGCTTTGTCTGATTCAAGCGTGATAATGTCTTGATTTTCACTAATTGAATCGCCTTCGGCAACAAGGATTTCAATAATTTCAACTGCATCAAAATCACCGATATCCGGTACCTTGACTTCAATCAAACTCATAACAATACCTTTCTGATATCCGACAACATATTATTCAGCATCACCGTAAAGCGTGCGCCGGCAGCACCATCTATCACTCGATGGTCATACGAAATCGACAATGGCAACATTAGTCGTGGTTCAAACTCTTTTCCGTTCCAAACAGGTTTCATCTGGTGTTTGCTGACGCCAAGAATTGCGACTTCAGGAGCATTCACAATCGGGGTAAAGAATTGACCACCGATACCACCCAGGCTGGATATTGAGAAGGTTCCACCCTGTAAATCTTTAGCTGTTAACGTGCCTTCACGTGCTCGGGAACTGATTTCACCCAGTTCACCGGCCAGTTCCAAAAAGCCTTTTTTATCAACGTCACGAATCACTGGCACCATCAAACCATTTGGCGTATCAACGGCCACACCGATGTTGTAATACTTTTTGTAAATCAGGCTTTGTTTGTCTTCGCTTAACGAAGCATTAAATTCTGGATACTGTTTCAAACAAGCGACAACGGCTTTCATGATAAATACCAACGGTGTCAAGCCGACACCTTTCTTGGCAGCCATTTCTTTGTTTTCTTGGCGGAATTCCTCCAATTCGGTGATATCAGCTTCATCAAACTGCGTCACATGTGGAATATTCAACCAGCAAGCGTGTAAATGTTTACCGGAAATTTTCTTGATTCTAGATAATTCTTTGCTTTCGATTTCGCCAAACTGCTCAAAATTAATGACCGGAACAGATGGGATTCCTGCGCCTTCCGCCGCTTTTGGTGCCGGTTCATTCATTACTTGTTTAACAAAATTCTGAACGTCTTCTTTGGTAATACGGCCTTTTTGACCACTACCGACGACCGCAGCCAAAGGAACACCTAATTCACGAGCAAACTGTCTTACTGAAGGTGATGCATGAGAAGGTTTCTTAGCTGAACCGGTATCCGGTGCATAAGGCAATGTTTCAGTTCTTTCCGGTTCTGGGTTAGCAACCGTAGGAGTCGGTGCTGGTTTACTCTCTGCGGCCGGTATTTCTTTCTCTGCCGGTTTGCTTTCATTTGATTTTTCAGCTGGTTTTTCAGCTTTTTCAGTGCTTGCGGCTGAATCATTGGATTCAATCATCGCGATAACAGTGCCTTCACGGACTTTATCACCAACTTTAACTTTCATTTCTTTGATAGTGCCAGCTAACGATGATGGAATTTCCATCATCGCTTTATCAGACTCAATGGTGATGACTTCCTGATCAGCACTGATTGAATCGCCTTCAGCAACTAAAACTTCGATGATTTCAACGCTATCAAAATCACCAATATCAGGGACTTTTAATTCGATTAAATCTGCCATGTTTTAAACCTTCACTGGATTTGTTGCGTCAGCATCAATGTTGTATTGCTTGATAGCTTTTGCGACCACATCGTATTTAATACTGCCTTCATCAGCCAGCGCACTGAGCGTCGCAACAACCACATGATAACGATCCACTTCAAAGAAGCTACGCAATCTCTCACGGGTATCACTGCGACCAAAACCATCAGTACCAAGGACAACATAACGTTGTTTGATCCAGGGACGTAATTGTTCTGCATACAGACGCATATAATCTGTTGAAGCAACCACAACGCCATCTTGATCATCAAGGCATTGTGAAATATAGCTGGTTTTCTTCTCAGCAGTTGGATGCAGACGGTTAAAACGATCCACATCCATACCGTCACGCACCAGCTCATTCACACTGGTCGCACTCCACACATTGGCAGAGACATTCCAGTCTTTCTCAAGCATTTCAGCAGCCGCTTCCACTTCACGCAGGATCGTGCCACTGCCGATTAGTTGCGCTTTAACTTTGTGTTTGCCACCCGCTTTAAGCTGATACAGACCTTTAATGATGCCCTCTTCCACACCTTCAGGCATTGCCGGATGAGTATAGTTTTCATTCATCGCGGTGATGTAATAAAACACGCTTTCCTGTCTCTCATACATCCGGTGCATACCTTCATGCACGATAACCGCCATCTCATAGGCATAGGTTGGATCGTAGCTCAGGCAATTTGGAATAGTGTTGGCCAAAATCAGACTGTGTCCATCCTGATGTTGCAGACCTTCACCGTTTAATGTTGTGCGACCTGCGGTACCACCAAGGAGGAAGCCTTTGGCCTGAATATCACCAGCTAACCAGCACAAATCACCTACACGTTGGAAACCGAACATCGAGTAATAGATGTAGAACGGCACCATATTAACGTTGTAATTGGAGTAAGCCGTGGCTGCAGAAATCCACTCTGACATAGCACCAGCTTCATTAATGCCTTCTTCGAGGATCTGGCCTTTAGTATCTTCGCGATACCACATGACTTTGCCCGAATCTTCTGGTTCGTACTTCTGACCAGATGAAGAATAGATACCGATAGAACGGAACAAGCCTTCCATCCCAAAGGTACGTGCTTCATCCGGTACGATTGGCACAATATTTTTGCCGATTTTTTTGTCACGGATTAAAGCCGTTAATACACGTACAAAAGCCATTGTGGTGGATAACTCACGATCACCACTGTCTTTAAGTACTGCATCAAAAATGCTGAGCGGAGGAATTTCCAGTGCAGGTGCATTGTGATTACGTTTTGGAATAAAACCGCCTAATTCCTTACGACGTTCCAGCAGGTATTTTTTCTCTGCACTGTCATCATCAAGTTTGATGTAAGGAATTTCTTCGATTTCATCGTCTGGAACAGGAATATTGAAACGATCACGGAAGCGTTTCATATGCTCCAGTTCCATTTTCTTCTGTTGATGCGTGGTGTTCTGACCTTCACCCGCCAGGCCCAGTCCATAACCTTTAACTGTTTTTGCCAGGATCACCGTAGGTTGGCCGACATGATCTACTGCTTGTTTATAAGCAGCATAAATCTTACGTGGATCATGGCCACCACGGCTCAAGTGCCAGATATCTTCATCCGTCATATCTGAAACCATATCCAGTAATTCTGGATATTTACCAAAGAAATGCTTACGCACATAAGCGCCATCTTTGGCTTTGTAATTCTGGTATTCGCCGTCAACCACCTCTTCCATGCGTTTCAGCAACCAGCCGTCTGTATCCCGTGCCAACAGTTGATCCCAACCGCTGCCCCAGATAACTTTTAATACATTCCAGCCAGCTCCACGGAACAAAGCTTCTAGTTCTTGAATAATTTTGCCGTTACCACGCACCGGACCATCAAGTCGTTGTAGATTGCAGTTCACGACAAAAATCAGGTTGTCGAGTTTTTCACGACCGGCCAAGCTGATCGCGCCTAATGATTCTGGTTCATCCATCTCCCCATCACCAAGATAAGCCCATACATGACGACCAGCTGTTTTGGCAATTTCACGATGATGCATGTACTTCATGAAACGAGCTTGGTAGATAGACAGAATTGGACCAAGGCCCATGGAAACTGTTGGGAACTGCCAGTAATCTGGCATCAACCATGGATGTGGGTAAGATGAAAGACCTTTTCCATCCACTTCAAAACGGAAGTTATCTAATTGTTCTTCGGTCAGTCGACCTTCGAGAAAAGAGCGGGCATAAATACCTGGTGATGAGTGTCCTTGAACAAACACCATATCGGCGCCTTCTTCATGATCATCACCTCTATAGAAGTGATTGAAACCGACATCATAAAGCGTTGCCGCTGATGAGAAGCTGGCAATATGTCCACCGACAGCGCCGGGTTTCATATTGGCTTTGACCACCATCGCCATCGCGTTCCAACGGATATACGATCTGAGCTTCTGCTCCATTGCCTGATCACCAGGAATGCGTTCCTGTTGATCCACCGGAATGGTATTTACGTATGCGGTATTAGCACTGTAAGGCAGGTTTACACCGCTGCGGCGGGCCTTATCAATGAGTTTTTCAATAATGTAATGGGCTTTTTCGTCACCGGCCGCTTCAAGCACAGACTCGAGAGCGTCCAACCATTCTTGCGTTTCTTGTGGATCGTGATCGACAAAATCAGTCATATATACCTTCTTAAATCTCAACGCGATAAATTACAGCCGCACATTGTAACAGTTTTTGTTTAATTGGCACTCTGGCACAACGACAAAAGCCTGATACAGCGCCATTCTGGCAAGAAAATCAAAACCTTGTGGAAATATTTATTACGGATAAAAAGCCGTAAATGCCAAATAATTTGGCTTTAGGAACCCGCTACTTGATGACGCCGACGCTGGCCAAGCACCCTAAATCCCAGTAACAGCAAAACAATCAACAGATAAATTAACGGCTCTGTTTTATCTTGCTTGACCAGCATATAAAAATGCAAACAAGAAAGCACGACAATCAGATAAATTAAGTAGTGCAGTTTTTTCCAGCGACGCCCGCCAAGGCGTTTTATCATTTTATCGGTGGAGGTAATTGTTAACGGAATAAGCAGGATAAAGCTGATAAAACCAATGGTTATAAAGGGACGTTTGATAATATCCAACCAGATTTCCTGCACATCAAAAAACTGATCCAGTCCAAGATACAAAAGCATGTGCACACTGGCATAAAAAAAGGCAAACAAGCCAAGCATCCGCCTGAAGCGGATAAATTCATTCCTTCCTGTTAGTTTGCGTAATGGTGATATCAACAATGTCACGATGATAAAACGTAATGCCCATACCCCAGTCTCACGGGTTATGGCCTCAATTGGATTGGCACCCAATTGATCGGTTAGCAAGGCATAGCTAAGCCATATAAGCGGTAATAAACAAATACCGAAGACCAGCACTTTTAACTTTGTAATCATTTTTGCCATCAAAAATAGCGTTTCAAATCCATACCGGTATATAACTCGGCCACTTCTTCACCATAGCCATTAAACATGAGCGTTTCACGTTTGAGGAACTCGCCAATGCGTCTTTCTCGACTTTGGCTCCAGCGTGGATGATTGACGTCAGGGTTCACATTAGAATAAAAACCATATTCCCCGGCATTGGCTTGTACCCAAGCCGTTAACGGCATTTTTTCAACAAAGCGAATTCGCACAATCGATTTGATACTTTTAAAACCATATTTCCAAGGCACAACCAAACGAATCGGTGCGCCATTCTGCCCAGGCATCTCGCGTCCATATAACCCAACAGCCATTAGCGTTAATGGATGCATCGCTTCATCCATTCGCAGGCCTTCAAGATAAGGCCACTGCAGCACTTGACGACGCTGGCCCGGCATTTGTTCGGGATCAAATAACGTTGTGAATTCGACAAACTTGGCTTTGGAGTTGGGTTGAGCTTGTTTTAAAAGATCAGCTAAAGGAAAACCAACCCAAGGGATGACCATTGACCAACCTTCGACACAACGTAAACGGTAAATCCGCTCTTCAAGGTTCTGGGTTTTTATCAATTCGTTATAGTCATACTGCCCAGGTTTGTCACACTCACCATCAATGGTGACCATCCAAGGTTCGCTGCGATCGGGGAAGTCGGCCGCTAAAGCAGAAGGTGATTCCTTGCTTGTGCCAAATTCATAAAAATTATTGTAGGTAGTGATAGATTCGTACGTAGTAAGCTTTTCTTCTGTGGAAAAGTCACTTTTTGCTAAATCAGCAAAGGCTTCACCGGTCGGTGCTTTAGCAGCAAAACTCAAAGGCATCGCAGTTGCTGCTGCCAAACCAGCGGCACCGTTGATAAATTGTCGACGATTCAAATAGACCTGATAATCAGTGACTTCGGATTCAGGAATGTCCCAAGAATGTTTTTTACGAATCCACATGATTCACCTCATTTGGCATATAACGTTTAGCTAACCAGTAATCGACACTGATGTATCGACCCGCTCCAATAAAAAACAATGCCAGCAACATCACAAAATAGGTTGCGGCAAACTCAATACCATTATTGAGTACAACAAAGCTGCCATGTTCCGTTAGCCAACTATAATTTCCATGTTCTTGCAAAATGGATTTGGCACGATCCAGTCGCTCTATTGCTTCAACTGCATTTTCAGCAGCAAACGCACTCATCGGATCATGAATAGCCTGCCAGCCATTTTTCCAATGCACACTGAACGCAGCAACCAGCATGGTGACCATTAATGGAATACTGATCCAACGCACTGCCAACCCGACTAACAATAAAATGGCACCGAAATATTCAGCACCCCAAGCCATATAGGCCAGTAATTCGGGAAATGGCAAACCCAATCCCCAATCAGGATTGGCAAACCAATCAATGGTGTTTTGTAATGAACTCTCAGAATTAAATGGATTCCACTTGTTATTGGCAGCTACCCAGAAAACCGGTATCAAGTAAGCTCTCAATAACAAAGGGGCTAAAAAATCCACGTTAAGTGTAATGTGCAAAATCCGCTGTAATTTTATGACCCACTGAATCATAACGATGTCCCTTTGAGGAAAAACAGGGGCATAAGCCCCTGTTTTTTTGTTATACCTACTAAATGGCTGATAACTTATTTATTGCCACATTTGGCTTCGCCACACTTACCTTCACCTTCTTTTTTGCTTTCTTCGCCACATTTGCCTTCAGCACCTTTCATATCTTCACCGCATTTGGCTTCTTTATCTTTCATTTCGTCGCCACACTTAGCTTCACCACATTTGCCTTCTTCGTGATGTTTTGCCAATTGCATATAACCATTCGTTAATTCAGAAGATTGGAATGGATTAGCGGTATCGGCAGCAACCATAGGTGATAAAGCTAGACCTGCGGTCATTGCTGCGCTTGCAGCCAATGCAATTGAAGTTTTTTTGTTCATAGCCATGTTGAAAATCCTTATATTTAGTCTCGTAGTCAACCAGTCCATCAGAACCAGCTTGCTAAGATAGACTGACGAGGCATTAATTTGTTACAAACAATTGTTAAATTGTCTCGATCCACCGATTTTGCTTGCCATAGCAATATTTTTTCTTGTATGCCAAAGTCACATCCATTATTAATGTGTTTGAAAAAATGAGCGCGATGCACTCATCTTGGAATTCATATCACCAAATGCAGGATTTATTTACCAGCATGAGCAAATTAGCGGAGCCGCAGAAAATACTGTCTGATGAACAATTAATTGAAGGCATGCTTGCTGGCAAATCCTCTGCATTTGAAATGACCGTAGCCTTGCATCATCAACGAATGTTGACCATTGCCAAAGCGATTATCGGTGAAGCATTTGCTGAAGAAATTGTGCAGGATGCCTGGCTATCAGCCATACGTTCATTGGGAGAATTTGCAGGTCGCAGCAGCTTGCAAACATGGTTGATACAGATCACCGCCAATGCCGCCAAAACTAGATTGCGTAGAGAAAAACGGCAGGTTTCATTGGATGAAAATTGGCAACAAAGTGAGTCAGATGAACGTTTTGATCACACCGGCCATTGGCGAGAGCATATTTCACAATGGGATATTGATACACCTGAAGCCATCGTTGCTAATCATCAGCTAAGTGAAATTATTCATCAGGCCTTTGAACAACTGCCACCACAGCAACAAGCTATATTGACGTTATACGATTTGCAAGACGAGACAATGCCGGAAATTTGTAACATTCTGGGCATCTCTGCGTCTAATGCTAGAGTGTTGTTGCATCGTGCACGGTCTGCGATCCATCAACAAATTCAACACTATCAGGAAAATAATTAACATGCTCAAATGCCGTGACATCGAAGCAATGGCAAGTGACTACCTGGACAAAAACTTGTCCATGCGGCAACGCATGGCTTTTAAACTACATTTATTTCTTTGCCACAATTGTCGACATTATATTAGGCAACTCAGAACCACTATAAGCAGTCTTCGACTAATGCCAAGGAAACATACTGTGATGATTGATCAAGCCGTCAAGGATTTAGCAGCACAATTGAGAGATAACGCGAGCAAATAATCACGCCAGCGTTCACAGACTTTTATTTCTGATACTTCTGTTTCCACTCATCATAAGACATACCGTAGACATGCTCACGCGCAGCATCGTAGTCCATTTCAACACCCTGCTGTTCTGCAGCAGCCAGATACCATTTAGACAGGCAGTTACGACAAAACCCAGCTAAATTCATCAAATCAATATTCTGCACATCCTTACGTTCCTGCAGATGCGCGATTAAGCGGCGAAATGCGGCAGCTTCAAGTTCTGTTTGTGTTTGTTTGTCCATTGTCATTCTCTTCATATAAAAAACAATTAACCTGATGGCCATTTTCCAATAACGTAGTCGGTGGATAATGCTCATGACAGATTGGCATCACCTGCGGACAGCGTTGATGAAAATGACATCCTTTGGGTGGATTGGCTGGCGAAGGCAATTCACCTTTAACAGCCACTTGCAGCTGCTGCTTACCAATCTCGGGTACGGCTGCAAGTAAAGCCTGCGTGTAAGGATGTTTAGCTGAGTCTAATACCTGCTGACGGGTTCCTTGCTCCACTATTCTACCCAGATACATCACAGCAACACGATGCGCCAAATAATCCACTACACCGATATTATGGGTAATAAATAAATATGACAGGCCAAATTCGTGCTGAATATCACGTAGTAAGTTAAGAATTTGCGCTTGAACCGATACGTCTAAAGCACTGGTGGGTTCATCACAAACAATAACTTCAGGTTCCGTTGCTAAGGCGCGAGCAATACAAATCCGTTGGCGTTGTCCACCGGAAAATTCATGTGGATAACGATGACGAATATCGGCTCTCAGACCAACGCGTTCAAGTAATGAATCGACGTATTTAGACATGGCCGCTGGATCTTTTCGAAACTTGGTTGCACTTATCGCTTCTTCAATAATCTGCTCAACCGTCATCCGAGGATTCATCGACGAAAACGGATCCTGAAAAATGATCTGTAACTGACCGCGATAAGGTTTTAATTCATGTTGAGAGAGTCGATTTAAAACTTTCCCCTGAAAACGCACTTCACCTGCGGTCACCTTCACCAGCTGTAAAATACCTTTACCGACGGTGGTTTTACCACAACCTGACTCTCCGACTAAAGCTAGCGTTTCAGCGTTATGCAATGTGAGGTTTACCCCATCTACCGCTTTAACCTGTCCTACTTGTCGCTGAAAGATACCCTTACGAATGGGAAAATGAACCTTTAACCCTCTGACATCAAGTGCATGGATCTGTGAGGGAACCACATCAGACAAATGTGAAGCATGGCGCGATTTAACCGCTTTTGTTTGCGATGATGGCACTGAGGAATCGTATAAATGACAACGCACCCCAGTATCATTAGTAGCAATCCATAACGGTTCATGTTGATGACAGTGGTCCCATGCATAATCACAACGATCGGCAAATCTGCAACCGATAAAGTTCTGATTTAACGGAGGTACACTGCCTTTGATTACAGTTAAGCGCTGATCTCTTTTTTGCTCACTGGGTAAAGCTTCAAATAACTTTTGGGCATAGGGATGTTGAGGATTGGCAAAGAAGGTTTCACGATCAGCCTGTTCAACTATTTGCCCGGCATACATTACAGCAACCTGATCAGCCATTTGTGCTGCCACACCTAAATCATGGGTAATCAGTAAAATTGCCATGCCCGTATCACGCTGAATTTGTTTGAGTAAATCCAGTATCTGGGCCTGAATGGTCACATCCAATGCGGTGGTGGGTTCATCAGCAATCAATAATTCTGGTTCACCGGCCAATGCCATGGCGATCATCACGCGTTGCTTCATGCCGCCAGACATTTGATGTGGGTATTCTTTCAAACGTCTTTCTGGGTCTGGAATACCAACAGAATCTAATAAGCTCACACTACGTTGCTGAATATCTTGTGTTGATAATTTGAAATGCCAGCGTAAGGTTTCGCCAATTTGCTGACCGATTGTTAATACCGGATTCAATGAGCTTTGAGGCTCTTGAAAAATCATGGCAACGCGTCTGCCTCGAACTCGTTCCATCTCGGCTTCAGAAAGTTTCAGTAAATCCAATCCATTTAGCTTGATTTCGCCTGCCACAATTTTACTGGCCGGGTAAGGATTCAAGCGTAATAAAGACAAGGCGCTAATGGATTTACCACAGCCGGATTCTCCCAATAAGGCAAATGTCTCGCCTTGTCGAATAGAAAAGTCGATACCATCAACCGCTCTAAAGGGCTGGTCTTTGCTGGAAAACCAGGTTTTAAGTCCATTAACTTCCAATAATGTCGGTGTTTTCATCGTGCAGCCTGCATTCTTGGATCAAATGCATCACGCACCACATCGGCAAATAAATTCGCCGCCAATACCAACATAAACATCGAAATAAAGGCAGCAGTTAATGACCACCAGACCACCGGCTCGCGTGCCATCTCTAGTCTGGCACTATTGATCATATTGCCCCAGCTGATCATGGAAGGATCGACTCCTACCCCAACATAAGAAAGCACGGCTTCAGCTAACACCAAGCCACTAAAATCAAGCACGACGGTAATTAACACGATATGCATCAGATTTGGCAGGATATGTCGATGCAGAATACTAAAACTGCTTACCCCTAGCGAACGGGCAGCCAGAACATATTCAGCTTCACGTAATTTCAGTGTCTCACCTCGCAGGATTCGACATAAACCTGTCCAGCTGGTCACACCAAGAATCAAACATAAAAAGAGTAAACGTATATCAGCCCGCTCAGCGATAGTGGCAAAATTTTCTGGATGTGTGTTCATATATACCTGCAGCATTAAAACCGCTGCCGCGATTAACAACACACCGGGAATAGAATTTAAGGTGGTGTAAATGTACTGAATAACATCATCAATCCAGCCTCTAAAATAGCCAGCACTGATACCCAAGAAAATAGCCATAGGCAACATAACTAATGTAGTCAATGTGCCAATCGCCAGACCGGTTCGAATACTTTTCAACGCTTGATACAAAACGCTTTGTCCAACTTTATCGGTACCAAACACATGATAATACTGACTGAGCATCACTAACGTGATGCCCAGCCAGCTAAGCAGAAAAATCATCAAATAAAAGGTACGAATGGGATATTCGGATTCACCACGCATCAAACGTTTTGCTTCAGCGAAAGCGTTATATTGATAACGAATTTTTCTATAAAAGATATAAAAAGCAATCAGCAATACTGTGAACAAAACTGCTGTAATAGTGCTGTTTGCCACAATATTAGCCACATCACCCCATTTTTCATTTTCACTCTGTAAATGTTGTCCTGAATAACGTAATGGTGGGTAGCTGTATTCCAATTGCCCACTCTGAACAACTTGCATTTCTTTGACAAATAAATGGGTAGCAAACGGTGCGGAATAAGTTTTTTCTACTTGAGTGCGGATGGGTGTGACTAGCCAATCAAGCACGCTAAGCACTTCAGTTGAATAATGCTGTTGTTTATTATCTTGTGTCGCTATAGCTGTTCGAAAATGTAATGAATCTAAAAAGCCAATACTGACGTAGGTTAATAGAATAATAACGGAGATAACGCCACGTTTACGTTGCATCACCATTATCCAAGGAGCGCGTAAATGCGGTTTGCTACGAAGGTAAAATATGCCTGCTGTGATAACAGCTAGCAGTAGAAAAATCAGAATGTCGGTCCACAAAAATACCGGCAGAAAGGGCATGGCTGTCCTTATGTTGATTTTCTGAGGCTGGAGATATCCACTTTAAGCGCTTTGGGTAAAGAGAAAGCTATGTTTTCAATCTGACCTTTATCTTCAGTGACAGCATCAACTCCCAATATTTTCAGTTTTTCAACCACAGCTTGAACTAGTGTTTCCGGCGCTGAAGCACCCGCCGTCAAGCCAATATTTTGTTTGTCTTTTAACCAGTCAGCATTAATTTCATCAGCATTATCGATAAGATAAGCTTCTGTACCAAGTTTAGTTGCTAACTCTTTGAGTCGATTAGAGTTTGAGCTATTCACTGACCCCACAACCAACACTAAATCACAACTTTCAGCCAATTTTTTTACCGCATCCTGGCGATTCTGTGTGGCATAACAAATGTCATCCTTGCCCGGTCCGATGATGTTTGGAAAACGTTCACGCAATGCATCAATAACCAGTTTGGTATCGTCAACCGATAAGGTTGTCTGGGTCACAAATGACAAATTATCAGGATCATTCACCGTTAATTTAGCCACATCTTCCGGTGATTCAACCAAATACATTGCTGTTGGATCAGAAGTGTATTGGCCCATTGTGCCTTCCACCTCTGGATGGCCAGCGTGTCCAATTAGAATACATTCACGAGCGACTTTTTCATGTTTGGCTACTTCAAGGTGAACTTTGGTCACCAACGGACACGTTGCATCAAACACTTTCAGACCACGTAATTTGCCTTCCTCTTGTACTGCTTTTGAAACGCCGTGCGCACTGAAAATCAATGTGCTGTTATCTGGCACATCTGATAATTCTTCTATGAAAATCGCACCTTTATTACGCAGATCTTCAACCACTGTGCGATTGTGAACTACTTCATGGCGAACATAGATCGGCGCGCCGAACAGTTCCAACGCACGCTCAACGATTTCAATAGCGCGGTCTACTCCGGCACAAAAACCTCTTGGATTGGCTAATACCAATTTGGTCATTTACAACACAGCCTTTGGATAAGAACCTAAAACACGGAAAACGGAAGATTCCGACTCCAGTTCATTTAATGCGCTGGCAACGGTCGGATCCTGACAATGACCATCAATATCAATAAAAAACACGTATTCCCAGATGCCTTTACGTGATGGTCTTGATTCAATTCTACTCATACTAATGCCTTTGTCAGCCAAAGGTTTAAGTAAGTTTTGTAACGCACCAGGTTTATTTTTGGTTGAAACCAGTAATGCCGTCTTATCAACACCTGATGGACCGACATGCTGACGGCCTATCACCAGAAACCGCGTAGTGTTTCCCGCTTCATCTTCAATGTTGTTGGCCAGAACTTTCAATCCATAAATTTCGGCTGCTGTGCTAGCGGCAATCGCCGCACAACTTTCATCCATTTGGGCCACTCGTTTGGCGGCTTCCGAGTTACTGTCTAATGGAAATAATTCTGCATGTGATAATTGATCGCCTAACCATTGACGACATTGTGCAAGTGCTTGTGGATGCGCATAAACCTTTTTAACATCAGACAATTGCGACGCATTGCTCAACAAATAGTGATGTATAGGCAAGGTCACTTCGCCGTTAATTTTAAGCGGCGAACTGACAAATCTATCTAGCGTATGATTGACCATGCCTTCAGTAGAATTTTCCACCGGCACCACACCGTAACAAGCATATTCCGTTTCAACGGCACTGAAAACGTTGGCAATCGTGCTCACTGGATGAAGCTCGGCGGAACCACCGAAATGTTTTAAAGCGGCAGCCTGAGTAAACGAGCCTTCCGGTCCAAGATAAGCGATTGTTAATGGTTTTTCTGCTGCCAGACACGCAGACATGATTTCCCGGAATAATCTTGCCATTTCTTTATCGGATAATGGGCCAGTATTACGCTCCATTACCTGACGTAAAATCATTGCTTCACGTTCAGGCCGATAAAAATCGGCTTGTTCGCCTGATTGCTGTTTAATTTCAGCAACCTGATGCGCAAGCGCAGTCCGTTCGTTTAATAAATTCTGTAATTGCTTGTCGACTTTATCAATCTGTTCACGAACGGCTTGAAGTGCTTGTTTCTCGGACATGTTTAACCAAACCTGCGCTCAAATTCAGACATAAACCAGATCAATTTATCTACACCGGCTTCCGGCATTGCATTGTATATGCTTGCTCGCATTCCACCCAAATCCCGATGGCCTTTAAGTGTTAATAAGCCTTCTTTGGCGGCATCGGCGAGAAACTGTTTATCCAAGTCGCTGTTCGCTAAGGTAAATGGAATATTCATCCATGAACGGTAACGCACATCCACTGGGTTAGCATAAAAATCACTGCCATCAATCGCAGCATACAGTTTAGCTGCTTTGCGTTGATTGATTTCCGCCATTCCCTGCAAACCGCCCTGTTGTTTCAACCACTGAAACACCAGCCCAGCCAGGTACCAACTATAAGTGGCTGGCGTGTTATACATTGAACCGTTATCTGCATGGATTTTGTAATCAAACATCACCGGTGTACCCGGCAAGGTTTTACCCATTAAATCTTTACGAACGATAACAATACATAAACCTGCAGGCCCAATATTTTTCTGTGCACCAGCATAAATCAACCCAAATCGATTGACATCACATGGGCGAGATAAAATGGTAGAAGACATATCGGCAACTAACGTCGCATCCCCTACTTCGGGAATTTCAGCAAACTCCAAGCCATGAATCGTTTCATTCGGTGTGTAATGCACATAAGCAGGATTATCGGATAACTGCCAATCAGCTATATCAGGAATCGTACGGTAATGTGATGGCTTGGCATCCGCCACAACATTTACATTCGTATAACGCTGTGCTTCTGTAATGGCTTTTTCAGACCAGGCACCGGTATTCAAATAATCTGCATGGGTGTGTCCATGCAGCAAATTCATAGGAATCATCGAAAACTGGCTGGACGCACCGCCCTGCAAAAACAGCACGGCATAGTCATCCGAAATACCCATCAAATCACGCAAATCGGCTTCAGCCTGCTCTGCAATTGAAGTGTATTCCGGACCACGGTGACTCATTTCCATCACCGACATACCAGTACCACGCCAATCCAACATTTCCTGTTGTGCAGTCAGCATTACATCGTCCGGCAGCATAGCTGGGCCGGCACTAAAATTATAGGCTCTCAAATTGCTTATTCTTCTGTTAAATCATCGGTATGTGGCAAGTCGTCAATATCAACTTCTTCGTTTTCGTCTTCAATGACGCGTTCTAAACCTACCAGTTTCTCATCATTACTCAGATTAATCAGACGCACACCCTGCGTATTACGTCCTACTAATGAGACATGTTTAACTGGTGTACGAACCAGCGTACCGCCGTTGGTAATCAACATGATTTGATCTTCTTCACACACTTGTACCGCACCAACTACTTGGCCGTTACGCGCTGAAGTCTGAATCGAGATAATGCCCTGACCGCCACGACCTTGTACACGATATTCTTCGAGGTTAGTACGTTTGCCGTAACCAAATTCGGTTGCCGTCAAAATCGCACCTTCCTGTTGAGCAATGATCAACGAAATAATCTGTTCACCATCCGCTAAACGCATACCACGAACACCACGTGAAACACGGCCCATAGAACGGACATCAGTTTCAGGGAAACGAATAACTTTACCGTTGCTGCTGAACAACATGACATCAGATTCGCCATCGGTTAACGCTACGCCAACCAGTTTGTCATCGTCTTTCAGATCGACGGCAATAATACCGTTGGCTCTTGGACGTGAATAATCCACTAAAGGTGTTTTCTTAACAGTACCGCTAGCAGTTGCCATAAAGATAAATTTATCAGCTTCAAACTCACGAATCGGCAATACCGCATTAATGCGTTCGCCTTCATCTAACGGCAATAAGTTCACAATTGGTTTACCACGTGCAGTACGACCGCCTTGTGGTAATTCATAGACTTTCTTCCAGTAAACCTTACCGGCGCTGGAGAAGCACAATAAAGTGTCATGGGTGTTGGCTATAAACAGATGTTCAATGAAATCTTCATCTTTCATTGAGGTTGCTGCTTTGCCCTTACCACCACGACGTTGCGCTTGATAGGTATCTAACTGTTGCGTTTTGGCGTAGCCCGCATGCGATAGCGTAACCACCATTTCTTCTTCAGTGATCAGATCTTCTAAGGTTAAATCAAGATGTGTATCCAGAATTTCGGTACGACGGTTATCACCGTATTCATCATTAATCGCTACCAACTCACCACGGATAACAGCCATCAGATTGTCAGGGTCACTCAGGATAGCCAGCAAGTCGCGGATTGCATCGAGAACTTCGCGGTATTCCTGCAGGATTTTGTCTTGTTCCAAGCCAGTCAATCTATGCAGACGCATATCCAAAATGGCTTGAGCTTGCACTGGAGATAAATAATATTGACCGTCAACCAGGCCGAACTGGGCCGCTAAATCTTCTGGACGTGAAGCTTGTGCACCGGCCGCGCCGAGCATTTCCAGAATCATTTCACTACGCCAGCCTTGAGCCAACAATGCTTCTCTGGCTTCAGACGGGCTTGGTGACGCTTTAATTAGCTCAATAACTTCATCGATGTTGGCCAGGGCTGTCGCCAAACCTTCCAATATATGAGCACGTTCACGCGCTTTACGTAGTTCATAAATCGAACGACGGGTAACCACTTCACGGCGATGACGAATAAAAGCTTCAAGGATTGGTTTCAGGCCCAATGTACGTGGTTGACCATCAACGATCGCCACCATATTGATACCAAACACTGTTTGTAACTGGGTTTGCTGATACAGGTTATTCAGAATCACTTCTGGTACGTCACCACGTTTGATGACCACTACCATGCGCATACCGTCCTTATCCGACTCATCACGCAGAGCAGAAATACCTTCGATTTTTTTCTCTTTAACCAGTTCGGCAATTTTTTCCAGCAAACGGGCTTTGTTTACTTGATATGGCAATTCATGAACGATGATACTTTGCTGTCCAGTCGCTTCATTGGTTTCGATTTCGGCGCGAGCACGCATGTAAACACGGCCACGGCCGGTTTCGTATGCTTCAGCAATACCGTTAGCACCATTGATAATACCGGCAGTTGGAAAGTCAGGACCCGGCACAAATTCCATCAGATCACGAGTAGTGACACTCGGATCATCGATAATTGCGATACAGGCATTAAGAATTTCAGTCAGATTATGCGGTGGAATATTGGTCGCCATACCCACGGCAATACCGGATGAACCATTTACTAATAATGCTGGGAATCGCGTTGGAAGAACTGATGGTTCTGACTCGGATTCATCATAGTTAGCTGTGAAATCGACTGTTTCTTTGTCCAGATCGGCAAGCATCTCATGAGCGATTTTTGCCATACGCACTTCGGTGTAACGCATCGCGGCAGGCGGATCACCATCAACTGAACCAAAGTTACCTTGACCATCAACCAGCATGTAACGCATTGAGAATGGCTGAGCCATACGTACCATCGTGTCATATACCGCAGTATCACCATGTGGGTGATATTTACCGATAACGTCACCGACGATACGAGCAGATTTTTTGTATGGGCTGTTCCAGCTATTGCCTAATTCACGCATGGCATATAAAACACGACGGTGAACAGGTTTCAGGCCGTCCCGGACATCCGGTAAGGCGCGTCCTACGATAACGCTCATTGCGTAATCGAGGTAGGACTGTTTCATTTCATCTTCGATACTGATCGAGTCCAGTTCCAGAGCAATCTCAGACATTTAATATTCTTCCAAAATGAACAAAAGCAAGCCTAGCTTGTTGAAGTTTCAGGCAAAAAAAATTGCTGAGAAAACTCGAACAGAAGCTAATCGTAACAAAGGAGTAATGCTACCACTCTGAGCGATTTCCTGCACGTTTATAAGATACTGCTAGGGTGTACCAGCTTTATTAAAATAATCGCTTAAATCCTGCTCCAAAGTCGCGAGAATTTCTTCGAGTGCATTTTGCCAGCCGGTTACAACGGTTTGCGGTGTGGTTTGATCAATGGAAGCATCGACGCGGAAACCAGTTTGAAACAACATCTTGCTGCGGTCTGCGTCACCTGGACTCATAAAGAACTGCATTTCTAGAACAGCTTGCGGCGGATACTCAGATCGGTCATCACCATAAAATTTGGTCACAGCAGCTTCCAGTACTAAATCGGCTGGTTGTGATTCATCGGTAATAACATCACTGAATAAACCACTTTTAGATAGCCAGCGTTGCAATTGAGAAGTGAACATCACTTGTGGATCCGTTAGCAATAAATGGCCTGTCTGTGGTTGATACTCATTTTCACCAATGCGAAACACAATATTCTCGGTGCGATAATGCGGTGCAATGCGGATTGGTTTGATCCGTAATACGCGATTGCTGGCAAATTCCGCGGCGACATTGCCCCGGTCAACATCAACAATATAAAAACGCGGCTCTAGATTTTCCGCCGCTTTATCCCCACCGCCAAAACCGAAACAACCGGTCAAAAAACTGAACAGAACAAAAACTAACGCTCTCTGCCATCTGTGAATCACGAAATGTTGTACTCCTAAAGATTTCTGGAAAATTGCATTACAGATCTTGTAATTGGTGTCGTTATAATACTGGTGGTGACCATCCCTTCTCAAATAATTTAGGCGTCAGATGGACGAGATAAAAAACAAGATCCGCGATATCGCAGATTTTCCCGAACCTGGTATTTTATTCAAAGACATCACTCCATTAATGCAAGACCCAGTCTTACTGCGTCAAGCCGTCGAATTACTCATCTTCCCTTATCGAAATAGCAATATAACTGCCGTCGCTGGGATGGAAGCCCGAGGATTTATTTTTGGCTCTTTAGCGGCATCAATGTTAGGGGTTGGTTTCATTCCCCTGCGCAAACCAGGCAAACTTCCTCACACCACACACAAAGTCGAATACCAATTAGAATACGGTGAAACCAGTCTGGAAATTCATGCAGATGCCGTAGCAGAAGAAGACAACATTCTTATTGTTGACGATGTCCTCGCCACTGGCGGAACCGCTAAAGCGAGTTGTGAGTTGATTCAGTTATTGGGCGGAAATGTTGTTGCCTGTGCGTTTTTACTTGAAATTACCGCTTTGAATGGTCGTTCGATGCTCCCCAACACCAGTGTTCATAGCGTGATCCAGTACTGATGAAGTTTTTACTGTTTATATTATTTGCCTCCCCCGCTGTCGCTGACACGGTTTATCAATCTGCTGTACACGAAGCAAAATGGCAAACTGAAGACTCCCCGCTTTCATGCACGTTACGTCATGAAGTCACTGATTTTGGTGAAACCATTTTTCATCGTGAAAATGGTGAGCCGCTGCAGCTTTTGATTTCAACAACAGATCATCCCGCTTCTCAAGAAACCGCCGAACTGATGATCACTAATACGCCTTGGCAATTCGATGAATTCAGCCAAAAATTAATGACACTACCCGTCACCTATGGTCAGCGAGAATTTAAGGTGGAAGGCAATGCGGCAAGAAAAGCCTTAGCGGCATTGCAACAAGGTCAGTTCGTTCAATTGCAATATGCCTCGCAAAGCAGCATTCAACCAGTCAGCGTGATTTTATCCAATGTGCAGTTCCTGCCAGCTATGCGCGAATTTCAGGAATGTTCAGACAAAATGCACCCGGATAGCTTTAACGATTTACAGCAATTCAATGTGTATTTTGAATCGGAAAAAGCCATTCTCGATAACAGCGCTTCACAACGGATGAAACGTTTGGCCGAATACCTGAAAGTGGATGACAGTATCTCGCGTATTATCATTGAGTCTCACACAGATAGCTTTGGTCGCAGAGAACTGAATACCGAGCTATCAGACAATCGAGCACAAGTGGTCAAAACCTTTTTGATAGAGCAAGCTGAAATCGATGAAGCCATTATCGAGAGCCATTCTTACCGTGATAACAAGCCTATTGCGAGCAATAAAACACCTGATGGCCGCGCTAAAAATCGTCGTACGGAATTACGTTTAATTCGCTGAACAACCCCATAGAGCTAGTAACTCACGCGTGACTTGTTGATAATCAGTTGCCTTGGTTATTGCAGAAATCATCGCCACCGAACCCACACCGGTTTTATGTAATTCTTTGGCTCGTGGCAGATCAATCCCGCCAATGGCAACCAGCGGCGTATGCCCATCTAATAAGCGTATCCACTCAGCTAACCGATCAAACCCTTGTGGTTGCCACGGCATCTGTTTGCTGTCTGTTTCGAAAATGGGACCTAATGCAATATAACTAGGGTTTACCGCTAAGGCTCTGGCCAGTTCCCAATAGGAATGGGTTGAAATCCCCAATCGCAATCCGGCATTTTCGATTTCCAGTAAATCGGCATCGTGCAAATCTTCTTGCCCCAGATGTACTCCATAAGCGCCGCTATCAATCGCCATACGCCAGTGATCGTTCACAAAAAACTGAATATCACTATGTTGATGAGAGATATCCACCGCGCTGGCAATCTCTGCCTTGAGAAAAGCATTATCCGTTTGTTTTAAGCGTAACTGGATGGTCTTGATACCTATGGTCAATAAACGATTCACCCAATCGGCACTATCTACCACCGGGTAGATTCCCAAGCGTTCCGGACATTCCGGAAAACTAAAACTTTTGCCAATCAGATCCGGCGTGTAACTCAGCCGTGGGATATCGCGAAGTTCAACGGGTTTCCGTTGGTGAGAAAACAACTGATAAGGGCCTAGCGACTGTGATTCCCGAATACCACGATTGATGTAACTACGCGATAAAATCACCGCATCACGTATATCCTCACCTTGTGCCAGATAACATGCCAAGCTCGATGCCAGCACACAGCCGGTTCCGCGAACATTTTTATTCAACCGTGGTTGATAGCAATAGAAATGGCCAAACGCATTAGCAAGATAATCCGAAACAAAACTTTGATCGCCATGTCCGCCCTTCACCAGACAAGCTGACAGACCTTCCCCAATTAAATGTCTAACCTGTTTTTCCGCTGACCAATTAGGGTTATCAGTTATGTACTGAATTTCCGGTAGATTCGGGGTCAACAAGGTTACTTTGGGAAATAAGGCCTTGCGAACAAATTCAAGTACTTGCGGCGCTGCCTGTTGCCCACCACTGGTTGCAGCCATAACCGGGTCCATCACCACCGGCACATCATGAATTGTCAGAATTCTTTCAATCGCTTTGGCAATTTCCAAATTGGGGATCAGGCCAATTTTGATCGCCTTAATCTCAAAGTCAGCAATGCAATTCTCGTATTGTTTAAGAAATTTCTCAGCAGTTAACGGATTCAGCGCCCGCATACCATTTTGAGTCTGCTCGGTCACACAAGTCACCAATGGCACCGGATGAAAACCATGGTGACTGACAGTTTGAATATCCGCCGTCAGTCCTGCACAGCCTTGTGGATCCAGTCCACCTATTAATAATATTGCGGTTTGGTTTTGTTCAGCCATGTTGCTGCCAGATAGGTTGATCTAAAGTCGGTGTACTGGGCTTGGCGGAATCACGTTTTGGCATAATGCCCGCTTCAAACGCCAGACGTCCGGCATTGATGGATTGTTTAAAGGCTTCGGCCATAAGTGCCGGTTCCAGCGCTTCGGCAACAGCGGTATTTAACAGAATGCCGTCATAACCCAGTTCCATGGCCTGCACCGCATCAGAGGGTTTGCCGATGCCCGCATCAACTAATAAAGTGATTTCCGGCAGTCGTTCTCGTAATGTTCTCAACGCATACGGATTCAGTAACCCCTGACCAGTGCCGATTGGTGCACCCCAGGGCATTAAAACTTCACAACCGGCATCCGCCAGTTTCTGGCACAACACCAAATCATCGGTGCAATAAGGGAACACTTTAAAACCTTCGGCAATCAGGGTTTTGGTGGCTTCCAATAAAGCAAACGGATCCGGTTGCAGATTAAAACTGTCACCCAACACTTCCAGTTTGATCCAGTCGGTTTCAAATAACTCACGGGCCATATGGGCTGTTTTAATTGCTTCAGCCGCACTGTAACAACCCGCGGTATTGGGTAATAAATGACAACCCAGCGCTTCAATCATATTCCAGAATTGCTGACCGCTATTGGCCTGCCCGGCACTTTGCCGACGCAGAGATACAGTAATCACCTGAGAACCTGATGCTTTAATGGCATCACACATAACCTGCGGTGAAGGATAAAGCGCCGTACCGATAAATAAACGACTACTAAGGGTTTGCCCGTAAACGGTCCAGTCAGATGCCTGCATGTCAGCCTCCACTGATCGGCGACAGCACATCAATGCGATCGCCAGCTGATAATTGATAGGTTGGATGTGCCGATTTGGCGATAATATTGTCGTTAATCACCACCACAAACCGGCCTTCTGTCCAACCATGTTCAGCCAGAAAAGCCTGTAAATTTGTGTTTGTAGTTTCTATTGGCAGTTCATTCAAAATAAGTGAAACAGGTTGAATCGACTCAGCTTGCATAACGCACTCCCGAATCTGTTTGTTCTGATAATTTTGTCAGTAATTGATCGACCATCACCGGACCCAGCAAATAACCATGCCGATACATTCCGTTGATTTGATAACCCCACTCCTGCTGCCGAATGGTCGGTAAATGATCATGTAATGCTGGTCGGCAATGCGCCCGCATTTCCAATACCCGGGCTTCGGCAAACCCTTTATGAATACTGTAAAGCGCGGATAGCAATTCCATTGCACTTCGGACACTGACCGGCGACCGATCTTCGGATTCAATTACCGTTGCACCAATCACATATTGCTGGTCCGGTCGAGGTGCCAGATACAGCGGATAACGGGGATGCATTAATCTTACGCACTGTTGCAGATTCACTTCCGGTGCATAGACACGCAGTACTTCACCGCGAACCCCACGCAGCTCTTTCAAATCCGCTTTGCTGCCATTGCCTCTACAATCAATTACCGAGGTAAATTTATCCAGCGAATGCTCAAGCGTTTGCTGGCACAGCTGTTCCAATGTGGCGTTAGTTAACGTTTCAATCGGTTCAATGGTTTGCCAGTTGGCGTGTTCGGTTAGAAACTCACCGACCTGTTGATAAAACTGGCGATTATCCAGACAACTCTCTTCCGGAAAATACAATGCTGACTGAAAGTTTTCGGCCAGTTCAGATGATAGGTTTTGCAACTGCTGTGCATCAATCTGCTGGTAATCAGTCGTATCCAGAATATGTGCTGCACGACGCTGATAACGTGCCAGTTCGGCTTTATCGCCTTCATGTGCCACCACCAGTGTTCCGGTTTTCGGATAAAACACTCGCTTATCAAATTCATCCAGCCATTTATCCCACAGCGCCTGACTTTGAATGCCCAGATCACGAATTGATCGATCTGCTGTCACCGCTTCGGTAAACGGCGCGATCATCGAAGCCGCAATAAAACCGGCACTGTCAGTACCGGCTTTATCGTCTGATGACAGGATCGTCACGGCATGACCGGTCTGAATCAGACGCCAGCTTGTCAGGCGTCCAATCAGTCCGCTGCCGATAATCAGATAATGCTTCATAGGGATCGAGATCCGGTCCAATCAAACCTGATGATAGATTTTGCTGCCACCGGCCTTAAACTCTTCCGACTTCTCGGCAAAGGCTTCTTTCACATCATGTGAAATCTTCATTGAGCAGAATTTCGGTCCACACATAGAACAGAAATGTGCCACTTTGGCACTCGGTTTCGGCAGGGTTTCATCATGGAAAGCTCGCGCGGTATCAGGATCCAAACCAAGATTGAATTGATCTTCCCAACGGAATTCAAAACGTGCTTTGGAAATCGCATCATCACGTTCATGAGCACCCGGATGACCTTTGGCCAAATCAGCTGCATGGGCAGCGATTTTGTAAGTAATAATGCCGACTTTAACATCATCTTTATTCGGCAACCCCAGATGTTCTTTAGGCGTTACGTAACACAGCATTGCCGTACCAAACCAGCCAATCATCGCTGCACCAATGCCCGAGGTAATATGGTCATAACCTGGTGCAATATCGGTGACCAACGGCCCTAAGGTATAGAAAGGCGCTTCATGGCAGACTTCCAATTGCAGATCCATGTTTTCTTTGATCTTGTGCATCGGCACATGACCCGGCCCTTCAATCATTACCTGTACATCATGTTTCCAGGCAATATGGGTTAATTCACCCAAGGTACGCAGTTCGGCAAACTGGGCTTCATCGTTGGCATCCGCCTGTGAACCCGGACGTAAACCATCACCCAGCGAGAATGACACATCATAGGCTTTCATGATTTCGCAGATATCTTCAAAGTGCGTATACAAAAAGCTTTCTTCATGATGCGCCAGACACCAGGCCGCCATAATCGAACCGCCACGCGACACGATACCGGTAGTACGATTTACGGTCAGTGGAATATGTGCCAGACGGATACCGGCATGAATCGTAAAATAGCTGACGCCCTGCTCGGCCTGTTCAATCAACGTGTCACGAAACACTTCCCAGGTCAGATCTTCGGCTACGCCGTTGACCTTTTCGAGTGCCTGATACAACGGCACGGTGCCGATTGGCACCGGTGAATTACGCAAAATCCATTCACGGGTCTGGTGAATATGTTTACCAGTCGACAAATCCATTACCGTGTCGCCACCCCAACGGGTACTCCAGACCATTTTTTCGACTTCTTCTTCAATCGAGGACGTGGTGGCAGAGTTACCGATATTGGCGTTGATTTTGACCAGAAAGTTACGACCAATAATCATCGGCTCGGCTTCAGGGTGATTGATATTGGCTGGAATAATCGCCCGACCTTCAGCGACTTCTTTACGCACAAATTCCGGGGTGATGTGATTCGGTTTATCGGCTGGCAATTCGCCTTTGGCTTGCAGCGCGGCACGACCCATGCTTTCACGAATGGCAATATATTCCATTTCCGGTGTGATCAAGCCCTGACGTGCATAGTGCATCTGGCTGACGTTTTTACCCGGCTTGGCTTTGCGTGGCAGACGACGATTGGTGAACAGTGGAATATCAAATTCCAGACCATCCTGATCACGGGTAAAGTTTGAACTGAACGCCGGTAACACTTCAGTATCGTCACGCTCTTCAATCCATTGCTGACGAATCGGCGTTAAGCCTTTTTCCAGATCGATGGTTTCAGTGGGATCGGTGTAAATACCGGACGTGTCATAAACCATCACCGGCGCATTCGGCACACCCGGCAATTTGGGATCACGGTTAGGTGTATCGGTCAGGGAGATTTGACGAAATGGCACCCGGATATCGTCACGGCTACCGGTTAAATAGATTTTTTCAGAACCGGGTAATGGCTGAGTAGTAATGCCACTACGGTCTTTAATATCAATGACTTTTGGATTGGCTGCTGACATCTGATTTCCCCTTTTTGAATAAAAAAGTCGGGGAAATGAAGACGTTGCGCTTTCGCGAACAAGGTGATGGAGATACACGGCGGCTACAGTCAGACAATCAGACGTACCGGCATTCCGGCTTGTTTCCTACGGAGGTTCTAGCCTCTTCAGGTTCAACGGGTTTCATCTCAGCCATTTCTGAAAATTCAGAGTGGCACCCCGACAAGTGGAAATCATCCTAAACTAAAAATGATTTTTTACACAAGCATCATCTGGCACAATGGGTCACATCAAACGGCATCAAATCAGGCAACATCGGCCATGGCAGATAACAAAAATAAAAATGATGACGACGAGTTTTCCTTGTTTCGCAATGAAATGAGCGACGCCGAGCCCATCAAACACGACCGTTTAGTGCATCGAAAACCACCACCGCCGCCAAAGGTCAGGAAGCCCTCCGCAGCCGAACTCACCCATGACACCAGCGAGTTTTCCAGCCTGTTTGCTCCAGAAACCGTAGGTAACGAAGAATATCTCGAATACCGCGGTGACGGCATTCAAAACCGCCAATTCACCAAACTCAAAAACGGCAAAGTACATCTGGAAGCCGAACTCGATTTACACGGCCTCACCCTAGCCAAAGCCGAACCCACCCTCTCCCATTTTCTCGAACAATGTCAGCAAGAAAAGATTCGCTGCGTACGAATCATTCATGGCAAAGGCTGGGGATCACGCGATAACAAACCGGTATTAAAAAGCAAACTCAATCACTGGCTCAGGCAAAGTGATTCCGTATTGGCCTTTTGCAGTGCAACGATTGAAGATGGTGGGACTGGAGCTTTATATGTTTTGTTGAAACGGCAGTTTGAAAGGTGAGTTTATAAATGGCCTTTTAAATTGTAATTAAATTTACCTAATTTTATTATTTATAGATTATTCAGCCATTTAGATAATCCGGGTCTGCCGAAGTCATTATTAGATGACAGCTCGACATAAACTTTTATGCGGCCAACGGGCCTCATTAACGTGTTGTTAGATTTCAGGAAGCTTTAACCAATTAAAGGAAGTCAACCCGTGCATTTAGAAAGTCTAACCATAAAAAATTATAGAAAATTTCGCTCTACTGACAATACGGTATGCTTCGTAAAGCCTAAAGTTATTGCTATAAGTACTGAAGAGAAGCAAACAAAGTCTGTAATTGCTCCTTCAACAACTTTAATAATCGGTAAGAATAATGCAGGTAAGACTACAGTCGTCAATGCATTAAGGATGCTATGTCACAATGAACAACCATCAGCATCAGACTTTAACCTCTCTTACTTAAATGAGTTATTCGTTCAGTATAAACAAGCTTTTGAAGCGGATAGCAGTACAAATTTTGAATGTTTAGAGACACCTAATTTAGAATTCAACTTGATGGTTAAAGTGAACTTTAGTGATGAAGATTTGATGACTCATCTTGCTTCTTTTATGTCGATTAGTGAAGTGGATAATGGGGAGCCAGTTAACGTACGCATCGTGATTAAGGTAGTACTAGCAGAAGAACCTAAATTTAAAGAAAAAGTTAACGAGGTTTTTAGCGCTACTGATACAAATGGAAATAAATTAGGAAATAAACAGCAGTTTGAAAAGTTTTACTCATTACTTTCAAAAGTATCTGGTGTAAGTAAAACGGACGGTAATATTTATCAAATTGTATTCATGGATCATCTTGGCTATCCAACAGAGAAATTCTCACTCAAGAAACTGATAAACATTAAAGAAATCAAAGCTAATCGTAAACTTGAAGAGAGTGTGCTACGGGATGTTTTTAACAAGATAGTTGCTTACCAATTTTCTAATGACGATATCTCTCGTTCGAGTTTGGAAAAAAGTATTGAGTCGATTAATAATCTGATATTTGACAATGTGGGAGCTAAAAGCGCAGATATTTCTCAAGTCTTGAGTGAAATGGAAAGTACAGAAAAAATTGATCTGAATTTGTCTGGCAATGTTACTTATGACGCCATTATGAAAGGACTGATCAAATATAACTTCATGGATGGAGATGATTATATTCCCGGAGACCAATTTGGCCTTGGCTATATTAATCTACTAAACATTATTGGTGAAATTATTCATTTTGTGGATAGCTATGAAGACAAAAGCCATTACAGTCAGATTAATTTACTCTTTATTGAAGAACCTGAAACGTTTATGCATCCTCATATGCAGGAATTCTTCATTAAACATATTGACAAAGCAGTAACAAAGGCACTAGAGATCGCAAATACGTCATCAAAAGGTACAAAAATACTACAGTGTCAAATAGCGATTACAACTCACTCTTCTCATATCGTTAATAGTAAGATTCACAGCAGTAATACTTTTAATAATCTTAACTACTTAACCTCAATTAACAAATGCACTAAAGCCATAAATCTGACAGATGAAGCTGTAGTTTCTAATGAAGATCCTGATGCTAGCAATAAGCTCAATTTCATAAAAAAGCACATAAAATATAAAGTCTCAGAATTATTCTTCTCTGATGCGATTATTTTTGTTGAAGGTATTACAGAAGAGACCTTGCTAAATTACTACTTGGAAACCCACCCACAACTCAGTAATTATTATATCTCCGTGTTTAATATAAATGGTGCTCACGGAAAATTATATCTGCCATTAGCGAAAAAACTCAGCGTTCCTAGCTTGATTGTGACCGATTTAGATATCAAACGTGAAAAGTGTGAAAATAACAAAAAGCACGATGAAAGAGAATCTTGTGAAGTATGTGGCCAGCGGGCTAAAGATGGTGTCGCACATTATGTACCAGGTGTCGAGCCAAGTTTTGCTCAAATTACTAAGCTTGATGCGCGTAGAACAACTAATACAACCCTCAAAGAGTTTAACCAACATCTGAGAAGTAAAATACCAGATGAAGCGGATAAACTTGATGATATTGAGTTCTTTAAGGATGATAACCTTTATGTAGTATTCCAAAAAGACCCAATAAATGGGCAACATGCCACGAGCTTAGAAGAGGCATTAATCTTAACCAACTATCAAAATGATGCCATTAATGCAGTGCTTAATGAATGTAAGCCAAGAATCTATCAAGAAATATTAAGAGAACATGGTGGAGAGTCACGAGAAAACTTAATCCGTCACTCATATAAGTTACAGAAAAAACTCTCAGACAGTAAAAGTGATTTCTCTAATAAGCTTCTATTTAGCTTACTTTCAGCAAAAGATGGTGACGTCATACCTCAATTACCAAACTACCTACAAGATGGTTTAGCGTGGCTTGCGCTTACACTACAAACTATTAATACACCACCATCAAGTGAAGCCAAGGTAGCGGTTGATATAGAAACTGAAAGTACGGAGACAGCAGCTGATGACTCCGAATGAGGTTAAAGAGTTAGAGGCTCATGAAATTATCATTAATCATATTGATGATTTCAAAAGCTTTCGTTTTAATGCGGGGGCTGGTGCAGGCAAAACCTATGCACTGATAGAAACGCTAAAATATGTCACCATCAATAAAATAGCAGCCACGAAAAGCCCGCAAAACATAGCATGTATTACCTATACAAACGTGGCAGTGAATGAAGTAAAGAATCGACTAGGTAATTCGGAAACAGTACACGTTTCAACTATTCATGAAAGATTGTGGGAAATAATCAAAAGTTTTCAACCTCAACTTTTGATATGCCATAAAGAGAAAATAGAAGAGGTTATAGCGCAAATCAAACAAGACTTGCTCAATTCCGATAAAGCAAAATTTTTTATTGAACTTGGTGAGCAGCAACAAGAATTTATTGATTTTGCTAAGCAGACTAAAGAGCTTTTCTACCAATCTAAAAATCTAAACGCTTCGTCCTTTAAAAGTTCTTATGTAGATAACACTGAAATTGACAAACCAGACTTTCTGAAAAGCTGTTTAAGAAATGTACAAAACTTCCAGCATGTCGTTGGGCTATTGTATAAAACCCAAAGACTTGAAGAGTGTTTGGAAAGAATTGCTGCAGGAAAAGAAAAACGTGTCAATTACGACAGCAAGGTAAATTCAGATAGGCTTCACTACATGAAATTCAGCCATGACACCCTGCTTGAGTTCGGATTAAAGCTCGTTGAAACTTACCCCACTCTTTGCCGCATTATTATTGATAGATACCCCTACTTCTTTATTGACGAGTATCAGGATACACATAGCAATGTAGTTAAGTTTGTTAAAACTATTCATGATTATGCGATTAACAACAATAAACAATGGATGGTGGGCTATTTTGGTGATACTGCGCAGTGCATTTATGATGATGGCGTTGGTCGAAAGATTGTAGATATTCATGATAGGTTGGTTAATGTCGATAAGGTATTTAACAGACGTTCACACCAGAAAATCATTGATGTTGCCAATAAAATTCGTGCTGACGAAATAGTTCAAGTGCCTATCTCTGAGGAACGAAAAAATGGCTCAGTGCGCTTTTTCTACAATAGCTCAGAGAACAAACTAACGACAGCTCAACAATTCCTAGACGAATATAAAAATGATCTTATCAAAGACATTGGAGAGTCAGGAGATACAGATGATGAAGATACTAAAATTAATTGTTTGGTGTTAACAAACAAACTCATGGCAAGTTTCAATGGGTTTGGTGATGTTTATGAAGTGTATCAAAGATCAGTTATTTTTTACGACAACCTAAATACCCAAGTTTTATCTCAACAATTAGAAAAGTTGCATCCAACGGTTTTAACTATTTACCACTTTGTAAAGCTCTACCAAGATATACAAAAGAGTTTAGTTTCCTACTACGATATTTTTGGACCATCTAGCCAAAATATGACCTTTTCCAAGGCCAGCTTGGTTATCCTTGAATTGAAAAAAGAAAAACTTGCGTCATTAAAAGAGTGGGTCGATTTAATCATTGACCGACTTGAAAATAGCCAGGTTAAAAGAGAGTTGGTTAACCTATTGATTAATAGGGTTAATTATGAAAAAGATAAAGTGACTTCTGCTGATGTATTTAAATTAACATTCATGAACAGCATTAACACTCTTATGAATGAAGGTTCGGAGGATGAAGATAGTGCTAAAGAAAAAGTCGATACCGTTTTAGCGTTGCCAATCATATCTTTAATAAACTGGGTTAACTTTATTGATGGTAAAGAAACTAATGAAATTAGCTATCACACGTATCATGGTACTAAGGGTGAGGAGTACATGAACGTTGCGATCATTCTAGAGCATAACTTTGGTTCTAAGAATAGAGATAAGTTTAAAAAATACTTTAATGCTATTCAACAAAATGCTGAGGAAAGAGAACGTTTGTTTTCTGACTTCAAAGAAAAAGAAAAGCATATTAATACCCAAAATTTACTTTACGTTGCCTGCTCACGAGCGATAAAAAATCTTAGAGTACTGTATTTAGATGATATCTCGGAAATAGAGAAAGGCATTAATGCTATTTTTGGCGACTGCAAACCATGGCCAATAGATGGAGTTCAAAGCTCTGTGTAATAGATCAATGGAGATCAATGGGGTCAGAGTCGATTGAAATTCACTTCACATCTAGTCGCTCCAAGCAACAATCAATGGTGTCTGACCCCATTGATGCACGATTTGGTTGCACGGTTTTCTCCCTCCTTTGGTTAACGGTCTGAGAAAGGCCAAAACACAAAGTTTTATTTTGGAGTTTCAATGATGACAACCGAATGGCTGGAAATCAATCAGGGCAGCGCCCCCGTACTGATGAGCTTACCGCATACTGGAACGCAAATACCCGATTCTATCCAATCACAGCTTGCCTGTTCGACCGAACAAGCCCTGACAGATACCGACTGGTATGTGCACCAGTTGTACGATTTTGTCAGCTCAATGGGAATATCCACCGTTCGTACTGCTATTTCCCGCTGCGTGGTCGATGTAAACCGGGACCCTTCCGGTCAGTCATTGTACCCTGGACAGGCCACCACAGAGCTTTGCCCAACAACCCGTTTTGATGGTCAGCCGCTGTATTCAGCGCCTCTTGACGACGCAGAGATTGAACGTCGTAAAAAGCAGTATTTTGAACCCTACCATGCCGCTATTCGGGGCCAGTTGGACCGGTTGTTGCTGGATCACGACATTGTCATTCTGTTTGACGCCCACTCGATTCGTTCACAATGTCCACGACTGTTCGACGGCACTTTGCCCGACTTGAACCTAGGTACGAATAGTGGGCGAAGCTGCGCGCCAGACCTTGCCCTTCTGGTCGAAAAGCATTTATCCGATGGTAATTTTTCTTTCGTGCATAACGGTCGATTTAAAGGTGGCTGGATAACCCGTCATTTTGGCAAGCCTTCCAGTCAGGTTCACGGTTTGCAGTTAGAAATAGCTCAGCAAAGCTACATGCACGAAGTTCAAGGTGACGCTCCTGCTCCGTATTCTGCTGACCGGGCTGCTGCATTGCAGTCAGAACTGAAAGGTCTGTTTGTTAAGCTGGTGAACTGGGCTCAGGACTGAGCCCAGTTAAACGTCAGCTCATTCCTCGAAGAATCAATGGGGTCAGAGTATTTGATTTTAGGTAACGATATATGAAAGACGAATGAAGAAATTATCACGAACAAGTGAGCTCCGAAATGACGAGGAAATTGTTCTATCGGTACGGCAGTGGGTTGACTCTTTTGTGATAGAAATGAATCTTTGCCCATTTGCTAAGTATGAGATGCTGAACAATCGGGTGCGCTTTGCTACCACAAGAGCGATAACGGAAGAACAATTATTGATATCACTGCAAGACGAGCTGGAACTGCTCAATAGTGAGCCGTCAGTTGAAACTACGCTGCTGATACACCCAAATGTATTGCAGGACTTTTATGACTACAATCAGTTTTTGAGTAATGCCGATAATCTCCTTTTGGAAATGGGATTGGAAGGTACCTATCAAGTCGCCAGCTTTCACCCAGATTACCAATTTGGTGGAACAAATCCGGACGATGCAGAGAATTATACAAATCGCTCACCTTATCCCTTGTTGCATCTTATTCGGGAGGCGAGTCTTGAGCGAGCTATTGTGGAATATCCTGATGTCGATCAAGTTCCAATACGAAACGTGGCGCTAATGAATAGTCTGGGACACAATAAGCTGCAGGCATTATTTGAGAGCCTATTTAAGCTGTAGGGAGGAGCAGTTCTTTAGGGATAAAGCAGTCAGCCAACTTAAAAAAAGAGCAAAATTATTAAATCAATTGTTCCTATTGAACATACTTTTTCACCGGCATTTATTTACTAGGATTGAATCAGTTTCTGATCTAGTTTGCGTTGCCCTTTCATCTTTTTATAAAAGTTTTCGTGAGAACCTAGGGCTTGTTTATCTTTCATATCCACCACTGCTGGAGGCTATTTTTGTGTCCGACAAGGCGGAAAGCACGCAGTGTAGCCTTCCTACATAAGTGATTGACAACGCTGGCGGGCGCAAAAATAGTCCCAGCCCTTCGGGTTGTGACTGAAAAAGCGCCACTCTGCGTTGCTCGTCACTTATTTAGAATAACTAAAAGGCGCTCCTCGTGCCTTGATTGACGCTTTTTCAGCTCACAACAGAGGCGGAGATGAAAGATAAACAAGCCCTATTTGAAGCAGGTATATCTCAAGCCTGTCTTCGAACCACGAGTAACCTAAAAGAGCCAGTTGTTTATCAAGTTGGAATTTGTGCACTCTCAAAAAAGCTAAATCGCCTTTTTTCTGCTCCCCTATTTCAGGGTCTTCAATGATTTTTTCTATCTCATCTTCAACCACTTTGAGTTGCGCTTCTGTCAGCTTTTTAATAGCTTTCTCAAATCGTCGCGATTCATAAACATCAATTTCGTTTTGTTCTTCGGACATAAGGTTTAACTAATCCTTGTTTAACTTCTTCAGTCGCCAGTAAAGATTCACGCACAAATTCATACGACAAGTCCGGGTTGTCGATCATGATTTGGCCAATTTTTGCCCAATACTCTATTTGTTTTGGTAAGGAGCGGATTTCTGCTTCTGCATGAACTCTGGCCTCAGTAACAAACTCATCATCCAGTCTTACGCTAGTAGCCATATTTAATACCTTTCATCTCTATGTTTTGGGTTCATCAATACGATGAATAATTTATGGCAAGAGTATGCGACAATTTGTCGCGTTACGCAACATGTAGACACATTTCTAGTGAACAACATTGAAACTCAGTATTATCGGAACAGCAAACTTGATTAAAGGGGTCAGAGTCGATTGAAATTCGCTTCACAACAATCAATGGTATCTGACACCATTAATTGCAATTTTTTCCCTTGCTACAGACATTGAGCATCATGGAATATTTATTAGAACTCGGACATATTGGTCTTTTTATCTCTGCATTTTTAGCCGCGACGATTTTGCCGCTAAGCTCAGAAATTGTTTTGAGTGCTTTGTTGCTGAGTAGTTTATCACCCACTACGCTAGTCATCATTGCCACAGCAGGAAATGTTTTGGGTTCACTCACAAACTATGCCCTAGGTTACTGGGGTAGCTTGGTTGTGGTAAAAAAGTGGTTAAGGATGTCGGAAGATGATTTCGTGCGAGCAGAACAGCGCTTTGTTAAATACGGCATGTTTGCGTTGTGTTTTGCCTGGGTTCCCATAATCGGTGACCCATTAACCGTTATGGCAGGTGTTTTACGGGTTCGCTTAAGGTGGTTTCTTATACTGGTTACTGCGGGTAAATTTCTGCGGTATGTTGTCATTAGTTACATGGTGTTGAACGTAAATTGAACTGATACCGTGCTTAACGATCAAAAGGGGCAGACTCAATTAAACTTCCACGCTTCATTATTTATGAGATTGTTGGGTTTCGTAAACTCAAGTCAACCTACCCTATTTCAAAATCCAAGGGTCAACTTACTTAAAAAAGTAATCAAAACGGCCACACCATTAAATATATGACAGAAGAAGGTTTCAAGGGGTCAGTCAACTTGAAAACTAATTAACCCCACCTCAATAGTGACTGATGCATCAAAGGCGTCAGAGTCCTTGAAGTTAAACTTCACTTATTTATCGATTTCTGCCTTATCCTGATTGATAATAATTCTTTACGAATTACCAAGGAGCATGACTTGCCACAAAATATAGAGGCGAATAAAAAGAATGCTATCGATTTTTATCGTACTGCTTTCGAAGGCGCTCCCATTAAAGCCATAGAGCGGTATGTGGGAAGAGATTACATTCAGCACAATCCTTTAGTAGGCGATGGCAAACAGTCTTTTATTGACTACTTCACTGAAATGGTTGACCAATATCCCAATAAACAAATTGAATTCATCCGGGCTGTGGCAGAAGATGACCTCGTTGCCCTACATACACATCAGCAGTGGCCTGAAGGTGCAGAATACGTCACTATGGATTTTTTCCGGTTTGATGAGAATGGGAAAATTATTGAACATTGGGATGCAATCCAACTCGTCCCAGAATTTTCTAAAAATGGCAACTCCATGTTTTTATGAGAAATGAATTAAGGGAGCAGGTTTATTTAATTAATTAAAATTAATCTGCTCGCCCTTCAATTTCTACCAAGAGGTCAGTCAACTTGAAAACAAAATCAATAAGGTTCGAAACAATTGAAATGCTGGTCTATTCGAACCGTTAAAGAAATCGAAAATGGAAAGACACCATTGAACATATGACAGAAAAAGAAAAAATGATCTCCGGTGAGTTATATGACCCGAATGACGCTGAGCTTTTGAAGTTACGTCTGCAGGCTCGCTTGCTCACTGAAAAGCTCAATAAAACCAGCGTTAGTGAAGTGGCTGAAAGAGTTGAAATAATAAAATCGTTATTAGGAAGTACCGGTAACTCGATTCATATTGAGTCACCTTTCAACTGCGATTACGGCGTGAATTTACACGTTGGCGAAAATTTTTATGCTAACTTTGGCTGCGTTATCCTAGACGTTGCTGAAGTTAGAATCGGTGATAATTGTTTCTTAGGACCTCAGGTGGGGATTTATACCGCAACACATCCCATAGAGCCGATTAAAAGAAACAACGGTTTAGAGTATGGTAACCCCATATCCATAGGACATAACTGCTGGATTGGTGGTCACGCAACGATCAATCCAGGTGTGACTCTAGGTAATAATGTTGTGGTTGCCTCGGGTGCTGTCGTGACAAGAAGTTTTGGAGACAACGTGGTAATTGGTGGCAATCCAGCAAGGGTGCTTAAAGAAATCTAGTACTGTCATTCAATCTGTCAGCCAACTTGAAGATAATGAGTAAAGTGGGTTGAGACCATTGAAATTCCTTAACCCCTACCCTATTTACTCTGAACTCGTTCAAAACTGATCAAAACAAATCTCTCAGCAAAATCTAGCAGGAGCTTTTCTTAATGAACACCAATTCTCCAGTCATCGAGCATTTCACCAATGGTGCAAACGTTTATGACGAGCGAAACCGGCAGTTGGCTCCGATTGCCGATAATATGCATTTTCTGATTCGTCTGATCTTAAAAGATGCTCCAGAGCAGTCACGTATTCTGTGTGTGGGTGTTGGCACAGGTGCCGAGATAATTTCACTTTCCAAATCATTTCCTCAATGGACCTTTGTTGGCGTCGATCCGTCTATCGGGATGCTGGATGTCTGCCGTGAAAGACTCACCGAAGCTGGCGTGCAGGATCGCTGCGAACTGATTCATGGATACGTTGATGACGTTCCTGAAGGCGAAAACTTTTATGCGGTATTAAGTATTCTGGTTGCCCACTTCGTGAAGCGTGAAGACCGATTGAATTTTTATCAGGCGATGTACAATCGATTACGCACGAATGGCATGTTGATTAATACTGAAATCAGCTTTGATTTGGACTCAGCCGAATTTCCATTGATGTTAAAAAACTGGGAAGCCGTGCAATCGATGATGGGAGCCACCCCGGAATCACTGGCAAACCTGCCCATGCAACTTCGCGAAATGCTTTCCGTTATCTCACCAACAGAAACTGAACACCTACTAAAACAAACCGGGATTGACGTGCCGATACGATTTTTTCAGGCGTTTATGATTAGCGGTTGGTACGGTATTAAGACTGTTTGATTTAAACAGCATCAACACCCAATAGTAGGTTGGTAGTAGATTGGCGCTGAGGTACGAAGCCCAAAAAAATTAAAGGAGAACGGGGGCAGAGACGTTTGATTTTAATAAGTAGAAATAATCTACCTCGCAATCGTCTCTAACCCCCTTGATTTGGTACTAATGATTACGCACGTTGGCGTTGATGTTTACCCTCGGCGAATTCTTCAATGGCTTTACTGCAGAAAGCGTCTAGATCATCTGGTTTCCGGCTGGTTACCAGTCCTTGATCAACTACAACTTCCTGGTCTACCCAGTTACCACCCGCATTCTGAATATCGGTGCGAAGGCTTGGCCAGGATGTGAGTTTTCTTCCGTGAATAACGTCCGCTTCGACTAACGTCCATGGGGCATGACAGATTGCCGCCACAGGCTTATGTTCAGTGAAAAAAGCTCGGACAAATTCGACTGCATTATCGTCGGTGCGTAATGCATCGGGGTTGGCAACACCGCCAGGTAAAACCAAGCCATCATAATCTTCGGCTGATGCATCTGAGACACTTTTGTCCACCTGAAAAGCATCACCTTTATCAAGATGATTAAATCCCTGAACTTTGCCCTCTTCCAACGCTATCAATACTGTTTCAGCACCAGCGAGTTTGATTTGCTCCCAAGGTGTCGTTAACTCCACCTGTTCAAAGCCATCGGTCACAAGAAACGCAATGGTTTTGCCTTGAAGGGATTTTCTATTTTCTGTTGATGAATTTTGCATTATTTAGACCTCCTGATGAGTTGAGCGCTAACTGAATTTAAGTTTAAGCGCTGAAGCTATCTACTTGGATAACGCAAGGACAATGCCAGAGGTGAAATACACCGTGGTGATGGCTACTGGGCGTGTTTGTTGAAATCCCATTCAACTTTTTGATAACTGAGTAAGTGAACTTTTTACAAGTTCGTCAGTAAGAATTACAGCTTTTGTGCTGAACAAATTTACGGTGAGAAGCTTCCAGGTTCATTCAACTTGATTGAGTAACTCCGTTCCCACGCAGGAGCGTGGGAACAAGTTTGCCATTACAAAAAAAGGGTATTTAAGCCCTGTGCTCATTACTGCGTTTGATCTTCTACCCTGGCATCTGGTGCGTTTTTCATCACGGATGCAATACCATTATCTCGACCAGATGCTGATTGGTAACTTTGGCTGGTCCCTATAACTTGATGGTTAGCCGCTTTGAGCGAAAAAGAGAATTTGCCGCTAGCTGATTCTTTCTTTTCATAACGGCTGTCATCTGGTGCATTTGTTTTGACTGATTCAATGCCATTATTGCAAGCTGATTTGGATGAGTAACCTTCGCTACTCAAAATGATTTCACCGTTACCGGCTTTGAGTCTGAAGCGATGTTCGCCCGCTTTATCTACATAAATTTCGAACTTTGCTGCCATGATATTTCCTCCACCTTAGGTAAAAAATATACTGCCTCTAAGTCGTTAAAACCAAAATAGTCTTTTTATCAATGAGTTGCAACACATAAATGGGGTATTTAGGGATCAAAAGGGTCAGACTCGATTTAAATTGGGTATCAATATGATGAGAGATGAAAAAAGATTATGAGCGTTAAAAACGAAACTAAGCTTGTATCTAAAATTTGTTATCTAATTGACGGCGTCATCTTTATCAAAAAAGGTCAGTTTATTTCGACCTGTGGTTTTAGATTTATACATGGCAATGTCAGCATTTTTCAATATTTCATCGGGGGTGTGACTATCTTGATTAAAAAATGAAATCCCGATACTTGGAGTGCATAAATGTTGATGGCCATTAAAAATAAATGGGCGGTTTAATGCCTTTAAGATTTTATCGCCAATTTGGCAAGCAATTGCTTTTGCAGAGTCTATTTCGGTTGTTAAACTATCAACCAAGATGACGAACTCATCGCCACCAAGTCTTGAAACCGTATCACCTGCTCTTACACTCTGGGTAAGTTTTTCAGAAACTTCTTTTAATAACTGATCACCCGCATCATGACCAAGTGTGTCATTTAATGTTTTGAAATTATCTAAATCGAGGAAAAATATAGCTCCAAACTGATTTTCTCTTTTTTTGGAAGTTATGGCTTTTTTTAACCTGTCAACGAGCAACCTTCTATTTGGTAATGCAGTTAGTGGGTCATAAAACGCTAATGCAAGCGTTCGTTCTTCTTCTCGTTTACGTTGAGTGACGTCAGTCTTTAGTGCAAAAATTGACTTCGGTTTCCCCTCTTTATCCATTAGCAGGGTCCAACGTCCTTCGACAATTAATTTAGTCCCATTTTTATGATACTCAGTAATTTCCCCTACCCACTCACCTGTCTCAAATAATATTTTTAAAGCATCATTTAATACTTCACTGTCCTGTTTCAAGATTTTTTGAATAGGTTGGTTCAACACTTCCTCTGACGTCCAACCATATAACTCTTCAGCGCCTTTGTTCCAGAAAGTAATTTTTTGATTAATATCTCGAACAACTATGGCATCTCTGGTTTTTTCGAGCATCGATGCTTGCTCTTGAATAATTAAATCATTATTTAGACGTTCAAGCTCACTCGTGATTCGTGCTGCAAAAATTTTTAATATGGATTCGATTACTTTGGAATATTTATTGTCAAGCGACTCTTTAAAAAACACAAAAACAAGACCGATATTATTTCCGTTTATATCGCTCAGATGCAAACCAGCAAATGCTTGAAAAGGGTGAAATCGCATCATGCTCAATTGTGGGAATCTACTGTGAGCATTTTGACTCACCAGGATCAAATCACTTTCTTCAAACAGTGCTTTTGACGTTTTATCGGGAATGACAAACTCAAAATTATCTTCATAATTATTATCACGCGATATCGCGAGCATGCTTCCTTTCAGAGGTTTCTCAGGAAGAAGTTTTGCAATGTATCCTGCATCCGCTCTGAGGGTATCCATTATGCTTGATAGTATTTTTTTGAAAAAATCTGAACTATCAATAGTGGTGATGCTAGAAGCTACTTTTACAATAGCCTCGTTTAAACGGGAAGAATCTTTTTGAATTTGTATATTGTTAATGCCTGAACTTAAATTATCGACAAGCTCCTGAAGCAGCGCTAATTCTTGTGTTGCAAAATTCCTGGCTTCATTAGAATAAAGTGCCAGCATGCCGAAAACATTTTGATTATTTTTAAGTGGTATCGCCACTATGCTCCGATATCCATACTTTGCTGCTAGTTCATGTACTGGAAACGAAGAGTCCAATAAGATGTCTTCAACAACTATTGCTTTACCTGTTCTGATGGATTTACCAACAGGCCCATTGCCAACCTTCACATCCTCAGACCAACTCAAGCCTAACTCTTCTATGTAGCCTTCACTTGAGTGTCCATAGCAAGCTTGTGGACTGACCTTTTTATATTCATCATTTTCGGCATAACCGACCCAAGCCATTTGATATCCACCGATCTCAACCGCAATACGGCAGATCTCAATGATCAACGTCTTTTCATCGCTAACTTGAGCCAATGCTTGGTTGGTTTTGCTCAACATGTGTAATGCACGATTAAGCCATTCTAAATCTATGTCGGCTTTTTTACGTTCAGTAATATCTTGAAATGTACCTACTAAACTTACTGCTTGTCCGTTATTTGTATTTAAAGCACCTTGAGAACGCACCCATATGCGGTTGCCCTTGGCAGTAATAAATGGAAGCTCCATATCCCAAGGCAATCCTGTCTCTATGCATTTGTTTATGGTTTCTTTTATTTCAGCCCTAGCTTCAAGAGGGTAAAAAGAAATAGCATCTTCTAAAGGAGGTGGCGTTGAGGCTTCAATTTCATGAATTTTAAAAACTTGTTTAGTCCATTTAATTTGATTATCAAGTAAATTAAGTTCCCAACCACCTACTTTTGCAATCTCACCAGTTCGTTCCATAATGGATGAGATCTCTACTAGAGCGTTTTGTGTCTCAATAGCTGTGGTCATATCTCGTGCTATACCGAGATAACCCACCAATTTATTTTCATAATCTAATATCGGTGTTACAGAGAGGTTAACGGTTACTCTGCTGCCATCTTTATGGATATAGGTCCAGCGTCTACTATCTACACCTTCAGATCTTGCTTTTAATACAAATACCTCAAAACTTGGTTCAACAGTTTTTCCAATTTGCAAACTTAATTCTTTTGCATAACTTTCAACTTCATCAGCATCATGAAAGATGGCTGGAGTAAATCGGCCGATTACTTCTTCAGCGGCATAACCTAACATCTCTTCAGCTCCACGATTAAACGTGGTAATGATGCCGTCCGTTGTAGTTGAAATAATCGTTTCGTCTGCACTGTTTAGAAGCGTATCGTGAAATATGTGTGACTCTTCTAATGCTTTGGATAAGGTTGCAATTTCAATTAGTGCTTTTCGATGCTCCAACAAAGAAACAACTTGTTTAGCAATTCTATAGAGCGATTTTCGTTGGGTTAAATTTAGCTTTCGAGGTTGTGAATCAATGACACATAAGGTACCTAAATTACTACCATTACTGGTTTCTAAAGGGATGCCTGCGTAAAACCGAATATTGGGATCAGCAGTAACTAAGGGATTATCTTTGAATCGATTGTCCAGCAAAGCATCTTCGATTTCGAATAACTCTGAATCAAGTATGGCATGCCCACAAAATGAAATATCACGTGGCGTTTGTTTTTCTGATAAGCCATAGGCGCTTTTAAACCACTGACGTGATTCATCTAAAAAGGTGATTAACGAGATTGGGGTATCGCAAATTTCAGCTGCCAGCTTAGTAAGATTATCGAATTCTTCTTCATAAGAAGTATCTAAAATTTGGTAACTCTCGAGAGTTTTAAGCCGATCGAGCTCATTCTTCGGAAGTTTAGGAATTTCCATGCGCACCAAAAAATATTCATATAGTTACGTTCAATGCTACAGAACTAATCCAATTTAACAATTATTATTTAAAGAAAAATATTTATTACTACGCAGTAAAACGTATCAAACAGTAACTCAAAAAATCTTCTTAAAATTAGAATTTAATAAGCTCATTCCCACGCAACGGCATGGGAATGAGAGTTTATGGTAGGTTGGCGCTGAGGGACGAAGCTCAACATTATTCAGTCGGCGTCGCCCTCTTCTCTTTGATCTAACAGCTCAGTAAATAGTCTGCTTTTAAAAATCCAGTGAATAACCCAATGTCACCGTCCGGCCACGGCCTTTAAAATAACGAGTTGGATTAGCTAGTGCAGATTGTGAGTAATAGGTGAAATAATCTTTATTCAACAAGTTTGCAAACGCCAAATTAAGTTTACCTGCTGGTAGTTTATAACCGACCGAGGCATCGACCAGTGTGTAACTGTCAAAATCAAGTTCTGGATTTTCATCAAACCGGCGATCAAAGTTATGACTGGCTTGGATAAAAGAGCTTAATTTAGGCGTCCAGTTTGCTGACCAGCTGGCAATCAGACGATTAGGCGGAATATCGGCACCCGTCAGATCTCTGTCTACTTGACCATCGCCATCACTATCCGAGCGACCATTAATATGTGAATAACTGAGTCGGAGATAGTTGGCTTTATTTACCTGATACCCCAACTTAGTTTCTACACCACTGATTTCAGTTTCTTCACGTTGGATGAAAAAGTCATCGCCAACTTGTTGTAGTCTTGAACCCAAATCGGAATCGGATTGGTAATAGCTGATTTCAAAGTCTAATGGCTGCCAGTCAATACGAAAGCCGATTTCACTGTTCTCCGTCACTATCGGTTTTAAATCGAGGAAATTATCAACATCCAGTCCGGGTGTATTGATTCCACGTAAAACACGACCGACATCTGGCATGCCGAATCCTTCAGAATAGCTAGCAAAAAGGCTCAACCAGGAAGTTGGGCTGACTACCGTACCAATATTAAACAAGGTTTCACTGAATTCTGGGCTGCCACCATTGACTGTCACGCCATTTCGACTCGCTACTGTTTGATAAGTATCTACATTTAACTTGGCTTTTTCATAACGCAAACCGGTATTAAATACCACAGATTCCATGGGCTTGAATTGTGCCTGAATAAAGGGCGCGTAGTTTTTGAATTGTGTCTCTGGTACATAACTTCTATCCGTCAGCATTAAACGCTGTTCGGTGGTGTCTTCAAGGATATCGATACCGGTGGTGAGTTTGAGCTTGTCATCCAATAAACCGTCTTTCATTAAGGTAAATTTTGCACCATTTTTATCAGATTCATTTTGTGATTGATCAAAACCATTCGGTGCCAGAATAGGATCGACAAAACTGGTTGAATCAGTCACACCAAATAACGCTTCAAACTCCTGACGATAAGCCTGAGCGGTGAATTCCATACCTGCCAGATCAAAATTTTTATAGGTCAGGCTGGTAGTTAAAACGCGGTTTCTCGGCGCATTACCCATTGGCGTCAGATTGATGGAGGATGTGGGCGTACCGTTGGCTAAATTGCCATCGACACTGGTGTAATTATTGTCCCCTTCCAGTTGGAAACGGTTAATCGAAAATTCCAAATTCTGGTTATCATCAAACCAATAACCCAATTTGGCAAAAACATCGTAACTGCGTGAATCCATCAGATCACCCTGCGTGTTATCGACGCCGATAGGATCCTCATCGTCATCCAGATACAGGCCTTGCGTTTCATAACTCAAACCCAGACTATATTCCCAATTATTCTGGCTTCCCAGCAAGCTGTAATCAGCCCGATAGCCCATGGTTTCAGCATCGATTTTATTGGTCGGCATGGTGGTCGAAACCGACATACGTTGTTTGAGTTTATTGGCAGTAGGTCGCTTGGTAATAAAATTGATAATGCCACCGGTGGCACCCAAACCGTGAATCGCACTCGCACCATGAATCACCTCAATACGCTCCACCATGGATAAATCAATGGTATGGCCATCACGTTGTGAATCTCTTAAAGGGTTCGACTGTGGAACGCCATCTATCAGGAACAGTGGAGAACGACCACGAAAGGTTTCCCCCGCGCTGCTCAATTTTTGTCGGCTGGGAGAAAAGGAAGGCAGCAAACTGCTGAGTACCTGAGAGGTATCACTGGAGAATTCCATTTGCTGCTGAATTTCTTCTTGAGTGATAACGGTAACAACTTGGGGAGAATCTTTTAACAGTGTGTCAGAGCGAGTTGAAGTGATGGTCAGTTCGTCCAATTTAACAACCTCTTCATCGGCCATTACCCCGAGCGATAAGGATAGCGTTGGTAACAGAAATAACATTTGTTGTGAGAGCTTTTTCAGTGGCATCAATTTCTCCATTCAAAATTAAAAAGCCCTCATGTTAAGCGTAATCTAAATCATTATCAATTACGTATAGACAGGTATGCTAGCCAAACTTGTATAGCCTTATAGGTTTTCAAAGTTTTAATGGATGAATGTTTGCGGAATTAATGAGTCTCTCTGAACCCTTGAAATATGGTGAATAACTAATAAATTAATCAAAGCTGATTAGTTTCTGAATAATCTAAATGTATAACTCGGCTAAGGTTTCGGAGGGCTAATGTGTCGATTTTGTTAGCTCCCATTCGACCATTTAGCAGTGACAGAGAATTTCAAACTTCTTGCTGGAAACTCTGTTCTTCTTCGAGTACTGATTAAGGAAATTGTTATGACGAATGAAACAGGTACGGTTCGATTACACCGAGTTTTACGAGCTCCAGCAGAGCGAATTTATAAAGCGTTTACCGATAAAAGCGCTTTAGAGTATTGGCTTCCTCCATATGGATTCATTGGGACGGTCCACGAAATTGACGTTCGTGTTGGTGGCGGTTATAGGATGTCTTTTACTAACTTCGGTAATGGACACAGTCATACCTTCACCGTCGAATTTGTAGAGCTGGTGGCTAATGAACGTATTCGTCATACCGATCGTTTTGATGATAGAAACCTTGTCGGTGAAATGCTAGTTACAATCGACCTGAAACCAGTGATTTGTGGAACCGATATCCGTATTGTTCAAGAAGGAATTCCATCGGTCATCCCAACAGATATGTGTTACCTGGGATGGCAAGAGTCCCTTGAGCAACTTGCTAAGCTGGTTGAGGTGAATATTCCTGAGTAGATAGTTAACGACTTAAATAAATCTGGAAATTTTATTGACTACGCTCGTTCTCACGCCGATTGTGGGAACGAGCGTTTATGTTTGGTTGGCTCTGTAACATGAGGCCCAGCATAATCTGCCGTTAAAATGCCTCAATAAATTTTATTTACATAGCATGCAAGAATGAAATTAAACTAAAAAAGCTGATGCATTTTTTGTGAAAAGGTGTATTTTGAAAACTTCGCAGAATAGTTGACTAAATTAGTCATCAATTGGTCAGATAGATGAAACTTATAATCTGCAGAACAATTCTTAAAGATATGGATGCTTAGGATGATGCATGCGATGGAAGCCATATTTAAACATTTAGCGCTAGACGAAATAAGTTTTCAGAGTCGTAAGGATTTAATCCGATTGCGACAAGAAGACATAGAGTTGCTTAGTGCCTTGCATCAGCCGCTACAAATATAAGAAACAGAATTAATAAACGCGTTTTACGATCACTTGATGTCCTTCGATTTTGCCCAGGATTTGTTGGCAGATCCTGACGTAAGAGCCAGACTACAATCCACCCAAAAAATCTACTTTCGCAAACTTACCGCTGGTGAATACAATCTGGAATATGCAAAAGATCGTATTCGCGTTGGTATCGCGCATGAACGGGTTGGTTTAACAACGCAGTGGTATATCGGTTCTTACGCCGTTTATCTCGAACTGACCAGTCATTACATCGCCAAAATTCTTGCTCAAACCCCTGCCTTAATCGAACCCTCCATCCACGCTCTATATAAGGTTGCCTTACTGGATATTACCCTGGCGTTTGATGCGTATATGTATGCCAGTCATGAGTCGATTCAGGCTGCAAGACAAGAGGTTTCGGATAAATATGATGACCAATTAAGATTGCAACAAACCATTGATCGTATTCAAAAGGCCTTTATTCTAAATCCATCGTATGACAGTGCTTTAGAGTTACTGCTAAATGAGTTAATAGAATTCACCAATAGTGCTTTTGGTTTGATTGGCGATGTATTGCATGACGAGAATGACGCACCTTATCTCAAACTTCGAGCGCTAACCAATATAGCTTGGAATGATGAAACCCGGGCCTTGTATGAATCCAATCAAGCAAATGGTCTGGAGTTTCATAACCACCATAACTTGCTTGGCAGCGTAATGACCACCGGCAAGCCAGTAATTGCCAATTCACCTAACACTGATAGTCGTTCGGGTGGTGTTCCAGATGGCCATCCCATACTGAACTCCTATTTAGGTCTTCCCTTTTATCATAATGGCAACATTGTCGGCATGATAGGTCTTGCCAATGCAGACGGTGGTTATCACGAGAATATCATCGAGCGTCTCAATCCCATCCTTGCAACCCTTGAGAGCCTGTATGAGGCCAGAAAAATTCGCGACCAATTAACTGAAACGTTACTTGAAAACGACCAACTGCATCTGCAAAACGAAAAACAGATTGCGATTTTATTGCAAAGGTCAGCTGATGCTATTGGCATCATTAATAAAGAGATGGTTATCACTGAATGTAATGATGCAGCCGTAAAACTCTATGGCGCGTCTTCGCGAGAGGATTTGATAGGACTATCTCCTTTAAAAATTTCTTCTGCAAACCAACCTGAAGGTTCCAGTATAAAGCTAGCTAAACACTATATCTCCAAAGCATTGACCGAAGGCTATCAACGATTTGAATGGCTACAGAACACCATTCATGGAGAAAATACGCCTACCGAGGTGACACTGACCCCGGTTATCTTTCATGGGGAAGCTTGTATTCAAGTGGTGTGGCGCGACTTGACCGAAATCAAGGCAAAAGAAAATAGAATTAAACAATTGGCCTATTTTGATGAATTAACAGGACTTGCCAACAAAAATCTGTTTACTGATCGTGTTAAGCACCTACTCGATCTCTCGAAACGCTTCAACTACACCATTGCAGTTGTTTACCTGGATTTGGTCAATCATGAAGATGTGAAAGAAACACTTGGCTATGTTGCTGGCGATGCTTTGTTGCACGCAGTTGGTCGGCGGATTGCCAGTACCATCCGAAGCGCCGATACATTGGCTCGTTATGTTTTTAATGACGATCCCAAACATTGCGATATCGACCAACGCTCCATAGACCGCGAGTTTGATTCGCTTGCCCGAATCAACGGCGAAGTGTTTGCCTTGGCTGCAGTAGTGAATTCAGTTGATGCGGCTGCAGTGATGGTGGCGCGGTTGCAGGATACATTAAAAGCACCATTTACTATTGCTGACTCAAAAGTGATGGTGAATACCAGGACGGGCATTGCTTTGTATCCTCAGGATGCCGACACCATTGAAACCCTTACCAGGGGCGCTGCTATCGCACTGGATATGGCCAAAGAGAAATTGCAAGCCAACTACTTTTTCAATGTGCGTCTAGGTGAAGAGATTCAACGACGTTCACTTATTGCCAAACGCATTGAGTATTCACTGAAATTTGATCCCGACAGCTTTTCTATCAGAATTCAGCCACAAGTTAATGCCCAGTCACATCAACTTACCGGTGCCGAAATACTGTTACGCTGGGATGATAGCTCTCTCGGCAGTGTTCCTCCCGGTGTTTTTATTCCAATTGCCGAAGAACGTGGGCTAATAAATGAACTCACTAATTTAGTCGTACAGTGCACCAGTAATGCCCTGCTCTCATGGAAAAAACAAGGTTATGCATTGTTTGCCGATCGGGGGATCAGGATGGCAGTCAATATCTCTGCCAAGAGCATAGATAATTTGGTTTTTATTGATGAATTTATTGCAAAGATAAAAGAATTCGGCCTGACTCCTGAAGATTTTGAATTGGAACTCACCGAAACCGGGATTATGCACGATCCCGAAACAGCGATCGAAATCATTAAAAAACTTAAATTGGAAAAGTTTGTGCTGGCAATAGATGACTTTGGTATGGGGCACTCATCCCTGAGTTACCTGCGAAACATTGAGGCTGACATTTTAAAAATCGATATGTTTTATATCCGTAATATGCTCAATGACAATAAAAATATGGCTATCGTCAAAACCATTATTTCAACGGCGCAAATCTTTGGTATGAAGACATTGGCTGAAGGTGTTGAGGATGTAGAAACGGCTAATGCATTAAAAGTATTAGGTTGTGATTATGCTCAGGGTTACTTTTATTCATACCCGCTTACTATCAGCGAATTTGAAGAAAAATGGATTAAACAACAGCATCATTCTCAAAGCGGTTTAAAGAGCTAAAAAATACAATTTTTTCCGCGCTTTTTAGCTTTATACATCGCCTCATCGGCGGCTGCGATAAGTTGGGTTATCTGCTCGCCTTGTTCTGGAAACATTGAAATACCAATACTTACTGACAGATCAATTAGATGTTCTTGCCATTGATATGGCTCACACAACTCCAAGCGGATTTTTTCGGCGACATTAAATGCATCTTGCCGACTTTCAATGCTATCCAGCAACACCACAAACTCATCGCCACCAAAACGAACAACTGTGTCGGTTTCACGCACGCAACTAGTAATACGCTGTGCTGATTCTTTTAATAAATGATCGCCTGCTGCATGACCAAAGGTATCGTTAGCCGCTTTGAATTTATCTAAATCCAAATACATAAGAGCAAAGTGGCTTTGTTCACGCTTGGCTCTTAATAATGAGCGTTGAACCCGATCCTGAAACAGTTCGCGATTGGGTAGGCCAGTCAAAGCATCATACAAAGCTAAATGTTGCAGCCGGTCAAATCGTTGATGTCGTTCAATCGCAGTAGCGAACTGTAAAGCTGTAAACGTTAATAACGCTCGATCATTTTCATTCAGCGAATAGTCTTCGTCCATAAGCGCCAGCGCCATGATTCCCTCAGACTCATCTTCAAAGATCAAAGGCACCATCAGCATCAATTTACCGTCGACCATTTCCAACGCAATATCATCATCGCCAACAATGCGAAACAACAACTCTTTTTTCAGGATCGTCATACAACCGCCAACGCTTTCAAAAACCGTTTGCCATCGCTCATCATGGGGGGCGGAGACGGCAATACCGAAGGTGGCAATCGCAAGATGTGCATCGAGATGAAATAAAATTTGCTGGCAGATCTGTTTGATACCGTTGGTTCGATGTGCGGTATCTGAAATGGCAATCAGCGAATTTTGCATCGCCTCGGCGGCTTTAATGCGAGTGATATCGCGGGCAACGCCAAGACGCATTTTATGAGTGTCTGACCAACTGGTAGACCAAAGCAGATGTACCACTTGTCCGTCTTTACGAATATAACGGTTCTCAAAATCCAATACATGCTTGTCTTGCATGACGGTATTGATACTTTGCTGAGTTTTATCGTGATCTTCTGGATGCAGAAATTCCAGCATTCTTTTGCCGATTAACTCTTCGGGGGGATAGCCAAAAACGCGATGAGACCCGTTGCTAACATAGATGATCTTGCTATCTTCATCGACGGCACAAATTGCATCGAGCAACAAGTCTACATATTCGCTAAATGAGTCTAGAAGAGGTTTATCCATGACACATTCTTACGTGTTCACGTGCATCTGACAAGCTTTAACGCAAGGCTATATGAGTGAATTTCATAATTCATTTAGGAATTTATCCATATCGAGATCCTTTTTTTCACCTGAAAGTCAGGAAAAAAACCATGCAACCATAAAGAATTCTAATCGTCTTATTTGTGCACTTCCTATTTTTATATCTATGAGGTCCCCATGAAGCAATCATTTATTACTATTTTATTTGGCATTTTATTTATCGGCTTGGCCGGGTGCGCCAGTGATCACATCATCGCAACGAATGATGGTCGTTTGATTGATAGTGAGACTACGCCTGAAATTAATGAAGAAACTGGCATGATTGAGTATGAGGATGAAGAAGGCCGGAAGAATCAAATCCCGGTTGATGATGTAAGTGAAATTAAAGAGCGTTAAAAACAGTTTGGCGGAAGGCGTCTTCTGCGAATTAAGATAAAATTATTTCACATCAAACTAACTCAGTCGGGTGAGGATTCGTTAAAACCAAAACGTGTTTCAACATCTTCACTCGACATCGGTTTGGCAAATAGATAACCCTGGATTTCATCGCACCCATTTTGTTTAAGAAAATCGCATTGCGCTTGCGTTTCCACACCTTCAGCGATAACACCAAGCCTCAATTGCCGAGACAAAATGATGGTTGTCTGTACGATGCTCATATCATCAGCATCCGCTGGGATACCATCAATAAATGAGCGATCAATCTTAAGTCGATCAAACGGGAAGCGTTTTAAATAGGCCAGGCTTGAGTAACCTGTTCCGTAATCATCCAGTGCAAGGCAAATTCCCATTTCATGTAGAGAATTCAATATAACAATCGCCTGTTCGGGGTTTTGCATGGCGCTAGATTCAGTGACTTCCAGTTCAAGCAAATGAGCTGGGCATTGTGTTTCATCAAGGATCCGTCTGACATCGTTGGCTAGACCGGCATAGTCCAATTGCCTACGTGACAAATTGACAGCCATTCTAAAATTCGTTTTACCAGCATCAAACCATTTTTTTGCTTGAATACAGGCTGTACGTAATACCCAGTTGCCAATGGGCAAAATTAATCCGGTTTCTTCCGCTATTGGAATAAAGTCCACAGGTGAAATGATGCCAATTTCAGGATGCATCCATCGTAATAATGCTTCGGTTCCAATGCACTCCCCGTTCGCCAGATCCATAAACGGTTGATAATGCAAATACAGCTGGCCTTTATCCAAAGCAACGCGCAGATCATTTTCTAACTGTAATCTAGCATGTACTCGATCATCCAAGTCAGGACTAAAAAAGCGAAACATCCCACGTCCTTGTTCTTTAGCAAGATACAGGGCACTGTCAGCATATTTCACTAATGTTTCGGCATTTTCGGCATCACGCGGACATAAGCTGATACCAATACTGGCATTAATATGAAGTTGACGACCGAGAACGCTGTAGGGCGCAGATAATATTTCAAGTAGCTTGCTGGCTACATGTGCCGCATCGTCTGCATTGGTAAGGCTTGGCAACAAAATCAGAAATTCGTCACCACCTACCCGACCTATCGTATCTTCATCTCGTAACACACCGAGCAATCGTGACCCTACTTGCTGTAATAATAAATCGCCTGCTTGGTGACCAAGTGAGTCATTTATAGTCTTGAAACGGTCCAGATCTAAAAATAAAACAGCCAATAATTCCGGATGGCGAATAGCATGCGTGATCGCATGCTGTAGGCGATTCATGGTTAATAATCGATTAGGTAATGCTGTGAGCGAGTCATGATAGGCGAGATATTCGATATGCGCTTCTTGTTCTTTACGCTCTGTGATGTCCTGAGCGGTGCCAGCAATCCGATATATTTCTCCTGCTTCATTCTGAATTGGAAAAGCTTGTTGGTGAATATGACGCATACTGCCATCCGGTCGAACAATACGAAATTCGATATCAAATTCGCCCGAAACTCGACCTTTAGAGATGGCTTTCATAACTATTTCCAAATCTTCGGGGAGAATAGTTTCTAACCAGATTGAGGGGTTTGCATACAACGGATCACAGCTTTGCCCCCAGATCGTTTGGTAAGCAGGACTGATATAAAGGATATGCTCCATGGCAAGATCAGTCAGCCAAACCACTTCTTCAATATTATCGGCTAATTGACGGAAACGCTCTTCTTGCTCACGCATGGCATTTTCGACGGCTTTTCGTTCAGAGATGTCATGTGTGAGTGCCAGATTGTAACCTGTACCACCGTATTCAAAATAATTGGCATGCACTTCAACTGGAATAATTTTGCCGGTTTTAGTCCGATGAATCGTCTCCAAACGTAATGAACGTTCTTTTTTAAGTTCTTGCCAATGTTCATCCCATCGAAGTTGCGGAGTAGCAGGATCAACCTCAGGAACAGACATAGTTAATAACTCGTCGTAACTGTACCCCATGGTTTGGCTAGTTTCGTCATTCACATATTGGATACGTCCCTTACTATCAATCAGATAGATACATTCACTTACTTGGTTAATTGCAAAATTCAACAAGGCAATACTTTGTTCGGACTTTTTCTGCTCTTCGATATTTTCTATCTGTGAAACAAAATACAGCGGTTGATTATTTGTTCCTCGGACAATACTGGTGGTAAGTCTTGCCCAGAAATATTGCCCGTTACGATGCTTATAGCGTTTTTCAATCTGCATATAGGGAATTTCATCAGCGAGTAATTTTTCAAGCTCTGCTTGACCGTTATGCAAATCATCGGGATGGGTCATTTCCTGAAAGGTCATTTGTAATAGTTCAGTTTCGGAATAGCCGACCATTTCATAAAGGGAATGGTTGGCCCGTAACCATCGACCACTTAAGGACAACACTCCCATTCCAATCGCAGCAAACTCAAATGCCTGTCGAAAGCGCTCATCACTTTCATGTTGCTCGCGATATATCAGTAAACTGGTTAATCCATCAGACAGACGATGACCTATTTCGCTGAACAAACGCTTTTCTTCATGTGTCCAGATTCTTGCATAGGCACACTGATGCAGCCCAAACATCCATGGTTTGCCAACTTTTGGGTAGAGAGCTGTGCCCATTTGTGATCGGACTTGGTATTGCCTAAGCATTTCGGGCGTATCGGGACTATCAAAATCCGGAACCATGGCCACTGGTTGTTCCGACATCATATAAGCTTTCATTACCTGAGCTAAACCGTTTGACATAGGATATTGCAATCCTGTTGTCTGCCCCCCCGGGTAATCGGGGTGGGTTTGTTCCATCGGAACACTCCATAAAGCGCTATCAGGATCACAAGGATAGATCAGCCATGCACGATCGCATTTAAAACAATTACGTATAGCTTCAAGCACATCACTCATCATTTGTTCAAGGTCATTGGTGCCTTGAATCGCGCGGTTAACTTGATCCAAACATTCCAGAAAATACAGATGTGACTGGTTTTCTTGCTCAGCCCGCTTTATTTCAGTGATATTTTGAAAATAACCATGCCAAACAATGCCTTTGCCGTCAGTCTCTTCCGGCATGGCTTTGCAGTCTATTAAAAGTTCACCCTTTTGTGGATGTAAGACGCGCCACACGATATTGAGCGGCTGCATTGTTTGGGCCGATTCAGACATCTGATACAAAATATTAGAACGATCATCGGCGTGAATCAGCGACCAAGCAAGTGAGGATTTTTCGATTATCGATTCTGCACTAAAACCAAAAATATCAACAATTACTGCTGTACTATCGAGAATTGTTAGCTGATTATTTTGCAGCAGACAAAACTTCACGATGGCAACCGGTGAAGTATCGGCTAGACGACTAATCACGGTTGTATGTCTTACAAGTTTGGGTAAAACGGTACATCGGAATTTTTTTTCGTTACCTTAATAGACTATAAAAAATAGGTTATTGATATTAATAAATATTTAAGAGATGTATCGATAAGCGTTGATGGTTAAAACAAAGAAGCATTAGCCTTTGAAAATTACGCTTAACATCGATAAGAGTAATTTCAATTTAACTATTATCACACCAAAATGTCGGGCATGTTAGGCATATTACCGTAATGTTACAAGGGACATTCTTCACCTTATAACAGGATGTTTGCCCGGCCACTTATCAACTTAAACTATTTGAATAATAAAATATTTTTGCAATAAACTGCTGTTAAGGATTGTATACCCTCGCTCTAACAAAACTAAGTGTGTTCATCACATTATAGGAACTCAACCCGACCCATAGCTTTAGAACTTGATATCGATTAAGAAAAGTACTGCTAGCTATCAGCTTAGCGTCTAGTTATTTACTAATAGCTCTTCAAAAGATTGTTGTGGTGGTTTATCGATAAAAACATTTGCATCTATTTCATTTAAAAAACAAACGTTGATGATCACATTTTCATAAAGCCAGTAAATAAAACCACCTTCATCAACTCGATAGCGCCATTGATACTGACACTGTATCCAGCCATCTTTTATCGTTGTCAGCATTATCGGAGGTTCATCGGCCTGCAAGTGCGGTTTAAATTCAACTGTCTTGGTTTTTAACTCAATACGAAAACGATCGATTAAAAAATAATTGTTTTCCGTAAGCTGATAACGGATGCGTTTTCCCGAAATATCATCACCATGCTGATCCAATATTATTTGTCCATCAGATATTACAACTGCTGAGGGGGATATCGGATATCGGTTCGGTAAATGCTCTCTTGCTTTTTTATGCTGCTCTGAGACTTGAGATTTATCCCATTGTTTGATGATTATTTGTAAAACTAGCTTTTGCATTAGTGAGTTACGAGTCTGAAGAAAAGTTATCTATTACGCTAATTGGTGCTAGATGAAGTCAAAAAAAACCGTGACAGAACACTGTCACGGCTTTTTAATTATCAGCAAACGAACCTGATTAATTCACCAGACTTTGGATCGGTGCCGGAATGCGTCCGCCTAAACGCACGAAACGGTTTTCATGACTGCCCATATTAACTGCCATCACCGGACCTTCACCTAAGAGTCCGCCAAACCGCACAATATCACCTGCTTTTTTACCCGGTGCTGGAATCAACCTTGCGGCTGTAGTTTTTTTGTTGATGACACCAATTGCCATTTCATCAGCAATGATCGCTGAAATCATTTCGGCTGAGGTATCACCTGGAATAGCCACCATATCCAGTCCAACAGAACAGACGGCAGTCATGGCTTCAAGTTTTTCCAGACTCAAGGTGCCGTTGGCGGCTGATTCGGCAATAGTCAAATCTTCACACACCGGAATAAACGCCCCACTCAATCCGCCGACGTGTGAACTGGCAAACGCACCACCCTTCTTCACTGCATCATTAAGCATCGATAAAAATGCAGTGCTGCCTGGCGCACCAAATGCCGGAATGCCAATCGCTTCAAAGATTTCGCCAACACTGTCGTTACGATTCGGTGTCGGAGCCAAAGACAAGTCGACAATACCAAATGGCAAGTTAAGTAACTGGGCTACTTCACGGCCAACCAGTTCACCGGCACGTGTCAATCGGGCAGCAGTTTGTTTGATCACATCCGCGGCGCGGCTCAGATCCATATTTTCATCTTCAGCAAGAGCTTTTTCCAAAGCCGCTTTCACTACTCCCGGTCCACTCACACCTACACTTACAACCGCATCTGCTTCGCCGATGCCTAAATAAGCACCAGCCATGAATGGCACATCTTGTGGAATATTGGCAAACACCACTAATTTTGCAGCGGCAAGGCCATCATCATCAGCAGTTAGTTCTGCAGCTTGTTTGATGATTTGTCCCATCTTGATAATGGCATCCATATTGATACCGGCACGGGTGCTGGCAACATTGACTGAAGAGCAGATGCGTTGGGTTTCGGTCAAAGCCTGTGGAATGGCTTCAATCAATGCCTGATCGCCTTTACTCATACCCTTCTCTACCAGTGCCGTGAAACCACCGATAAAATCCACACCCAGTTCGTGTGCTGCCTTATCCAGGGTAACCGCAACTTCAACTAATTGCTCTGAACTGAAAGGTGCACCGACCACGCCAATTGGGCTGATGGATATACGTTTATTGGCAACTTCAATACCGTAGCGTCTTTCAATACGATTACACGAAGCCACTAACTGACCAGCGTAGCGGGTGATTTTGTCGTAGATTTTGCGTTTGAATGTTTCCAGATCATGACTGACACAATCAGTCAGGTTGATACCAACAGTGACGGTACGAAGATCCAGGTTTTGTTCCCGAACCATCATCAGAGTTGAAATAATGTCTTTTTCGTTGAGCATGAGGGTTTCCTTAATTACTGATGTTGCTCACTGATTCGAAAATCTTGCGATGCTGAGTATCAATTTCGATGTCCAATCTCTGGCCAACTTCATCTAATGCATCACGCAAATCCTGCATCACAGTTGAACGCGGTACATCGACTTCAAACACCATCAGGTTATCCATCGGATTCTTACCACCTTTGAAAATCGCTTGAATATTGGTGATATTCACCCCATGGCGTGCCAGTTGGGTTGATACTTCGGCCACCAAACCTCGCCGATCCGGGCCGATTACGGTCAGGATATATGGCTGAACTTCAGGTGTATTTTCCTGCCATGGGGTTAATTGCTCATCCCAGGGATCGACATGAATCGACAGGCGCATTTTTTGACCGACTTGCTGAAGCGCCTGATGAAGTTCTTCGCATTGTTTATCTTCGGGCATCGACACCATCAATAACGCGCCGAATACAGATTGAAGTAATGTTTGGCTGAGGTTTTCAATGTTGCCGCCGTGTTCGGTGATGACTGTGGCAACCGCAGCCATAATGCCGGGTTGGTCATTGCCAAGAACCGAAATGAGTGCCTTATTCACGATATCTCCTTGTATGAGATCAAGTTGTTAAAAGCTGGTTTGAGCGTTAATGTTACACAACACCCTGCCCCGAAGATCAATAGACAAACGTAATCAGACAATATCGCGTTGACGCTGAATTTTCGTCCAATAAAGGTAGAAATTTTGTACAGATAATGGGTAAGTCGATTAGCTTAACAAATGAGGTCAATTAAGCGTAATTCAATGACGGCTTGCTAGGGCGTGTTTATCTTTCATATCCCCACTGCTGGCGACTATTCTTGTGTCCGACAAGGCGGAAAGCACGCCGTGTAGCCTTCCTACATAAGTGGTTGACAACGCAGGCGGCCGCAAAAATAGTCCCAGCCCTTCGGGTTGTGACTGAAAAAGCGCCACTCTGCGTTGGTCGTCACTTATTTAGAGTAACTAAAAGGCGCTCCTCGTGCCTTGATTGACGCTTTTTCAGCTCACAACAGAGGCGGATATGAAAGATAAAAGCGCCCTAAGAAATTATGTTTAGATAAAGGCGTTTATATTTTGACCGATGGTCGACTCTGTTTGAACAGTGGCTTGTTTATTAGCCTCATCAGTTTGTTGCTGTTCATCTTGAATTTTTTGCTGTTTCATTGCTTCCAGTTGCATGATTTGCGCTTGAGTCACCTGGATTTCCATTTGAATCATTTTTGCTTTTTCCACTGATTCAGGTGTTGCTGCTTGTCCCGCCCGTTTCAGCTCGTCAAACAAATCAACCAATTTTTTCTCTAAAGCTGCAATTCTGGCATCTAACGACTGTCCGCTGCTTTTGCTGCCTCCAGTGGAAGCACTGGATGCAGTGAAGGAACGCATATCAACAGAAATTGGATTACTCATGCTAAAGTTTCCTGAAACAAACTTATTTATAAAGACGGCTGTTATAACATTAACTTTAATTTTTTTGCTGGATTTATAACAAAAATTACACTTTATTGCTCACACTCAACACGAGTTTATTTATGGCTATTCAATTTCTACCGATCATTAAGGCTGTAGCCCCCTATGTTGCTCAGGTTGCGGCATACGCCATTCCAGCATTTACTGCAAAGCCTGAAGCCGTTAAGGCCGATCCAGTGCTAGTAAAACAAATTGAAGAGTTACAGAAAGCAGCGACACAGAATGCTAAATCCATCCATGTGTTAGCTGAGAATATGCAACAGGCAATAACCGGCTTTGAAACCGCTGCTGAAGATGCCAAAAAACAGGTTAAAACTTATCGCAATCTACTGTTTCTATCGTTGGGTATGTCTGCCATAGCGGTGCTGAGTTGTGTTTATCTATTGCTAAGATAAAGTTCATCTTCATAAGGAAATGCTGTGCCACATTGCATTATTGAATATTCCAAAACAGTTGATATATCACCAACTCAGTTAGTTGAAGCTGTACATCAAGCGGTACTTGAGACGGAATTGTTTGATGCATCGCATATCAAAACACGTGCTATGGCTTATGAGCATTATCAATTGGCTGACGAGTCCAAGGACTTTATCCATGTAACGGTTCGTCTGCATAACGGCCGTACTACTCAACAGAAACAACAATTAACGGCCATGATTTTACAATCGCTGAAACATCTCAACTTAACAACAATCACCATAACAGTGGAAGCCGTAGATATTGATAGTGATAGCTATGCCAAGCTGGTTATTATCTAACACTGTGACCCACAGTTTTATGCGGTAAAGGCTGCTGATGATGCAGTGCTGTAACTGATGGGTTCTCACCAAACAGACTGGTGTAATCATGGGTAAACTGACCTGCGTGAAAGAATCCCCATTGTTGAGCGATCATCGAAATAGTCTCATCTCCCTTTAAGCCATTTTTCAACACTCTACGTACTGCATTTAGCCTGGAAATCCGCATACATTTGAGTGGGCTGATTCCCAAAACATCTTCAAAACAGTATTGTAAGGTACGTCTACTGACATAGGCCAAAGCACACATATCGGTGATGTTAACGGGTTTATCTGGATGCGCGTCGAGATACTCAGTTACCTTTTGAACAACCGCACGGCGTTTGGTAAAACTAGGTTTCTCATGAATCTGCTGCTCATTTTGTTGCAGTATTTCTAGTACGGCCATCATCACTATATCTTCTTGATGATGCCTTATCTGTTGATTCTGCTGTGGTTTCAATACCTCGTTTAATAGATAGCGAAGCGAATTCAGTCTTGCGGAGTGCCATACTTTTAATGGCGAGTGAAACAGGCTTAAATCCAGTTCTATCCCATGAACTTGTGCAACCTGTTTCAGAGTGTCCTGATTGATTACGATACCAAAAATATTAAATTGCTCAGGTGTGACCAATTCAAACTGTGTATTGCCCGGTCGAATCATTAGATGGTCACTGCTGACATGATGGCCATTGATTCGACAGGATTTTTCGTCAGCGGAAAAACCCAGCCAGATTGCATTGGGCCAGACGTTGCATTGTTGTCTTACCGTTTGGCTAGTGTGTTCACGAAAAGCATGTATCGACTCAAACATCACTTCTTCAATTTTTCCATAAAAGCGGCCACTACTAATCTGATCATACTGCTGTTGCCAGTCTTTCAGGTTATGTGCTTGTTCATCCGCATCGTTGGCTTCCATTACGCACCATTTAGATACAGTCTCGCCTTGTTTAGGTGCACATTTTTCGAGGTTATCTGTCATCTGCTTTACCTGTTTTAGTAATAATGCCAGTGTTGCCTAAGTAAGTAACTGAATATAAACCCAATATTTTTTTGCCGATTTTCGATATTCGGCAGGTATGGATATCGCATTCATACTTTGTAAACTTTGTTTATTCAGGTGCAATTCTTATTCCATCTAATTGGATATAAAGCAGTTTATGGGCCAAACATATCGTTATCAGTTGGGTAGCAAAACCTATCAATTTGCCGATTTGGCAGATTTGATGGCGAAGGCGACCCCTGCACGCTCGGGAGACCGATTGGCTGGCGTTATTGCTGAATCAGCAGAACAACGTGCTGTCGCTCAATTGCTGTTAGCTGATGTACCGTTAAAAACTTTTTTGAATGAAACGTTAATCCCTTATGAAGATGATGAAATCACCCGTTTGATTATTGACGAACATGATTCAGAGGCATTTTCAGTTATCTCTCATCTAACAGTAGGCGATTTTCGGAATTGGTTGCTTACCGATACAGCAAGCACTGAAGTTCTGAAACAAGTCAGTGCTGGCATTACCCCAGAAATGGCCGCTGCCGTCAGCAAAATTATGCGGAATCAGGATTTGATTCTGGTTGCCCAAAAATGTCGAGTGGTTACATCATTTCGCAACACCATTGGTTTACCAAAACGCCTGTCCACCAGACTACAACCCAATCATCCGACTGATGATGTCAACGGCATCGCAGCCAGTATGCTCGATGGTCTTTTGTATGGCTCAGGTGATGCTGTTATCGGCATTAATCCGGCTACCGACAATGTCGCTCAGGCTACCAAGCTAATGTGTTTAATGGATGAGGTGATTTCGTTATATGAAATCCCAACTCAATCCTGCGTTTTGACACATGTCACTAATACTTTGGAGTGTATTGAAAACGGTGCCCCTGTCGATTTAGTGTTTCAATCGATTGGCGGAACCGAGAAAACTAACAGTAGCTTTGGATTTAATTTGGGAATATTGGCTGAGGCTCAACAAGCTGCTTTATCGCTCAAGCGAGGTACAGTTGGCCAGAACGTCATGTATTTTGAAACCGGGCAAGGTAGCTCCCTCTCCGCCAATGCTCATCACGGTTTGGATCAACAGACCTGCGAAGCTCGGGCTTATGCAGTGGCACGAAAATTTAGTCCATTACTGGTCAACACGGTGGTTGGATTTATTGGACCTGAATATCTGTTTGATGGCAAAGAGATTATTCGTGCCGGTCTGGAAGATCACTTTTGCGGCAAGTTACTGGGCCTGCCAATGGGCTGTGATGTTTGTTACACCAATCATGCCGAAGCCGATCAGAATGATATGGATAATTTGCTGACTTTACTCGGTACGGCTGGCTGTTCGTTTGTGATGGGCATTCCTGGCTCAGATGACATCATGCTTAATTATCAGACTACCTCATTTCATGATGCGTTATATGCCCGCAGGGTGTTGGGTTTGGGCGCGGCACCAGAATTTGAAACCTGGTTGGAAAAGATGCAGATCATGAGCAATGCGGGTCTGGCACAACTTACTAATCATTTGCCACCCGCCTTTGCGGGCTCGCTGAATAGTTCGGCAGTGAGGCACTATCATGGTTGAAGATAAAGACGTGCTCATAGCGGATGAATACCAAGCTGACGATAACATGGTGACGCATAATCCATGGCGTCAGCTCAGACAGTTTACTGCTGCACGTATCGGTATTGGTCGTGCTGGTGTCAGTACCCCGACTCGAGAATCTTTGGAATTTCAACTTGCCCATGCTCAGGCTCGTGATGCGGTTCATACCGAACTAGATATTGATGGTTTGCAGCAGGATTTACTTCAGTTACAAAACACCTTTCCCACATTAAACAATCATCCACCGCTGCAATTACAAAGTCAGGCAATTGACCGTACGAGTTATCTGCAACGTCCAGATCTTGGTAGACAACTGGATGATGAATCTTTTGCCTTATTAAAAACCTGTCACACCACAACGCCTTATGACTTGGCTTTGGTTATTGCCGATGGCTTATCAGCCACTGCCATTCATCACAATGCCGTGCCCTTTATTTCAGCTTTGTTGCCGATTCTAATCGATGGAATTGAGAACTTTTCACTGGCGCCGATTACGCTGGTCAAACAAGGCCGCGTGGCCATTGGTGATGATATTGGCGAAACACTTAATGCCCGTGCTGTGTTGATCCTGATTGGGGAGCGTCCTGGTCTCAGCTCACCGGACAGTCTGGGTTTATATCTGACTTGGTCGCCCAAGCGTGGCCTGACCGACGATAAACGTAACTGTATTTCTAATGTGCGACTGGCCGGACTTTCTTACGCTGCCGCCGCACACAAATGTCTTTATCTGCTGAGCGAAGCTCGCAGACTCCAGTGTTCTGGTGTTGCTATCAAGGATCGTTCAACTGAGAAGATCATTGATAACAGCGCCGTTCAAACCAGCTTTTTGCTGGACAGCAAAGTTGACCGAAAAGGGGTGGACGGGAAATGACTTTAACTAAAATGAGGATAGTAAGATGGAAAACTCGCCAACACTAGAATCCTTGCAGGCAGCGTTAGATGCCCAGCAAGCTGTATTCGAAATGCATCAGGCAATGAATGTCGAAGTGTTTTACTGGTGGTGTACCGCCATTATGTTAATGATACATGCAGGCTTTTTGGCCTATGAAATGGGTGCTTCACGAAGTAAAAATGCCTTGGCAGCTGGTATCAAGAATATTCTTGCTATCGCGCTGATTATTCCAGCATTTTATTTGTTTGGCTGGTGGATCTATAACGCTTTTCCTAATGGCTTTGTACCGATTGAAGCGGCGGCTGCTTTACCGTGGTCTGCCAGTATGGGACCTGATGTACAAGATATGGGGACTGGTATTTTCTGGGCTGCTTTTGCTCTATTCGGTGCTACAACTGGGTCGATATTGTCTGGGGCGGTTATTGAAAGGATACGAGTCAGTGCATTTTTGATTCTGACTATTTTCCTGGGCGGTGTTGTCTGGATTATGGCCGGCGCTTGGGGTTGGCATCCAGATGGTTGGTTGTTAACTGAATTTGGTTATCACGATGTTGGCGCTTCTGGCGTTGTGCATGCTGTAGCTGGCTTCTTTACCCTGGGTGTATTAATGAATCTTGGTGCTCGTAAAGGCAAGTTCATTGATGGAATTGCGCAAACCATTTCCCCACACAGCCTACCAATGACCTTGATTGGTTTGATGATGATTATCTTTGGTTTCTTTGGATTCCTTGGTGGTTGCATCATCTTTAATGGTGGTGAAACAGGTTGGACTACCATCTATGGCACCCCAACAAACCTTTCTGCTTTTGCCTTTAATACATTAATGGGCTTTGCTGGTGGCATCATTGGTTGCTACATCGCAACACGTGACCCATTCTGGACGATGTCTGGTGGTCTGGTCGGTATTATTTCGGTTGCGGCTGGTCTAGATCTCTATTCACCTTCGCTGGCATTTATCATTGCTGTATGTACAGGTATCGTCGCTGTTCAATTTGCTAAATTCCTGGAAAAACGCGGTCTTGATGATGCTGTTGGTGCAGTAAGTGTTCATGGTTTCGCCGGTGTTGTTGCCGTTGTTCTAGTGGGTGTATTTGCTGGTGGAACGCCAAATGCAGAGGGCTTACCTGTCATAAGTATTCTTGGCCAGGTTATTGGTGCTGGTGTTATGGCACTGATGGGCTTTGTTCCAGGTTACGGTTTGTCACTGTTACTTAAGAAAGCTAATACTTTACGGGTTCCTGAAGCGTGTGAAGATATCGGTATCGATGAAGTAGAAATACTGGTCAAACCATATCCAGAAGGCAGCGTCCCAGCCGTCTATACTGGTGATGTACCGAATAAATTAGCCAATACTGAAGCATAAGGAGCAATATCATGGGTAGTTCAATTACAACCTGGGAAAATGTCGGTGCCTATTTTACCTTTGCAGATAACCCATTTGCTTTGGTGTTATTTGCAATCGGTACGGCTGGCATCATTGCGGGTTTGATAATCTCAATCATCCGTCATGAAAATGCGGCTTTTGAAAAAATTAAGTAATGTTCTCACTCTGTATTTGGAGGGGTGAATAACATTTCTTTAGAAAAAACCCCGGCTTTATGCCGGGGTTTTTGTTTGCAACCAATACTGTGCTAATGCAAATTTAGCGATCAATTTGATTTAAATTAATTTTATTTGAACTCAAATCTATTGCTGTTCAGTTTGAATAATCATCTCTTGATTAATAATTCGCTGTTGTTGTTTTAACCGATATTCACTCGGGCCATAACCAGTAATTTTTTTGAAATGATGAGTAAAATGCGCTTGGTCAAAGTACCCGCATGCCAGTGCGGTATCCACCAGCAATTGTTGGGTATTCAGTTTCAGTTGAAGACGCGCTTTTTTAATTCTTAATAGAAGTTTTAGCTGGTTGGGGGCAATACCCACCTGATGGTGGAAATAACGCTCAGCTCGACGACGAGCAAGTCCCATCTGATCCAAGGTGTGGATAAGTTCTGTATCAGCCACTTCCAATTGCTGACTCAGATGCTGGACCGGCCCATAAATCGGTTGCTGTTTAGTAAATTGCTCCAGCAACCATATTTCTGTCAAATTGACGCGTTGTCGAAAACTAGCATTCAACAGCTGTTCAAATAATGGTTCCAACCCATTAAGTTGCAGATCGTTGGCCGGCAACACATCTGACACCATCTCATTCATCGCAAGACCAAATAAAGCGTGCGCGCCGCCCGGTTTAAAACGAATACCAAAACTATCTATATCAGCTTCAAAACTAATGGTGCTATATCTTTGCAATGCATTAAACCAACAACCTTGAGCATCGCCTTTAAAATGAAATAGCAGACTGCAACCACCATCGGGGTAAAGCTTTTCCTGATAAAGCTGATGCAGGTGGGATTTAGCCATCCAGAAGCATTCTACCCAAGGCAATAATGTGTCACTGGGCAGCACGCGCTGATACCCCAGATAGACAAGCTCCTGAATTTCATTAAATGGATGCATGAATTCGTTTTTATCTCTGCTAACGGGCAAAACACCGAGTTTAGATAATACCAATTATTGTTGTAATGGAATGACTGTTTTAGCTCCCTGTGCTTTGATAAAAACGACTAAAAAGACAGCTTCCTCAGTTTGGCTGGTATTGCGGGAAATGACGTGAATATCATCAGGAGATTCATAAAAAGTCTCACCTACACTAACCTTGATCAAATCTCCTCCATCCACCTGCATTTCAATTGTACCGCTGAGCACATAAACCAGCGTATGTGCATTATGAAGGTGTGGAGCAGAATGCTCACCAGGAGCATAACGTACCGTTATCATCTCCACTTCCTCATTAAAGGGCGCCTGAAGTTGTTTTGACATAAGCGCATTTATTTCAGTGGCATTTACCGTTGAAATACTCAGCAAAAAAACCAGGAATGTCATAAGTTGCGTTGGAAAAATAATCGCTTTATTCGTCATTACTCTCTCCTATTTTTTTGATGCTTCTTGCTGAGGGATAAAATGAAACGCAGCAACTACTCGGTTCCAACTATTGATTTTCACAATGGTCGACACTAATGCAATAATTTCAGCTTCGGAGAAATGCTGGCTTAGCCGGGAAAAATCTTCATCAGACACCCGATTGGAAGGTAATTGCGTAAGCAGTTCGCAAAGATGCAGTGCAGCACTTTCCTGTTCAGAAAACCACGGCACTTCTCGCCAAGCAGCGATGACATCCAACCTTTGCTGATCCTCACCCAGTTCACGAGCATGTCTGAAATGCATATCCAGACAAAAGCCACAACCATTTATCTGAGAGGATCGGATTTCCAGAAGACAAATTAGACGTTTATCAATAGCTGTTTCTTCAACAGCATCAGCAATCAAGGTGAGCCCTTGAGGTAAGGCAGGAAACAGCCGGTAAACTTTAGACTGATTAATTCTCGTCGACATAATTCACTCCGTAGGTAATTGACGGAGAGAATTATGTTTGTAACGAAAAATTATGGATTGTAAATTTGCGTCAAATCGAAATTTTGCATATCAAGTTGGAGCAATTGTCGAAAATATACTGCAGATTAAAAGGCTTGTTTCGGATTAATTTCTATCCCAATCTTTTAAATCACGCATGGCATATTTAATGGCACGTTCCCAAGCTTGGTCTGTGTTGCCACGAAAGTCATAGGATTTACGTTTGATCAGTTTTCCGGACTCTACTTCTTTAAACTCAACATGTAATGTGGAAATCAAATGACTCATGCGAAAAACATTTGGCACAATGACTAATTCTGCACCCAGCTCTTTCGCCAGGGTAATCTCACAACCATTGCAATAATGCAGATCCTGCTTTTCATCAAATGCTTTAACTTTCGCCAGTGAATCGGCATCGTTGATGATATTGAATTTTGTTTTATCGTTTAACTCATTTCGTAGATGTTCACTGAACTTGGCAATCTTTTCTGCGTTCTCCGCTTTATCGCCGGTTACTGAACTATCGCCAGTAATCAGAATATCGAGCACCAGAGTCTTATAGTCATGTTTCTGATGATCATCGGCCATGACAGAGGCTGCGCTGATAAACAATAACAGCGTCAGGATATATCTGGTTGCACGGGTCATTAACGGCATATGGTTCTCCTAAAATACGGTTACTTACCCTAACAATGACTGCAGAAAACCCAAACAGTTTTTTGACTGCAAACAGCGGGAGATTTGCCCGTTCAATAAATTGATGATGAATTAATGCTGAAAATGCCCGTTTTGCAGAAAATGCAGGGTCTGCGATTGCACCGTATCATTCGCCATAATAAATGGATGCGTTTGCCCAACCACCAAAAAATCCTGCATACCATCCAACCGGGCATTTTTGATGGAAACCTTGCCATCATCAGGTCCTGGAATAAGCGTCGATAAGATCAGATTGATCGAACGATTTCCAGTAATAATACCCAGTTCAAACATAGCCGGCCCAAGCTGATTGGGAACTGCCTCTTCTGTCGTGCCAAGCTGTTTGCCGGCTGGCCCGTTTATCCATTCAAATAAGCCCCAGGTGCCCAGTTTGTCGACCACTTCGCTGCCTTGATTAGGTGGCGATAACATTACTACCCTGCCAATTTTGATTTGCTGATGCTCTGCCGAGAGTTGCCTGACAATAATGCCTCCCAATGAATGGGTAACAAAATGCACAGGTGTTAAAGCATCCCCGAAACATTTTTGGATATCAGGCACAACAAACTCGCTGGTCAGCTTCTCAATACGGTGTTTTCGGGAAGGGTAATCAATATTGCATACCCTAAACCCTGCTTTGCTCAGATGTTTTTCCATCGAATCCATTGAGCCGGCCGTGCGAGCCAGACCATGTAACAGTACAACATTACCGGCGAACTCCTGGCTGATGGCTAACGGTGAGTTTATGCTCATCATTAGCCAGCCAAAAGCCATTAACCCTCCATAATTTGGTAAACGGTTAAAATTTTTCATTGCTGCTAAATTGATTTGGCAGTAGCCAATTTTCCTGTGGGTTTTGTACTTTTTGCTATGGCAATATCCTGCCAGAGTTTTTCGACATGTGACTCTACCGGTCTGCAATATCCGGCAATCAGCATAATACTCAATGTGGTTAAAAAGCCATACACACCAGGCGTCCAGCCATAAGTGATGATAAATACTGGCTCAAATATGGTTAAGCCAAATGATACGGACATCCCCGCCAAAAAGCCGCTGATTGCACCGATTTTATTGGCACGTTTCCAATACAGTCCAAGTAAAACCACCGGAGATAAAACAATCATGCCCTGATAAGTCATCAACGCCAGAAACACTAATTGCCCTTCTCTTATATAGGCCCCAATCAATGCACCGATACTCATAATGACTACTGACCAACGGGCAATCTGCAGGGCGGTTTTCTCACTGATATCGCGTTTAATGACTTGTGCTAGATCGCCTGATATCGCGGTAGACATAGCATTCAAAATACTGCTCACCGTACCAAGACTTGCTGCCATTACCAGCACCGCAAAGAATCCCAACGGCCATGCACCTGCCTGACTATGGATCCAGAACATGGCTTCTTGAGGATTTTGTTGAGCAAATGGAAGTGGATGTAATGCCATTGCCAGCAGAAACAGTAAACCGAATGACAGAATGCCCAGCGTCGGGGCAAATAACACCGATTGTTTGATGGTGCGAATACTGTCTGCAGCAAATAACTTGTTATAGACCCATGGCCACATAAAGCCTCCCAGACCACTGGTAATAACAATTGCCATCCAGTAATTTGGTGACATATCCCAACCAGGGCCAGGAAAAGTTAACGCTTCCGGGCTTTGTTCGAGGATACGTTGCATAGCACCTTCAATACCACCAAGCTGGGTATAAATAACCCACAGTAAAATGGCTGAACCGGCAATCAACATATACAGACCTTGGATAATATTGGCAGTGATAACTGAACGCATACCACCCAGCGCGACATAAAACACCACCACAAATATGCCGATGATCATGCCCAGCAAAGGACTGATAAATCCATCAGTTGCATAATTGAATACATAACCAATGGTGTACCACTCCATTAATAACCACGGTACTGATAACGCTACACCAGCGAAACCTGTTAATACTCGGATTGTATCGCTTCGATAACGAAGTCCCAGCAGTTCTGACTGGGTGCGGATGTTGTATTTCTTGCCCCAGATAAAGGATTTTTCAGCCACCAGATACATCACCAGCATAGTGATGATGCCATACGGAATGACATACATACCGATCATGCCAAAACTAACGGCGAAGCCTGAAAAAACCGTATAACCAGCACCGACATACCAAGTAGCGAGAAAGCCTAGCGTGATCCCCAATACACCAATACTATGGCTTGCAGTAGCATAATCATTCAGCGTATCCACACCCATCTGACGACGATTTATCCATAAAATCAGCCCAAAAAAGCTGATCAACATCAGCATTGGAATCATTTGGACTCCTCCGCTTTAACTTCAATATCCAGCTCACCACTTCGACTTTCAACGAGATACCAGCAGGCCAAAATAAATGCACCAAGCAGAGCCAACGCAATCTGCCAGAGAAAAGCAAACGGTAAGCCCATAAAACTGGGGTCAATTCGATTGGCCCAGGTGAAAAAAACCGGAAAGGTAGCTAATACAATGGTCGATAAAATCAACACTAAAAAAATAGCAGTACGCATAAAACATCCAAATCTGTTTTTGTTAAACGTGAGTGGCAAACATGTCAGAAACCAAAATGCAATTCGATATCTTGGGTTAACACCGGCGGTTTAAAATTCAGGGCCAACCCTAACCGAGATAAATCTCCATTAAGGCTGGCCCTGAAAGAGCCGTAAAAAAACCGCTGTTAGCGGTTTAAATTAGGCTTTCTTTTCGATTGCTGCAGCAAGCTTGGCAGATAACAAACCAAACACTGCACCCAAAATAGTCGAAAGAATGACGATGAGAACAGGATTTGTCATATTCATCGTAATAGCACTTCCGGCATTCGCTGTTTGCAAACCAAAAGCTGCCGTTGCTGCATAACCATATACATTGGCAGGCACCACAGATAACAACTCAAATCTGGCCACGATGACTAAGAAAAACACGGTTACGCCAACATAAATAGCTGTTCCAATCACACCAGGTAAACCTAGGGGGTTGGTAGTAGCTAACAATAAAGCAATACCAGCAATCACCGCACCATAGCTCATGCCCACAATGGTTTTCTGTAAGGCCGGCATATCAGCACCGGTATGGAAGAAACATGCCCAAGCAATAAAACCTGCCCAGACCAAAACAAAACCAGCTAATGGACCTAAAGCCAGGTACGCCCAAATAGCTCCTAATACAGCAATACTTATAGATAATGCAGTTAACTTTGACATACGTTCTCTCCGTTGATTTTTATTAAAATTAACAACCCATCCTCGACAAATTCTATTTATAACTTTTTCAACTATAGGGTTGCCGGAGTGATAGTAATCCTATATTTCATCAACTGTAAACCAGTTTGCACCACAATTGTGCGCAAAGTGAGCAAAAATGGGGCGTTAGCCATTTTAATCCTTTAATCAGTCACTTAAAGTGATGCAGGCATCCACTCCGGCATCCAAGGAATATCGGTTACACCGACATCAACTCCTTGTTGGGTTAATAAAGTAGTTATCTGTCCACGGTGATGGGTTTGGTGATTAAACATGTGGGTTAGCAAAGCCCAAGCAGGTAGACTCCTCGTTCGATTATCAATGCCGCTGTGGTAATGAACGTCTGCTGCTAACCACGTAGAATTCAACTGTTCGGTGAAATCAATAATGGTTTGATCAAACTGCTCACGGGCTGTCATTAAATTTGCAAAATCCGGATAAATCTCCTGCCCTAACCGATATGGGACAGTTTGATTTTGGAATCGAGCCATCCATGCATGATCGGCAAATAAAAGATGATTTAGCGTTGCATAAATCGAACCGAAAAAAGCCCCAAGATCTGCTTTAAGCAGCTCATCCGGAAGGCTTTGACAAACCAAATAAAGACGCTGGTTCATCCACTTGTTATAGCGGGCCATTAACTGATAATGCTGGGTACCATTCATCGTGTTTCTGCCCAGTCCTTACCATAACAAGCTAATACTTTTGTTATCTTTCCGCTGGTATCCCAAAACATAATCTCGGTAGCAGGCATATTTAAAACGGATTGATAGCCTATCGCCAAGCAATCGACGCCCAAGGTGACGCGCTGCAATGTGAAATGCAAATCTGGAAATTTAATTAATGCCTGCTGCCAATAATCAGCTATCAGTGGCTTACCTTGTAATTTACCGGTTGGGGCAATACCAAGTTTTATCAACATTGGTGAGTGTATTTCGAAATCATCTGTGTAGTGAGACATTATCTCGGGCAAATCATGTTGATTCCACGCTTTCAGCCAACTCTCAACAAACAGGTTTATATCGTTAATCATCATTTTCTCCATTAAATAGTCGAATGCCACCACCACTGCGTTTGATAGCAGCGGGTTTTATCTTGTTGAGTCTGATTTACCTGCTTACAAACTGGAAACTCTGATGTCACAGAATGTAATTTCGCGGCATAGACCAACCATAGAATCGCTACTAATCCCAAAACTAACATCATTGTTTTCATCACTAAATCTCACCACAGCATCTAGACACAGCATAAGATTTGTATTAAAAACAGTACAGATTCAAAAATACTTATTAAATACCGGTACAGTTTTCGGTTGGACTATCTGTACCGCTTGAAATCCACTGCGACTGTACTGCAACAACAAAGGAATAAGCGAATGTTGCTTTATCAAAAAGTAGCTGATGAAATTCGCACTGCTATTCGAGATGAGATTTATCAAGTTGGCGATAAACTTCCGGGCATCCGCAGTTATGCCAAACAACGCCACATCAGTGTTTCGACAGCAATTGCCGCCTATCATGTATTAGAAGATCAAGGGGTTATAGAGTCTGTCAGCAAGTCGGGATTTTATGTTCGGCCTCAATCAAATAATGTAATTGAGCTGCCTCAGGTTTCTTCAAAAGTGTCTCAGCCCAAAGCTGTTGGTAGCCAGCAAATGACACTTCAACTTGTAAATAACGCAAGCCAGCCAGGGATGGTCGGTTTAGGCGCTGCCGTTCCAGATAAATCGTTTTTGCCTGTGAAACTGATGAGTCGTTATTTAACCCATGTCCATAAACATCATCTTGATTCGGTTATCAGTTATGACAAACCCGCTGGATTAATGCCATTACGTCAGCAGATCGCCAAGCGTATGGTGGCTCAAGGTTGCCAGCTCAATCCGGAGGATATTGTCATTACTAATGGCTGTCAGGAAGCCGTTTATCTAGCCTTACGCAGTTGCACACAACCTGGTGATATCGTGGCGGTGGAATCGCCGACATATTATGGCCTATTGCAGATTTTGGAATCATTGAGTCTCAAATCATTGGAAATACCAACTGATCCGTTAAACGGTATTTCCGTTGAAGCATTGGAGCTTGCTTTGGAGCAATGGCCGATAAAAGCCTGCGTAATAGTTGCCAGTTTTGGTAATCCCTTAGGTGCCTGTTTAGCTGAAGACAAGAAACAACAGTTGGCAAACCTCGCAAGAGACAAAAATCTGATGCTAATAGAAGATGATGTCTATGGTGAGTTATGTCATCAGGCATCACGCCCTATCCCTTTGAAATCTTTTGATCTTGATGACAATGTAATTTATTGCTCGTCCTTTTCGAAAACATTATCGCCTGGAGTACGTGTTGGCTGGGTGGCTTCGCATGCCAAAGCACAACGTCTGGAATATTTAAAATATGTTTTGAATTTTTCTAGTGCCAATCCTGGCCAGCTGGCCATCGCCCAGATTTTAGAAAGCGGTCAATATGATCGTTATCTTCGACAAGTTCGCCAGCAATATGCCAACGCGACTCAACGTTTAATAAATAAGCTATTCCAGCTGTTTCCAACCGGTACCCGCATTACCCAACCTAAAGGTGGATTTGTGCTCTGGCTGGAATTACCAGAAAAAATTGATACCGTGGTGCTGGCAAATAATCTGCTGGACCACAATATCAGTATTGCCCCCGGCAGCATGTTTACCAATGGTCAGAAGTTTAGCAACTGCATTCGGCTTTCTGCAGCCTGTAAATGGAATGATGAAGTGGAATTAGCGCTGGTCAAAATGGCAGAAATGATTGCCCGGATGTCAGCTGAAAAAACCTCCATCAGTCTTCAATCAGCGCGCTGAAAAGCAAACATAATCATTACTGAGTATGTTCTTTTACAACACTATTCGCTATCTTTTACTTACTGCTCGTAACGCGGCGATTCGCAGCTTGTTTTTTTTATCAGATAGCAATTCTTGTTAGCTGATTTTCATCAGAGTTTTGGAGTTTTGAATGCAGAAAGTCGCTATCTTTCAGCATGCTGATGGCGAGTGGATTGGATCCATGCGGCATTGGTTTGCAAACAAACCGTTTCAATTAACAACTTATCGGTTGGATCACGATGATCCTCTGCCTTCTGTCGCTGAATTTGACTGGTTATTAATTATGGGTGGGCCAATGAGCACCTATGATGAAAACAACTACCCTTGGCTTATTGGCGAAAAACAACTTATCCGCGAGGCGATTGACGCAAACAAGACTGTGCTTGGAATTTGCCTTGGCAGTCAGTTGATTGCATCCGCTTTGGGAGCCAGAGTATATCCGAATAGTCAGCAGGAAATTGGTTGGTTTCCTGTCAGCAAAATTGATCCTGAAGCATCCTGGATGCCGGAAGATTTAAGACCATTAAGCTGGCATGGCGATTGTGTTGAATTACCCGAAAATGCCTGTTCGTTTGCCGATAGTGCCATTACCGAATGTCAGGGCTTTTATTTTGGTCCGCGGATTTGGGCATTACAATTTCATCTGGAAGTAGAACCTGGCACCGTAGAGGCCTTTCTTGCATTGGAATCTCATCCCTTGCCAGAAACCAGCTATGTGCAAAATGAATCAATGCTAATGGATAACAGCGAACAACTAAAACAAAGCCAACAGGCTATGTTTGCGTTGTTGGATGTGCTGCATCGGGAATCGGTTTGTAAATAATACTCTTAAACAGCTGATGTAGCCTTATTGCTCAGGCTGCATCACTGCTGTTTCAATCGACATACCCATAGCGATTTGACCATCCGATAACACATCGGCACGCAATCCGGCTTTATGGGTAAACGCTTTAACGATAGCTTTTTTACTTAAGCTTTCGTTTGCTAATAACGATCCTAAAGTATTGCATGGTTCACACAGCTCTACCCCTTTGAAACTTACATTACCAATACGAAAAACCTGGCCGACTAAATCGTTGAGGCGTACGCCTTCGGTAATCACATTCCGACGGGTATCAGACAGACTAATTTGCTGTGAAAAATGATTATTAAATGCAATGATTTCTTCCAGCTCGATAAAAGTAATGTTCTGGCCAGGCCATTTTGCTTTATCAAAGTTTCGGTCGCCTTTGATACCTTTACCTTCAACCAGATCAATTGCAGTTACCTGTTGTTGAGCTCCCAGGTTTTCGCTTGCTATAAAAATTGCTTTTATCATTGCTGACCGATCTCAAATCTATTATTAGCTTATCCAAAAAAAGAGTATGCGTTCAAGCACACTCCTTTTTTAGTTTATGGAACATTACTTCAACTTGATAGCAAAGTGTTTATAAACCTTTTTTTTAATTAGCCAGGTGCCACTAAAACCTTTCTCTAGCATAAACGCATCCCCTGGTCCGAAGCTTTGTGGCTCACCATCATCTGGTGTAATAACTACATCACCTTCAATCAGATGTACAAACTCCCATCCTGAATAGACAGCATGATAGAGTCCTGGCGTTGCTTCCCAGCAACCGGTGATCATTGCGCCGTCTGGACTGGTATATTCAATCCAAGTTTTCATGGTTGGATTGCCTTCAAGCTTGGTCCAGCCATCCAGATCGGTCTCAATAGGCGCGACAGTTTTATCGATTATCTTGGTTAACAATGTCATGGTATCCACCTGATTTTAAATAAAAATAGGTCCAGTAGCCTTAGGCTTCTTTAGCTACTGGCATCTCACTTTTGTCAGACAAATAGGCTTCTAACGAGTCATCCAAAGCCTCCAACCAAGGCGTATGGTGTGGTGGTGACATAGTGCCGGTCATTAACGACCGATAGGAATAATCCCGGAAAGTCATAATGTTTTTCTTCTTGTGATATTTCCATTCCAGAAAAGTCTGATTAACGGCTGGAATATCAAATGACGGATAGTCCGTGGCATCAATTAATTCCTGAATGTAATCGCCCTGATAGGTGTACATTTCTTCAGCGGTTTCCAGCGTCAGTTCTTTCTCACGCCACATCATGCTGTGCGCCGTCATGTCATCTTTTGAAGGTAACGCAATGCGTCCCATAATGATGTCTCGCGCATACCACGCCTGAGCATCAAACATATTGAATGAGTACCATTGATCTTGCATACCCAGATAGAAAAACTTCGGATTATCTTCCCATGCCACGCCTTTATATAGATTCAAAGGCCATAGACGATTGTTGGTTTTTAAGCGTAGCTCATCGGAGAGGAACGGAAAATAATGCAAATAGCCGGTACATAGAATAATGGCATCGATTTTTTTCGAGCTACCATCCATAAAATAGGCGGTATCGGTATCAACTTTGACCAAGTTAGGTTTTTCATCCCAATTTTCTGGCCATTTGTAACCCATAGGTGCACTTCGATAACAACTAATCAGGCTGCGTGCACCGTATTTATAACATTGCGAACCGATATCCTCAGCAGAATAGCTGCTGCCCACCAGCAGAATATCTTTGTCTTTGAATTCCAACGCATCACGAAAATCATGGGCGTGCAGAATACGGCCACCAAACTTATCAAAGCCTTCAAACGTTGGTACTTTTGGTGTGGAGAAATGGCCCGTGGCACAAACCACATAATCAAATTCTTCAGCGTAAACCGTATCCGTACTGTGGTCTTGAACCGTCACAGTAAATTTTTGACTGGAATCATCGTAGGTCACATTGCGAACGGCAGTGTTAAAGCGAATGTATTTACGTACACCGGCCTTTTCTACCCGGCCTTTGATGTAATCAAACAACACTTCGCGTGGCGGATACGAGGCAATCGGTTTGCCGAAATGTTCTTCAAAAGTGTAGTCGGCAAACTCCAGACACTCTTTGGGACCATTTGACCACAGATACCGATACATACTGCCATGCACCGGTTCACCATTTTCATCCAGACCGGTGCGCCAGGTGTAATTCCACAGACCGCCCCAATCGCTTTGCTTTTCAAAGCAGACTATCTCTGGAATTTCAGCGCCTTTGGCCTGTGCAGATTGAAACGCTCTAAGTTGTGCAAGGCCACTGGGTCCAGCACCAAGTACCGCTACTCGAGTTGACATAGGTTCACTCCATCAAGGTTATTTATATGCATGATGCTGCGTTTAATGCAGCTGTCAGCGTAAAAGTAACCTGCTAGGCCTTGATGAAAAATCCTCTTCTATGGGTATCCCAAACAGGGTAAGTGGTTAATAAACTAGAAAAATAGCTATTTTTATTCAGCTATCTGAAAAATAATTCCCTCAACACCAAGTACCATTCCACTCTCGGAATACAATCCTATGCCCTTATCCAGAACCACAATTTCCTGCCCGTTGGCCTGAGTCAAACGATATTGAATATTAAATGTAGTGTGACTTTCCAGTGCGATCTGCACCTGCTCCCATACATAGCTAGCATCCGCTGCATGAATCATTGCGCCAAGTGACACTTGCGGTTGATTCAACATTTTTTCGGCACTATAACCGGTGACGTGTTCACACCCTTCACTGACATATTCCATCGACCAACTAATATTGTTTCGTGAGCGATACAACATGGCTGGCAAACGATCCACCAGGCTCTGCAAACTGCGATAACTGGCATGACGCACCTGTTCATTACGTACCTGTGGGGTGATATCGCAAAGCGTGGCGGACAATGGGTAAAGTTTATTTTTCTCCATTGACTGTAAGCGCATTTCACACCAACGCAGTTCACCACTGGCGCTTATCAATCGAAACCAGATCACTTCTCTTGAGTCCGAACGCATTTTCTGCATCAGTTGTGTCCAACTGGGGATATCCTCTGGATGCAGAAAATCTGTAAACGCCTTGCCTTGGGTTTGCTCAATGTTGATACCAGTAATATCCTGCCAGCATTGATTAATCATAGTTATTTGATGCTGGTCATCAAGCATCATAACGACATCACTCAGACTGTTTAACAGTTGGTTCAACTGTATGGCCGAAGGTTCAGTTGTCACATTTTTAGAGGGCCATTTGAGCATGTTCATTTCATCAGCCTTCCCTACTCGGTAATTCCGCTGACTGCTGATTGTGTGCCCAGGCAGCTAATTCTAACCTGGAATGCAGATTCAGCTTGCGTAACAGGTTTTTGACATACACCTTCACAGTACCATCGCTAATGCCAAGCTCTCTTGCGATCAATTTATTGTTTAGCCCCTTGGAAATATAAAACAGCGTTTCACGTTCCCGTTCCGTCATCTGAGTAAAAGCAGAACTAGAAGAGTGGTTGGTGGGTTCCATTTGATGTTCACGTAGGTGACTGGCTAGAGATGTTACAGCGCCAGCATTGATCACTACATTACCTTTTACCGCGGATAGCAGTTGAGAAAGTATCTCATCCGGCGGCGTATCTTTTTGCAGAAAACCATTAGCACCGAACCGCAATGCTTCAAGCAACATTTCCTGATCATTACAGGCGGTGATAATAATAATTTTAAGATTTTGATCATGGCTTCGCAGTTGCTTCAATACTTCTAAACCGGATTGGTCGGGCATCTGTAAATCTAGTAATAGAATATCGGGGTAGGTATCGTCAATATTATTCAACAACGAGGCTGCGGAATCATATTCAGCAATCACCGTCATTTCGTCACTGTCATTGAGTAATTCGACCACGCCACGACGAAATAAGGGATGGTCATCGACCACAACCACAGATATTGTCGATGAGCTCATACTTTTCCTCCGATATCCATCTCCAGCTTCACTAACGTGCCACCCGCTACACGCTGCGAAATTTGCAATTGGGCGCCTACCCGCTCAGCCCGCTCATGCATGATTTGCAGACCAAAACTATCACTACGTGCCGCTGTGAAATCAATACCAGTGCCGTTATCTTCAATTTGGATATGCAGTTGAGTTGGTGTCTTTAACAGCATTGCAACCCGGGCATGTGTTGCGTGTGAATGGCGAACAATATTGCTCAAACTTTCGCGAATGATATAGAGGATCTGAATGGACTGTTTGGGTGGCAGCAAGTTGACCGGCAAGCGATTATCTAGTTCAAACACAATAGCTGACTGCTGTTCGAATTCACGGACCGAGTTAGTCACCCCAAGCGACAAACTCTCACTTTGCATAGTCAATCGAGAAGCGGTGATCAATTCACGAGTTTGGTGATAAGCACATTGGGTGTAGGCTGCTAAATCTTCGGTAATCGGTTTTAGCTCTGCATATTCGACTTTCAAACATAATTTATCGAGTTTGGCACTTTTCAATTTTAGATAACCTAGTACTTGTGCTATTGAATCATGCAACTCGGCAGCATAAATAGCTCGTTCGGCAGCAAGTGCCTGTTTCACTTTGGCTTCTCGTTGAAACCACGCCAACAAACCTTTGCCAAGGATTTGTTCAATTAGCACCAATTCCCATTTCAGCTTTTTTTCATTCGGTAAACCTTGTTTGAAAACAGTTAATAACCAAATCGTCTGATTATCGTGTTCAAATAAACGGGTTGGTACCAATGTCAGTGGCACCCCGTTAATCTGCAAAGTGATATAGCCATTTTCAACGGGTTTTCTAATTGTGAAATGCTGATGGATGCTCTGAATTAATTTTTGTGAAGGAGCCTCCTCCATACAATGATGCAGAAACGATTCGGAGGTTAATGGATTGCTGAACAATACAAACAGATCACCATGTTCTAGCTGTGTAAACTGCTCATCGATCAATGCCTGTAAGGAGCCAAGCACCTTAGGAAGTGTTTCACTAATATCATTTGCTGTAGCTAGTTTAAATGCCAGATCATTCAAATCCAGAGCCGGCTTTGTTTTGTTTTTATGCTTTACAAACTGTAATTGCTGACCCAACCACTCCGATATCGTTGGCCAGTTTTTCCGTTTGATATTGAGCATGACTACATTGTCCTTGGGCTGAATGCCTTCTAAAGCATATAAAACTTAATCGATTCGTTGATTTCAATTACCAAACAGCAGATTTTATGCCATCTACGTCGATTTAACTCTGAGGTAATACCAATGAGGTATGCCATCAGGAGAATTGCTGCAATCTTGCTGAAGATAAATAGTGTGTAAGCAACGAGTGGCCATTTTTTATGAGAAAGCAACTTCAGTTTATGCACTTTAATGACGCGAAAACTGTAAAAATGCACCAGATAAGTTCGTTATGACCACTAGTCTTTTCGCATACAGGAACAACCTATGTTAGAAATGAAAAATCAGTCATGGGGAGAAGATTATTTTTTCGAATCCTTTCCCAGCTCGCCGATTCGTCGCTTTCGATTACTGGGGCAGCAAGCGATAAAATTTAAGCTTAAAGCGGGAGATAGACTGGAAATTTCCAGTCAGGATAAAGCTCAAGGCTGTGAATTGATTGTTTTGGATTCACAGGGTAAGTCTGCCCCGGAATTACTGGATTCTCGTATGCCCGTCGCAGCGTTAGCAATCCAACAGCAGCTCCTACAGGATGGTTCAGCAGCAGATAAATTGCGTAGTCAACTGGCAAGCTGGCAACTGGATGCAACGCACCTTGAACAGGTTTTATCGATATCAGGCAGTGAAGCTGCGGCTCTTAAAGCTATCCGTGATCTAACTGTGGTGGTCGCTGCAGCTGGTGCAAAAATGACTGTTGATGAACAAAATCCGGTGACCGAGGTTGATATTACGATTACCTATGCAGATCAGACGGAATGCCCATTGCCTGAACCGTTGGGCCCAATAAAAACTGAATTGCGAATTCCACGCGCCTCAGCCCGAACCTATGAAGTCAAAAAAGGTGAATGGATTCAGATTATCGATGTCGCCGGTAAACAGTGTTCTGACTTTGTCGCTTTCGATAAACAGGCATTAGATCAGGGTACTGAAATCCCTTTGGATGCGACTTCGACCAGAACAGTAATAGGTCTTAGCAACCCGGTGCCAGGTCTGCATTCACGTTTTCTTGCCACTGATCTGATGTCGATGGTTGAAGTCGTTCAAGATACCGTCGGTCGACATGACAGTTTCCTGTTGGCCTGCACACCAAAATATTATGACGACAGCGGTTATTTTGGTCATATCAGCTGTACCGAAAACTTTAACCGGGTACTGGCCCCTTTTGGTATCGCTCCGCGTGCTGGCTGGCCAGCGATCAACTTATTTTTTAACACGGCGATTGATGAATCAGGTGCCGTATTTATGGACGAACCCTGGTCACGTGCCGGAGATTATGTGTTATTCCGTGCTGATCGGGATCTCGTGTGCGCCTCCTCAGCCTGTCCGGATGATATTGATCCAGCCAATGGCTGGCATCCCACCGACATTCATGTACGAATTTATGGTGCCGAACAACATTTTCCTCGCGCCATTGCCCACCGAACCACTTCTGAGGAGTTACCTCGCATGACCAAAGCTTCCGGCTTTCATAGCCGAACCTCTGAGCTCACTAAAAAGTTTATCGACTATGCCGGCTATTGGGTTGCCACTGAATATAATGGCTGGGGTGCCAATGCTGAATATCTGGCCTGTCGTGAACGAGTCGCCGTGCTGGATTTATCAGCATTACGTAAATTTGAAGTTGTCGGTCCTGATGCTGTGGCCTTTTTACAATATGTGTTAACCCAGAATGTCAGCCGTATGGCGATTGGCGAAATTGCCCACTCGGCAATTTGTCTGGAAACCGGCGGCATGATTGATGATGGCACCATCTTTCGGATGGGTGAGCAGGCGTATCGCTGGATTTGTGGGGCGGAATATACAGGCGTTTGGATGCGGGAAAAAGCTCAGCAAAAAGGCTTTAAAGTCAGTATTCGCAATGCGACTGAACAACTGGATAATCTGGCAGTGCAAGGACCAAAAAGCCGCCAATTACTAAGCAAAATAGTCTGGACTTCGGATAGTCAACCTAGTGTTGAAAAACTCAAATGGTTTCACTTCACCATTGGTCGCCTTGGCGGTCCGACCGGAATTCCGTTGATCATCTCGCGAACCGGTTATACCGGTGAGCTGGGTTATGAAGTCTGGTGTCATCCGGATGATTCGCCAGCTGTATGGGATGCAGTCTGGCAGGCTGGTCAATCTTATAACATTGCGCCAATGGGTTTTGATGCTCTTGACATTTTGCGTATTGAAGCCGGTTTGAGTATGGCTGATCATGAATTTACCCACGACACCACCCCTTTTGAAGCAGGTACCGGATTCAGCGTACCGCTCAATAGCAAACAGGAAGACTTTATTGGCCGTGCCGCTTTGGCTCGCCAGACACCGGAAAGCCGTCACAAATTGGTTGGTATGGTTTTAGAAGGCGGTGATCCAGCGGCTCATGGCGATCACGTCTATAACGGCCGATTCCCGGTAGGAATTGTCACCAGTGCAACTTACTCACCGTTAATGGGTAAACAGATTGCTATGGTGAGAATAGCTCCAGACTTTGCTCATATTGGCACGCGACTCGAAGTCGGAAAACTGGATGGCCAGCAGAAACGGATTGCTGGTGAGGTAGTGAAATTACCGTTTTATGATCCCAAACGCGAAAAGCTGCTTTCCTGAATCAGGATGAATCACGGGGACAGCGAATTATTTTGCTGTCTCCAACTGCATTAACCAGCGTTTAAGCAGTTCAGCTAATTTTTCACGATCTTGCCGGTTCACTCCCTTTAATAAATCATGCTGCGTGTTGATATGCGCTGGCAATACCGCATCAACTTTGTCCTTTCCCTCTGCGGATAAAATGACCTGAACAGACCGCCGATCAGATTTACTATGTTCGCGTCGAATAAACCCTTTAGTTTCCAGCCGATCCAACCGACTGGTCATCGCTCCGGATGTCAGCATCATGCTTTGATATAACTCAGAGGGTGTCAGGCTATAAGGTTTACCAGAGCGTCTTAAGGTAGCCAATACATCAAACTCCCCTTGGCGTAAATCATGTTGATCATGGCAATGTAGAATATCGTTATCGATATATTTGTCGAGTTTGGCCAATCGCCCCAAAATAGCCATTGGTAATAAGTCTGCTTCACTATTTTCATTACGCCACTGCGTGATTATTGTATCGACACTATCTGACTGCATAGTTTCTATTTTCTTAGCCATAAATTTATCTCGACATAAAGATTCTTTACATCATACAAAATTGACTTTAATATGCAACTATCTTTACATCAAGATAAATACCTTTCACCTGTCAGATTATAAAGAAAAGGGGCTATATGTTTACCAATACTGACACATATTCTGCGTTGCAGAAAATCATCCTAACCGCTGTCATAGTATTGGTTGCAATGAATTTACGGCCCATTCTGGCTTCAGTTGGACCGTTACTTCCCGCCATACAACAGGACATTGCATTAAGCTTTAAACTTGCGTCATTACTCACAACATTGCCAGTTTTTGCAATGGGTCTGTTTTGTCTTGCTGGTTACAAATTGGCTCATCGCTTTGGCTTCAATCAAATCATAATTTTTTCGATTCTAATGTTAGTTTTAGCAGCTGGCTTAAGACTTTGGGCCTTTGACGCCAGTAGTTTGATTGTCACTGCTTTGTTAGCCGGTTTGGGTATTGCGTTGATCCAGGCATTGATGCCGATGGTGATCAAGAGTATCTATGGGGCACAACACCCCAAAATAATGGGACTTTATATCACCGGTATTATGGCTGGCGCAGCGATATCGGCCTCACTTTCACCCTTTATTGAAGCCAAATACGGCTGGAAAATGGGGTTGGGTAGCTGGAGCCTGCTTGCTATCCTCGCCTTTATAGCCTGGATGATTTTTAAACCTGATGCTAGACGTTTTCTTGAATCAGATACATCAAACACTATTGCAACTCCTGGATTGTGGCGAAATAGACGAAGTTGGTATCTGGCGATCTTTTTTTCGCTGGGTTCTAGTGGTTATGTCTGTGTTTTGGCCTGGTTGTCCCCCTACGCCATTGAACAAGGTTTTACTGCCACACAAGCTGGCCTGATGCTTGGTTTGTTAACGGCGATGGAAGTCGTGGCCGGTTTAGTATTCCCTGCTCTTTCAGCGAAAAATATAGACCGAAGATGGATTCTCTATGTGTTATGTGTGCTACAAATCATCGGTTTTGGTGGTATGGCTATCATGCCGGATATTAACCTGTGGCTTTGGTCAGCAATAGCTGGATTAGGCATTGGAGGAATCTATCCAATGGCAATCATTGTGTCCATGGACCATCATTCTGACTCCATGATCGCTGGTAAACTCGCAGGCTTCGTACAAGGCGTTGGAGCTATGATCGCCGCTATTGCCCCGTGGATTGCAGGCTGGATCCGTGATTCATCAGAAAGCTTCAGTATTGCCTGGATTTTACTGGCTGGGTTAGGCATTGTAGGCTTAATCATGGCAACGGCTTTTAATCCGCAACGTTATAACGCCATTTATTCACACAACAGCTCCTGATTTGTCAGATACCAATAAGCATTCATGTTCAATTCTTAGTTATATCCGCGCAAATGAAACCAATTACACCTTAAGCAGTCACCTCTGGAGTCATATTTTATCTTGCATGGGCAATGGCACCCTGCATGACGATGACGTCTTTCAATATCCATAAATACAGTTGGGGTAATTATCAATATTACCTTCAACGTTGTAAGGTATTGTTTTATTTATTAAATTTTAGAGGTGATAATTTATGGCAGAATCAGCGAAACGCAGCTTCAATCCCGATAAAGGTTACATTGCATTATTAGGCTGGAGTCTGAACGCTGTTGAAGCTGCCGAATCATTTGACCGGCAATACGTTGTTGTCGCGCCTGATTGGGCAGAAGAATACTGCACCGAGCACAACATTCCCTATATCAAATGGAATTTTGAACGACTCAATGATCGTTCACTGGAAATAGCCCAAACACTGCAGGAAGCCGGTGTGGATGTGGCAATTCCATTATTTGAAGAAACGGTTGAATGGGCTGGTGCAATTAACTCGGTATTAATGCATAACCCCAGATTATTCGGTCAATCGCTGTTATTACGCGATAAAGCATTGATGAAACGTCGTGCTCAGCTGGGCGGCATTCGGGTCGGTATTTTCGAAGAAGCCCATGATAAGGCGGATGTGGTGCGTTTCCTTAAACGTGTCAATCAGACCTTGCTCAAACTGGATGGCGATCCCAATGATCCAATTCATCTGAAAGCCTTTGATAAAGCCGGTTGTCTTGGTCACCGTGTTATTCGGACTCCTGATGAAGTGGATATGATCCCCGATGAAGAGTTTCCGGTATTGATGGAATCGCATCTGGATGGCTGGGAATTTGCTGTTGAAGCCTGGATCCATAATGGCAAAATTCGTTTTCTGAATATTTCGGAATATGTCACCTTAGGTTATTCAGTGTTTGTACCGGCCACGCCCAAGCTCGAACACTATCGTCCGGAAATAACCAGACAGATTGAAAAGCTGATTAAAACGTTTGATATTGAATTTGGCTTTGTGCATCCGGAATACTTTGTCACCAGTGATGGTGAAATGTACTTTGGTGAAGTGGCCTATCGCCCACCCGGCTTTAAAGTATTTGAACTACTAGAGCGGGCATATGGTTTTAATGCTTACCACGCCTTGATACTGTCTTTCGATCCAAAAACCACGGAAGAAGAAATCAGCAGTTTCTTCCCCAAAGAAGTGGTGGATGCTAAAGGTGTTGCAGGTTGTTTTGGGGTTTACCCTCGTCGCCGGGTGGTCAGTCGTTTGGAAATTCCACAGGAAACCGAAGATCATCCCTATTTCGATTTTCATGAATTGACTGCACCATTGGAAGAAACCGTCACCAAACGTACCGCATTTGGTACTCATTGGGGATTGTTATATTTCTTTGGCGATGATCCGGTCGTCATGCGTGATTTACTAAAAGAACAGGAATCTTTGGATTTCTATATTTAGTCAATTACTCTAGGGCTTGTTGATCTTTCATCTCCATCTCTGTTGTGAGCTGAAAAAGCGTCAATCAAGGCACGAGGAGCGCCTTTTAGTTATTCTAAATAAGCGACGAGCAACGTAGAGTGGCGCTTTTTCAGTCACAACCCGAAGGGCTGGGGCTATTTTTCCGCCCTACGGCGTTGGAAATGACTTATGTAGAACAACTACATCGCATCATTTCCGCCTTGTAGGTCGAAAAAATAGCCTCCAGCAGTGTTGGATATGAAAGATAAACAAGCCCTAAGCATACAAACAGTAAAAGCAGGTAAAAAGTTTGATTGAATCCAATGTCATTGAATATCCAGATCCGAATCAGTCCTTGTTGATTGAACGTCTGGATGGAGCCATTAAGCAGCTGGAACAGGCACCAAGTTTTAGCAAGCCCACCAAGGCTGGACGCTTGTTTGATACCGTCAAGCGGGTTTTACATGCCGATGGTGGCTTCAAGATTATTTCACAGCACATTGAGCGTATCGAAAAAGCGGGTGCGTTTGATAATTCAGATTATGCCAAACCGCAGATCTTGATACCGGCGCTAAGTGCGCCGGCATTGCTCAGCAATGATGTATACACCGTGATAATTGAAACCTTAAGTGAGTTACGGTTTTTGGCGGTGGTCAATCAAGAGTATGTTCATCCAGAAGTTACCGTAGAACAGGCACATCGTTTTCTAACTCAGGTACTGGCCGTTAATTTAAAACGTTTATTTTCAGCAGCCGATGAGGCAGAGCGGGAATTGCAGGGTCGTTTAGCTGAGATTAGTCGTGGCTTGTTGCATCATCTGGCAGAAAGCATCGGTTATGAGCAGGTCATAGACCAGTTAATTGATGAAATCTGGCGAATCCTGCAGCAACGACCTATTCAAGTCGATAGTGTTAAACAGATGGTGACGCAAATCGCTATCTGCAGACAGAATCCTGATATTGATATGGGCAACAGTGGTCAGGGCGCTGATCGACTGATCAGTAGTTTGTATGGTCCAACACAGGCCTGTCGAGAGGATCCTGGAGTCGAGATTTATCAGCAAAGACTGCAGGCTATGGACAATGCTGCCCTTCAATATGAGGCCAGTGGTTTTGCCCGTGCCATGCATGACACAGGTCTGGTGTCGCCCTATCATTCAGTCTTACTCAGACATTTATCGGAAGAAACCGATTATCTGTTAAGTGAGGCATTGGGCTTATCTTCCACGGGTCGAGATTGTTTGCTAAGTTTCAGCGAGTTGGTACGGGCATTGATTGCCAAAGCCATTCATCCTGAAACAGCACAAGGTGTTTACGGTCTTTCATTAATGCTAGAGCGTGGCATTCTTTATCAACCTGCTATGGCGCCCTCTTTGTGGCGACAATTATCGCTGCCTTTATCTCCAGCAGCAGAAGAACGTTTGAACTTGTTATTTGGCGATAATCCAAGTGCGAGTAGTCGATTACTGGAAGGCGTGTTATGTGTGCTTGGACAGCCGTTAGGCATAGGCCAAGGTAATAACCCGACCTGTCAGTCGGCCAGAGCAATGTCAATGTGGGCCTATAACGATCCGGATTATCTTTTACAGATGGTGGTGTGGGCGGCGCGTGATGATGAAATCATTATGCATTTTGAAGGCAAGGCCATTTCATCTCAAGACAGCCTTTCGGGTCTTGCCAGTCATTTACCAATGGATCTGGATCCAGTTTCACTAATCCTTGTACCGCATCTGGATCGGATTTATGCAGAAATGGGCCGTTGCTGTATAGATCGTGAAGGCGATCCCCATCGCTGGGTTAATCCGGAGTTTCATGGCTGGTGGTGTGGCCGCGGATTCAGTATTAATGTCGATGTTGCATCAGGCAAACTAATGCAGCTGGAAGTATTTCTCAGGCATTTCTACGCCAGTTATCACCCCTATTACAATGACAATCAGCCTTTGATTCACCCTCAACCGGCAGGTATTGCGGTAACCGATAGCGCACTGCGATTTGTTGGCTGGCATGCCATTACTATTTTGAGGGTGTCACTGGACCCAGATAATGTGATGCGGGTTTATTTTTATAACCCAAATAATGATAGCGGTCAGAATTGGGGCGATGATATTCAAGTCAGTACATCGGGATATTCTGAACGCTTTGGAGAGGCTTCATTACCTTTTGAAGAGTTTGCTTCACGTTTATATATTTTCCATTACGATCCACTTGAACCCGGTCAATTTGCTTTAGTGAGTTCAGAAGAATTGCAACGGGTTATTGATCGAATTCACCGTAGCTGGGGAGCCAGCCGCTTACCTGAGCTTAATGGGTAAATTAAGGCAGTTCAAAATGATCTTCATGATTGGAGCTTGAGGATAATTTGTTTTCATTATTAAGGTTCGCGAAGTTAAAAACCCGGTTACGGCCCATGTTTTTAGCTTGGTATAGTGCTTTATCAGCCTGATAAAACAGTTCATCTAAATCACTGTTGCCGTCCCACAGGGCAATACCAAGACTTACTGTTATGTTGATCTCATGCTCACGATAGCTAACATTCAGCGACTCAATGGCTGAACGAATACGTTCAGCAACGGCATTGCTTATATCGTGATCGGCACCAGATAGAAATATTAGAAATTCTTCGCCTCCCATCCTTCCAAATAAATCCCTGGGTCGGATAGCATTGTTGATAGGCTCAACAATCTCACGTAGCACTTTATCACCCGCATCATGCCCCAAATTATCGTTGACCATCTTGAAGTGATCTATATCAATCATAATGGCACTAGCTGTCTGATTGTCTAATCGTAGACGCTGTAATTCACGTTGAACTTCACTGAGAAAATGACGGCGGTTGGCAATACCGGTGAGTTCATCAGTAGCAGCACTCTTGGCCAGCCGATCATTCGCTTTTTGTAATGCTTGATTCACTTCTTTTAGGGCCAAAGTGCGTTCATTGACACGCTCCTCAAGAAATTGATTCTGTGCTTTTAGTGCATTTTCATGACGTTTTAGCTCATCACGCTGTTCTGCAATTTCCTGAATTAATAATGCTAAACCAATTGAAACAATCGCAATAATGGCAAGGTATTCCTGGGTAAGCAGTACAGCATTTTGCGGCATATTTACAATGAGTGGATGGGTACCAAGGAGTAAATGCTCTAAGGCAAAAACGGTTATTAAAGCAACCGTAGATGAGGCCCCGGCAACGCCTAGACGAATAGCGGCAATAATGCCAAGGAACACTAACCAAATTGGGGTGAAAAATAAAAAGGCTTTTTCATAGCTTTCAACGTTAAAGCTTTGATAACCAATGATAATGACTGCCAGCCAGAGTAATACAGCTTCTAGCAAAAAATATAATTTAAAGTGAGGAAATCCCGCTTGCATCCAACGTGCTAACACTACAATTAACGGGGTTAGTACCAGCATAGCCAGCGCATCACCAAACCACCATATTTGCCATAAGTTCAGATAACTTGTGTCAGTTCTACCCAGTAGTACATATACTCCACCACCCAACATGCCAGCCATAGAAGCCGATAAAAATGGGCCAAACACTAAAAAATAGGCACCATTTTTTAACCTATCAAAATTAAAATTCTGCCCACTTTTGCGTCGAATCAAAAACGCTGCTAATGACACTGAAAAGAGATTAATTAGCGCAAAACAAATTGCTGACCAGAGTGGAAAGGAAGGTGCAGAGGCAACTAATTCAGCAATAAAGCCTGCCACAGCAATATATGGAAGATAGCGATACGAATAAATTAAAAAAGCGGCCAGTAAAATCGCATTTGGTGGCCATAAAATGGCAATACCTTCAGGTGTTATGGTTTGGTGAATTGCGATTAAGGCCGCTAAATAATAAGCAATGCCAACCAACAACATCGATTTAATAATAGCCATATCAATATATCGACGGAGCGGTAAATCTGGTTTTGAACCGGTCATCATGAGAATGATAACGTTTATAAATTAGAGAACATCAGCGATAAACCGTTATCGCATGATAATTTGCTATAAATGCTCTATCTATCATGCTCCCCCCGGTTAAAAACTCGGGACAACATCGTTAAATAGAAATGCCCCATTAACCGTTTATAACAAAAGATAGACAATATTCCCACTAAACACTTTTAAATCTAAACTCTACAAAGTGTTTTTTATAGATTCCACCATAAAGACAGCAGCATCATTAACGCCACCAGTGAGCTCAGCATTGCGACAAATTTATTAAAATATGATGCTCTACTAATAAAATAACGCTTCGCCGACTTGGCTGACAAATACGCATAACTCATTTTTACGCCACCAATGGCCAAAAACGTCAGCAAAAAAATAACCACTGTGTCGCTCAGGGTTAACAGACTTAAATCCATCCAAGCTGGAAAAAAACCCATATAAAATAATATTGCTTTGTGGTCGGCCAACGTCACCATGACTCCTAATAAAAAACTGGATGTTAGTGATGCTGAATCTTCGACCTCGGAAGAAGACTTTTTCTGGTCAGAAAAACACCATAATCGCCAAGCTAACCAAAATAAATATCCGGCTGCCAGTAGACGAATAAGTACCGCCCATTTTCCTAGCCATGGCAATACCAGTGCCATGCCTAACAAAGCAATACTGATAAATATAATATCAACCAACACAATGCCAAATGTTGTCGCAGCACCATGCATGAAACCATAGGTAGCGGCTCTGGATGACACTACCAACACACTGATACTTGGGATGGCGGCGAGAACCGCTAAACTGACAAATAATCCCACAAGGGTTGGCAGAGTTAACGTTAATTCCATTTATAAAAACTTTGATAAAAGATTAAATATTCAGAAATAGTCTCAATTATCATTGATTCATTCAATATCAACCATAAGTGCTCTGTTAATCTGCCATAAAGACTATTCATTTTAGGATCACGGCTTCATTAAATAACATCATGACCAAGTTTCTTGACACCATTTCTGCTTTATCCCGCAGGCGTTGCCTTAATATAGCCTCGCTAGTGATGTTGTTACTGATGACTAGCTGTTCGCCGTTAACACCTCCTCCCCCCACCAATCAAAAAAATATTTGCCACATTTTTCAGCAGCAACCGAGTTGGTACGATTATGCAAAAGCTGCGGAACAAAAATGGGGCACACCTATTGCCACTCAAATGGCTTTTATTCAATTTGAATCTAGCTTTCAGAGTCATATCCGGCCAGTGGGAGAAAACATATTGGGCTTACTGCCATGGAACCGCCCTTCATCTGCTTATGGATATGCTCAAGCCCAAAATCCAGTTTGGCGGGAATATTTAGCTGATGAGGCTAGTCCACTGGCAAGACGCACACATATGAGATACGCAACCGATTTCATCGGTTGGTATAACCAACGTACCCAACACATGGTCAATATCGCCCTAGATAATCCCACACACCTTTATCTGGCTTACCATGAGGGGCAAACTGGCTACCGCCGGGGAAGTTATCAAAATAAGCCAAACGTTATGCATATCGCACGGCAAGTTGGAGAACGAGCCAAACTGTTTTCCAGCCAACTGTCTCAATGTGAAGCTGAATTTAAGTGCCATCGGTTTTATCAACTTGGACCGTTCTGTCAGAAATAGTCTTTTGTATGTGAGTTCAACCTATAAAAAAACCGACTGACGTCGGTTTTTTTATTCATATGAGAAATAGAGCCTTACTTATTGGTTAACCCACTCACCATTTGAATTACGGCAAGCTGTACCTTTGACTACTTCACGTTGGCCATCAATATAAGCATCCATTTCATACTCACGACATGGTTGATTATTAGTTTCATAGGTACGAGTCGGCGTAACACTATATTGTGCACCAGTATCAGGGTTATTCCACGAGTTCGAACGGCCGGTAGGTGTACTTTCCAATGTCTCATAAGTGCGGCGTCTATCTAACTCATCCATTTCACTACCGATATGACCGCCTACCATTGCACCTAAAATAGTACCGCCAATTATCGCGGCAGTCCTGCCCGTGCCACCACCCACATTTGAACCAAGCACACCACCGGCGACACCGCCAAGACCAGCCCCCACATTTTGTTTATTCATCTGACAACCAGCTAGACTGGTGGTTAATATCGCTGCAACCAAGACTGTTAAAAGGCTTTTCATCCGATCTCCTTATAATTATTTATTATCAATGACAATCTTTATGACTTTATTTTAACTGATTAAATTCGTGATTTTTGGATACAAAGCAAACCTTTACATAAACTTTCACTTTATAAAGACAGGCTCGCTAAATCATTCAGAGCCAATATTTGCAGAGATTTCAACACGGTTACGCCCTTTTTGTTTTGCCCGATACAACGCTCTATCAGCATCTAATAACAACAAATCCGGTATTTCACCTCGACCATCCCAACTACTAATACCGATGGAGATGGTTAAACTGCCTAACGCCTTATCTTGATAAATGATGGTTTTAGCTGAAATTTTTTCCAATAAGGTTTTTGCTCGCTCCAAAGCATCCTGAATGTTGGCTGCAGGCATCAATACCACAAACTCTTCGCCACCATATCGACAAGGTATATCTGTTTCACGAAAATGCTCCAACATCAATGACGCCACTATACGCAACGCCATATCGCCGGCCTCATGACCAAAACGATCGTTAAATTGCTTGAAATGATCGATATCACAAATTAACAACGAAATGGTTTGCTGATGACGTTGAGCAAGCTGCAATTCACGTTGCAGGGCATCATCAAAAAAGCGACGATTTTTTAAGCCGGTTAATGCATCTTCAAATGACATGATATGAAGATCTTCGCGCAGCTTGATGCCGCTCAACGTCACACTTAACCTGTCCATTGCTCGGAATATAAATTGTTCAATCGCCTGCTGAGTTTCTGGCGTTTCCGATAAAACATCTAACAACTCAAAGGTAATAAAAGTTTGTCTACCAAGCTGCAAATCATCAACCTCAATTCGATATTTATCTTGCAAAACCATATTGGGTGATAAATCAGCAAATTCATTGAACATGAAGGTACGCAGCGGTATAGGGGCGAAGACCTTATTTAATTCCTGACAAATCAGATTGCCCGCGTCCTGCAAACTTTGGCTGCGTTGTAATCGGCTGATTAAGGATTCCAGCCGTAAACTAAATTCATTAACCAATGCCAATTGATTCGCCCGCTGCTGTTCCAATTGCACATAATTTTGTAAAGAAGCTGTTCGTTCCGTCACCCTCTTTTCCAGCAACACATTTAATTCGGTTAAGGCCTGTTGGGTCTGCCGATAATGTCTCAATGAAATAACCACCAACACTAGAGCAAAAACTAATCCTCCATAAGCCAGTGGGAAATTAATCCAAGGCACCAAACCGTGTGCAACCACCATATCGATTAGGAAAAATATGGCATAAACACCAAACGCCCCCATCACCAAGTGTTGTTCAGTATTCATCAGCTTAAAATGATGGATGCAAAACCACAGCATCACGAGAAGTGTTATAACAAATAACATATCGAAAATCGGGTAAAAATAGGCTAAATGCCAGACACCAGACAACGATAATACTAGGCATAGCAATACATACATTATGTGCATTTGTGCTAGCCGTAGCATGACTTTGCCGCCTTGATTGACTAACCAATAATTCAAAATTAAGGCGATAAAGATCGGGATTGAAAAATAAGAGATGGCCGCCAGATAGGTCTTAGCCAATGGCATATAAATTAATAACTGTAGGGCCTGACTCTCGCCCAATAAATTTCCAGCACTGACTAGCGAAAATAATCCAAGATAAATGAATTCTCGGTTATCACCACGCATCGCTGAAAACGCAAATGCCAGCAAGGCTATAAAGAAAAAGAACGCCGCAATAACTAAATCGCCATGTGAATTATTTAATATGTTTAATATGGCACTCGAACGTTCCAGCAGTTTCTTTTCACCCCATAAACCAATATCAGTGTAATCAGAATAAACCCGAAAATATAATGTCTGCCCAGCGAAGTCATCTGGCAATCCAATAATATGCCAAGGCCAACCGGCATAATCGCCTTTTCCATCAGCATCAAACTCACCAAAACGATAAATTAACTGCTGCTCAAGATACACCTCGGCAATTAAATCAATGCTGGATATAAACACCACTGGATCAATTAATCTCATATCCGGCAGCGTGATGCGATACCAGATATTTTCTCTACCTTGACGATCAGGTGGATAGGTCGGCTGAGCTATGGTCTGCCAGTCAGCATGGTTTTTCTGGTCGGGTAACGTCCATTCCGGTTGCCCATTCACCATCGTCGAGTCACCCCAACGATATTCCCAATTTTTAAGATCTATTTGCTCAGATGTTGCTGCAAACAAAATGCCTGTTTGAAACCATACAAGCATGATCAGCATCAGACGAGTTACACGTCGAATATGAGAAAACGTTTGGATACTTGAGTCACTCATGGCGAGTTTTTCGAAATGTTTTACATTCCTAGATAAAAAAATACCCCTTTGCAGATTCAAAGGGGTATTCATTCTTATTAGCCCACCCAACGTCGGGCATTATGGAAGACTCGTAGCCAAGGAGCATCTTTGCCCCATTCATCCGGATGCCATGAATGTTGCACACTGCGAATCACCCGTTCAGGATGTGGCATCAGAATCGTTACACGGCCATCTGTTGTGGTGAATCCGGTGTGTCCATTTTCAGAACCATTTGGATTAAATGGATAACGCTCGGTTGGCTGTCCATAATGGTCAACAAAACGCATTGCCACCAGCGCATCACTCATACTGCCACCCTCTGAGAAATCAATGCGTCCTTCACCATGAGCAACAGCGATTGGCATGATTGAACCGGCCATATCCTGTAACAGAATCGATGGTGATTCGGTGATCTCAACCAGAGAGAAACGTGCCTCAAACTGTTCTGAAAGATTACGGCTAAAGCTTGGCCAATGATCACTACCCGGAATCAGTGATTTCAACTGTGAAAGCATTTGACAGCCATTACATACGCCAAGCGAAAAGGTGTCTTCACGAGCAAAAAATGCCGCAAACTCATCTCGTGCACGCGCATTATGAAGTACGGTACTGGCCCAGCCACGGCCTGCTCCCAATACGTCACCATATGAGAAACCGCCACAGGCAACCAGACCTTTGAAATCGGCCAGCGAAACCCGGCCTTCAACAATGTCACTCATATGTACATCAACGGAAGTAAATCCGGCATGATCAAATGCGGCGGCCATTTCCAGCTGGCCATTAACACCCTGCTCACGCAGAATCGCCATTTTTGGACGCTGTCCACTGATAATAAATGGTGCTGCAACTTGCTCTTTCAAATCAAAACTCAAGTTCGCATGTAAACCAGGATCCTGCTCATCGTCCAATGCAGCAAACTCCTGCTCAGCGCAATCGGGGTTATCCCGCAAAGCCTGCATACGGTAGCTGGTTTCAGCCCAGAATTTTTGTAATACCTGACGGCGCTGATTTAATACTTGTTCGTCATTAACGCTGATTTGAATCGTTTGATCTGCTGAGACTTCGCCAATTAGATGACTGTGTTTGCTTAAATCAAACTGCTGCAGAACTTCAAGTACAGCATCCTGATGTTCAGCCTTAATCTGGATGACGGCACCCAGCTCTTCGCTAAACAGCACTGGCAAGGCTTCGCCCAGTCCACTCAACTTAATATTCAGTCCGCAATGTCCGGCAAAAGCCATTTCACATAAAGTAGTGATAAGACCACCGTCACTGCGATCGTGATAGGCCAGAACCAGTTCGTCCTGTTTCAATTGCTGCATGGCCGCAAAGAAGTTTTTCAGGTTACGTGCATCATCTACATCTGGACCACGATGTCCGACCTGGTTATAAACCTGGGCCAGAGCCGAGGCTGCCAGACGGTTATGACCATGACCGAGATCCAGATAAATTAAACGGGTTTCACCCAGATCAGTACGCAGTTGTGGCGTTAATGTTTTGCTGGCATCGGTCACTGGCGCAAAGGCACTGATAATTAGTGATAAAGGCGAAGTCACTGCTTTTGTTTCACCGTTGTCATCCCAGACGGTTTTCATCGAAAGCGAATCTTTACCCACCGGAATGGCAATGCCCAGTTGCGGGCATAACTCCATACCAACGGCTTTCACAGTGTCATACAACAACGCATCTTCGCCGCTATGACCACAAGCCGCCATCCAATTAGCTGACAATTTAATATCACTGATTTTATCGATATCAGCCGCTGCGATATTGGTTAAGGCTTCACCAATCGCCATACGGCCTGATGCCGGTGCATCGATAACAGCTAAGGGTGTACGCTCGCCCATCGACATGGCTTCACCCAGCAAACCATGATGATCGGCCAGTGTGACCGCACAATCAGCAACAGGCACCTGCCATGGACCAACCATTTGATCGCGGGCAACCAAACCGGTAATGCTGCGATCACCGATGGTGATCAGGAAGTTTTTGCTGGCCACTGTTGGCAGTTTTAATACCCGTTCCAACGCATCGCTAACGTTAATACCGCTCAGATCCAACTCGGGTTTTGGTTTGCTGTGATGTTTAACATCGCGCAGCATTTTGGGTGGTTTGCCCAACAGCAGCGATAACGGCATATCGATTGGGTTATTTTCGAATTGCGCATCACCCAGCAATAAGTGCTGATCTTCAGTGGTTTCACCAACTATCGCCCATGGGCAGCGCTCACGTTCGCAAATCGCCTGAAACAACTCGACATCTTCCGGATTCACACCAAGAACATAACGCTCCTGAGACTCGTTACACCAGATTTCCATCGGTGACATGCCCGGTTCATCGTTTGGAATGACCCGCAGCTCAAAACGGCCACCACGGCCACTGTCGGCAACCAGTTCAGGGAACGCATTAGATAAACCACCCGCGCCAACATCATGAATCGAGACAATCGGGTTTTTGTCGTTTAACGCCACACAGCGATCAATAACTTCCTGGCAACGACGTTCCATTTCAGGATTACCGCGCTGTACTGAAGCAAAATCCAGTCCCTCTTCACTGGTTCCCGAAGCTACTGAAGAAGCCGCGCCGCCGCCCAGACCAATCAACATTGCCGGGCCGCCAAGCACAATTAGCTGGGTGCCGGGTTGCATAATGTGTTTTTCAACATGTTGCGGGCGTATGCTGCCAAGGCCACCTGCCACCATAATGGGTTTGTGATAACCACGTACTTCAAAGCCATTATCCGACGGGACTTTGGCTTCATAGGTACGGAAATATCCACAAAGATTTGGGCGACCAAATTCGTTATTAAATGCCGCGCCACCTAATGGCCCGTCAATCATGATTTGCAGTGCAGATGCGATACGGGCTGGTTTGCCGTAATCCGCCTCCCAAGGCTGTTCAAAACCCGGGATTTGTAAATTGGAAACCGAAAAGCCTGTTAACCCTGCTTTTGGTTTGGAGCCACGACCTGTAGCGCCCTCATCACGAATCTCTCCGCCGGCACCGGTTGCTGCACCGGGAAAAGGTGAAATAGCAGTTGGATGATTATGGGTTTCCACTTTCATCAGAATATGCTGCTGCTCGCCTTCGTAGCAGTAGTGATTGTCTTGCATATCGACCTGAAAACGATGACTGCGCGGGCCTTCGATAACCGAAGAGTTATCGTTATAGGCTTTTACCACGCCTTCAGGGTGTTGCTCGTGGGTATAACGAATCATATCGAACAGGCTGCGGTCCTGCGTTTTGCCATCAATGATCCAGTCAGCCTTGAATATTTTATGACGGCAATGCTCAGAGTTGGCCTGAGCGAACATCATCAGTTCTATGTCATTCGGGTTGCGGTTAAGTGTTGTGAAATTTTCAAACAGGTAATCAATTTCATCATCAGCCAGGGCTAGACCCAGGTTTTGATTGGCTGCAACCAATGCCTGACGTCCGCCGTTAAGGATATCTACAGATAATAATGGTCTTGGAGCTGTATGCATGAACAATTGTTCAGCATCTTCTTCATTATCAAACACACTTTCGATCATGCGATCATGCAGTTTCGCTGCAATAACAGAACGCTGTTCGCTGGTTAACGTAGATTTACTGGTGACATAAAATGCAATACCGCGCTCAACCCGAACGATATCGGTCAAACCACTGTTATGCACAATGTCAGTCGCTTTACTGGACCACGGCGAGATAGTGCCGGGACGTGGTGTAATCAAAAACAGGTTTTCCTGATCCTGCAATTTGCTGCTGCCCGGAGCGGCTTCAAGCATTTCCCCCAAAGTAGCGAGAGCCGTTTGGTCAAGTTGACCATCACCTTCCAATTCAGCGAAATAGTGGTATTCACTTCGTAACGCGTTCACTGAGGCTACTTCAGCGCGTATGGCGCGCAGCAATTTTTCAATTCGGAAAGCAGAGAAAGCCGGACGGCCAACCAATTGCAGCATTTGAAACCCAATTCAGAGAAAATGAAAGCGAATATGATACGTTATACGCCCGAATTCGCCCAATAAAATTGAGCTTTTATAATGATCGAAAATATACCCACAACGCACAAACCTGGCCCATTAAGGCTACTTGCAGTGATGCTTTATGACGCCATGTTGCTAGTATCAGTACTATTGATTGCCGCCGCGGTGGCGGTAGCCTTTAATAGTGGTGAAGCTATCGGTGCCAATAACCCCTTCTTTTTTGTTTATCTACTTGGGGTCGCTTTTATCTTTTATGGTTGGTTCTGGACCCATGGCGGACAAACACTGGGGATGCGCGCCTGGCGGGTTTATCTCATTAGTGGCAATAGCACCGGAATTAACTGGCAACAAGCTTTCTTGCGTTTTGTACTCAGCATATTTTCATGGTTACCACTGGGTTTGGGATACTGGTGGCTATGGCTAAGCCCCGATAAACTCAGCTGGCATGATATCGCTTCAGGCAGTTATCTTATTTACAGCCCTAAACAAAAATAACCAAATTAGTGGAATTGCTATTTTCTTTTGACTAATCACGCGTTAGTATCAGCCATGCTTGGATAAAGGATAGGTCGAAGCCATGGCTAGGTTCAGTATTGTAAATTTATGGCTTGTCCTAGTGCTACTGGCATTTACCCCCATTTCCAAAGCCGAAACCGTGATTGTCAATCCCACGCTAGTTGATCTGCAATTATCCAAAACCACCCTCCGCGCGATTTTTGCCATGCGCATATCCCAATGGCCTGATGGCACTCCCGTTAATGTTTTTGTATTAGATGATGAACATCCTTTACATATACATTTTTGCAAATCGTTGTTGGGGATGTTGCCTTATCAACTCAGACGTATTTGGGATCAACAAGCTTTTTCGGGGACTGGAATAAAACCTAGCCGCGTCAATAGTGAAGCAGAAATGCGACAGCGTGTGGCAAATACGCCCGGAGCTATCGGCTATATCAGTGAGTCGGAGATAGATGCTACCGTCACGTCATTGGGAGCACCATCATGAAGCTGGTTTTATGGTTAATAGCCACTGGCTTATCATTACCCGTCTTTGCTGATACAGCTAGTACCTCATCTTCACGATTTCACTGGAATGGCTTTGCCTCCCAGGCCTTTGTTCATACTTCCGATAATCGCTTTTTTGGTGATAGTGACAATGGCAGTTTTGATTTCACCGAAATTGGTTTGAATGGCAGTTATCTTGTTACTCCACGACTACGATTAGCTGCGCAGATACTGTCTCGTCGAGCAGGAGATTTATATTCTGGTTCACCACAAATCGATTATGCATTGCTGGATGCCACGCTATTTTCTTCATCAGAAAGTACTTTAGGTATGTATTTAGGTCGGATCAAAAATCCAATTGGTTTATATAACGAAACGCGGGATGTAGCGCATACACGCGAAGGGATTTTTCTTCCTCAAGCCATTTATTTCGATAAAGTACGAAACCTCACGGTATCGTCAGATGGATTACATCTTTATGGTCGTGTCTACCGCGATAGCGGCACATGGTCATTACAGGGAGGCGTTGGTTATCCAATTGTCGATAAAAACTTTGAATATGCCTATATGGGCCAGGATTGGGATGGCAAAACTCGGGCTGACGATTTAGCAGCCTTTGGCAGACTGCTTTATGAGCATAATGGTGGGCGCTGGATATATGCTGTTACCGGCGCAAGTGTGCGCACCGATTTTCGTGCCGGTAGCGCAGATAGAATTGCTTTCCCTGCAGGAGCGGGATTGAGCTCTGGAAGCATTGATATTGATTACAGTGTTTTTTCGATGCAATTTAATGGCGAAAAATGGCAGTTCACTACCGAAGTGGCCTTTCAGGCTGCGAGATATCGCAATATCAGTTCAGCATTTGCGGCGCAGGATTTCAATGCAATCGGTTACTACTCGCAACTTAGTTATAACTTCAATCCTAGATGGCAAGGTTTTTTGCGTTATGAGGAGTTTCAGCTGAATCACGATGATTGGAATGGCAGTAAAAGAGCCCAACAAACACGCGAAGAAAGTGCATTTCTCGCAAACTTTGGCATTGAGCAGTCGCCAATGCCGGCGCATGCATTTTATAGTCAAACCTGGGCCTTGGGGGCTCGCTGGGATGTTACATCTCAATGGCAATTACGGGCCGAATATCAGTTTATTGAAGGAACAGCCACCTTATCTCCACGGGAAAACGATATGAGCCAGAGTGATAAGTACTGGAATTTGTTTGCTCTTTCTGTTTCCTACCATTTCTAAACTCATATGAACTCAACTGATAACCCATCCCGATTTTTCAGCCTGAAATGGAAATTGGCTCTACTGTTTGGCGGTTTACTGCTCATTCTCAATATCAGTTTCCCGCTAATGATTTATTGGGATATGCAACATAAATTCGGCTTTGTCCGTGAGCAAATCCAGCAGCAATATCACCAATACTTGGATGGTCAGCTGGAATCGAGTAAAAATGAATTACAGCGCTTGGCTGAGTTTGTATTGATTCCAGCCAGTAAGGGGCCGAACCCAACTCAGCTACTTAATCTTATCAATAGTCAGCAAAGCGAATTGGAACTGGGCTGGAATGTAAGTGTGGCTCAATTATATAAACGTGATGGACAATTCATAGGGGGATGGGGACTCAATGTCCCAGAATCGATTAGTCCATTTGTCATACAAACTGCGAACTCGGAAACAAGCTACAGTAAAGTCGACTGTCAGCAACGCTGTCGTCAATACTTGTTAATCCCTGTGCTCAATGAAAGCCAAATTGAATATGTACTGCTTCTAGGCTATGACATCAGTCAAATCATACTAGGATTTGCCACTAAAACTGGTGCCGATCTAGCGATTCTTTCTTCCTACACCGATGGCGAGATGTCAAAAAATCGTTACCTTGCTTCATGGCATAAGTATGTTCATGCACTCAGTCATTTTGAAGAGAATATTATTTATTTACAACAATTTAGCGGCATTCATCAGCATGTGTTTCATACTATGCAAAATCATATTATGCGTCCCAATGACTTACCGATTGAATTCCATATGATTCGTCCACAAGGCAGTGAAGATGTGATGTTTGTGATTATGGAGAATATTAGCGAACAGCAACAAGAAATCCACCGGTCATTAGTTCACAACATTCTGTTCGCTGTTCTGAGTGTGGTGTTGTTAGGGATCTGTTTATTTTTATTTATTTCGTCACCTTTGCGACGTCTCGCTAGAGTTTCTAAAGCTTTGCCGTTATTAGCAAAACAGCAATATCAATCGGTCCGGCAATCCATCACAAGTTCAAAACCTAATCGTGCAACAGATGAACTCGATTTGTTGGAATCTGCAACGGTCTCCCTTACTTCACAGCTTGAACAGCTTCATGGTTCAGTTGAACAACAAACATTAGCACTACAGCAGGAACGTGATTTTGTTAAAAATCTTATCAATACTGCACAACTGATCATTATTACGCTTGACCAGCAATGTCGTATTACCTCCTTTAATCAATATGCTGAACGTATTACCGGCATAAAAGCCAGCGAAATTATCAACACGCCATTACAACGTTTTTTCTCTCCTGAAGAATGGCCACATATTTATAAGGCGCTGAGCGACATTAAAGAAAAACGTTCAAATGTTGAGCAAATAGAGGCCGATTTCATCCATCATCAAGATAACGTTCGGGTTGTTTCTTGGGTGCACTCAAGCCTTAATGTACAAAATAATGAATCTGTCATCTTGTCAGTAGGTGTCGATATCACCGAGAAAAAACATAATGAAGATCAAATTCTGTGGATGGCCGAACATGACGCATTAACGGGGTTATTTAATCGATTTAAATTTAATGCTGAATTTGAACGCATTCTCTTGCATGCCGAAACTGTAGGAGGTAAAGGTGTACTGCTATTTCTAGATTTAGATCAGTTTAAAGACTTGAATGATAGCTGTGGGCACAATATTGGTGATCAATTGCTTAAGCGTGTCGCCCAAGTGCTCAGTAAAGTAAGTCGCTCAACCGATTTGGTAGCAAGACTTGGAGGAGATGAATTTGCCATTATTCTGCCACAGACAGATTTGAAAGGTGCTGAGCAATTTTGCAAAAAGATTGCGGTTCAAATGGCTGAGTTAAACTTCATTTATCAGCATGTTAGCTACCATATCTCATCAAGTATTGGGTTGGTTGAATTTCCTCTAGCCGATCAGGGTGTTGATGCGCTATTAAGCAATGCAGATCTCGCAATGTATCAAGCAAAAGCGAAAGGTAAAAATACCTGGCACACCTTTAATATCGACGACAAAACCCGTAGCCATCTACAAAATCGAATTCTTTGGAAACAAAAGATCATTGATGCTCTCGCTGGTAAAAATCAACGTTTTATCTTTCACTACCAACCTATTCTTAATTTGACTACCAACAAAGTCAGCCACTACGAAGCATTATTACGATTAGAGGATGCCGATGGCACCCTGCATATGCCAGGCAGTTTCATTGAGGTGGCTGAACAAACGGGCTTGATTCATCAGATTGATCATCATGTTTTGCAAATGGGAATCACTAAACAAGCTGAGTTTGATCAACTGCCTACTCCTATTTCATTGTCATTAAACCTGTCGGCTCATGCCACCTCAGATCCGGATTTGCTACCTCGTCTAAAACGCTTACTCCGTGAAACCGGAGCCAAACCGGAAAACTTAATTTTTGAATTAACCGAAACCGCTGCAGTGGCGGATTATGGCCAAGCCAAAGCCATGATGCTGCAGATAAATGAGCTTGGCTGCCAGTTTTCGTTAGATGATTTTGGTACTGGCTTTGCTTCATTTCGCTATATGCGTGAATTACCAGTCGCCATTGTGAAGATCGATGGAGCATTCATTCAACATATTTGTGACAACCCCGATGACCGTTTATTCGTCAATGCTTTAGTTGATGTAGCTAAAGGCATGGGCAAAAAGACTATCGCTGAATTTGTAGAAAATGCTGCCATTGTGACGATGTTAAAAACTATCGGGGTGGATTATGCTCAGGGCTATCACATAGGACGACCAAAGCCTGAATTACTGGACGATAATGCTCACTCAGATTAATCGCCGATTCTTTCTAGATTGAGCAATTTATGATTATCATCAAAGTGGATTCTGAAACGACCATGAATGCCGGTTTGGGTAATAAACCGCCGCACATGTAACGCTGGAAACTGTAACGATTTGCCGGTATCTGTTCTGGCAACAACAGCAGAGGCTTCGCCGCGATAGTAGCGCATCGCCTCTTCCCTATCGACATTAAGTCTAAACGTTAAGGCTTTGGCCTTTAGGGTCTGTTGATCTTTCATAGCCACCTCTGTTGTGACTGAAAATGCACCAATCAAGGCGCGAGGAGAGCAGTTTAGTTATTCTAAATAAACGACGAGCAACGAAGAGTGGTGCATTTTCAGCCTCAACCCGAAGGGCTGGAGCTATTTTTCCGCCCAACTGCGTTGGAAATAACTTATGTAGAATAACTACACCTCATTATTTCCGCCTTGCTGGCCGAAAAAATAGCTTCCAGCAGTGATGGCTATGAAAAATCATCAGACCCTTACCAAAAAGCCCCTAAACATTTCACTTAAATTACGCAGCATTTGTTGTTTATCTGACTCACTATAAGGCTCAGCTGTACTCTGCCCCCAAATCGGTTTTGGCCAGACTGGATCGGTTTTAAAGCGAGCCACATGATGCACATGTAACTGCGGAACCACATTACCCAATGCCGCAATATTCATTTTATCGGCCTCGGTGAGTTTCATCAGTTTTTCAGCGACTAATGCTGACTCCTGCCAAAGTAATTGCTGATCCTGCATCGAAAGATCATAAATTTCACTGATATCATTGCGACGTGGCACCAGAATTACCCACGGGAAACGAGCGTCATTCATCAATAACACTCGACAGAGCGGTAAATCACCGATCACAAATGTGTCCGCAGCTAACTGAGGATGTAATTCAAATTTCATTAATCCGCCAGATATTTATTAACGATCTCATAGACATCAGATGATAGATCCTGCTGCTGAGCAATATTTTGCAATGCATCGCGCATCATTTCCTGACGTTTTGCATCATATCGGCGCCATGAATTAAAGGCCCCCAATTGCCTTGAAGCCACCTGAGGATTAATTTTATCCAAAACCAAAATCTGCTCAGCCAGGAAACGATAGCCACTGCCATCTTTTGAGTGAAATAACGCTGGATTATTGCGGCAAAACTGACCTATCAACGCCCGAACATTATTTGGATTTTTAATGCTAAACGCAGGATGTTTCATCAAACCTTTAATCCGAATCATTGTATCCGGGAGGCTGGATAGAGCCTGTACTGTAAGCCATTTATCAACCACCTGTCGGTCATGCTGCCATTGCTCATAAAATGCCCGTAAGGCATGTTCACGTTCGGTCCCTGGCTGATCAACCATCAGACGCAGCCCTGACAAAGTGTCCGTCATATTATCGGCCTGTTTCATCTGTTTCAGGCAGCGCTGAGTTTGCATCGGATCGCCAGTTGCCATCAGATAGCCCAGACAGACATTTTTCAGGCTGCGTCGTCCCATATGCTCTGAGTTGAACTGATACGGCACATTTGGCAAATTGTGTTGCTGATACAAAGCATCAAACTGGGCTTTCAATTGCATTGCCAAAGTATCTTTTACAAATTTACGCACATGATGGATGGCATCGACGTCAGCCACCTTCATTTGTGCTGCCAGATAATTCTCTGAGGGCAATGTCAGCATGCGCGCGACCAAAGCCGGATCAGCCGTTTTATCCTCTAATACTGCAGCACATTGTTTGGACAGAATTTCTGGTAATTGCAGCGTTTTATCTTGCTGATAATCGTCGATTAAAGACAGCATGACTTGGATGAAAAGACTTTGTCCGGCATCCCAACGGTTAAAACTATCTTTTTCATTGGCCATTAAAAACGCGAGTTCTTCATTATCGCGTTCAATGAGTAATTTAACCGGCGCGGAAAAGCCACGCAGTAAAGATACAATCGGCTTTTGCTCTACCCCAATAAAGCGGAAAGTCTGCTCTGCTTCGCTCAGTTCTAATACGCGGGTGTCATTGTCATAAGGTTTAGCTTCATCAATCAATTGCAATGGCAAACTATTACCTGCAGCGTCTAGTAATCCCATCGCAACTGGAATTAAGAACGGTTGCTTTTCAGTCTGGCCAGGCGTAGCTGGGCAAGATTGCTGCAAGGTTAAGGTCAATATTTTCTTTGTTGAATCATATTCATGAGTGGCTTTAATAACCGGCGTTCCAGCCTGGGTATACCAACGTTTGAACTGAGTTAAATCAATACGGTTGGCATCTTCAATGGCTTTGACAAAATCATCTGTAGTCACTGCCTGACCATCATGGCGGTCAAAATATAAATCAGTGCCTTTACGGAAACCTTCATCGCCCACCAGAGTTTTGATCATGCGCACGACTTCCGCGCCTTTCTCGTAAATGGTCACGGTATAAAAGTTACTGATTTCGATATAGCTATCGGGTCTGACAGGATGCGCCATCGGGCCGGCATCTTCAGCAAACTGCAGGCTGCGTAACTGATCAACATCATCAATTCGTTGCACCGCCGCAGAATTCAAGTCCGCACTGAAAGACTGATCGCGCATCACGGTGAAGCCTTCTTTAAGGCTTAACTGGAACCAGTCACGGCAGGTCACACGATTGCCGGACCAGTTATGGAAGTACTCGTGGCCAACAATGCTCTGAATCGTATAAAAGTCGTTATCGGTAGCCGTTTTAGGACTGGCCAAAACACAGGCCGCATTAAAGATATTCAGCCCCTTGTTTTCCATAGCGCCCATATTGAAGTCATTGACCGCAACAATCATGAAGATATCTAAGTCGTATTCACGACCATAGGTCTCTTCGTCCCAAAGCATGGATTGCTTTAAAGACACCAATGCATGATCGCATTTGTCGTGATTTTCTTTATCGACATAGATCTGCAAGGTCACTTCACGGCCGCTTAAGGTCGTAAAGCTGTCCTGTTGCATATAGAGATCACCTGCAACCAAAGCAAACAAATAACAGGGTTTAGGATGTGGATCATGCCAGCGAACCCAATGGCGTCCATCTGCTAAGTCGCCCTGCTCTTGCAAGTTACCGTTTGATAACAGAATTGGCCATTTCTGTTTGTCGGCAGTAATGGTTACGGTAAATACCGCCATCACATCAGGACGATCCGGATAATAGGTAATGCGTCTAAAGCCTTCTGCCTCACATTGGGTGCAGACCAAAGCACCTGAGTGATACAAACCTTCCAAAGCGGTATTTTGGTCTGGATGGATTTCGGTCACAATTTCCAACTGAAATTTTTCTGGGAGTTGCGGGATGATCAGTTGGGTATTTGACCGTTGAAATTCTGTAGCGGTTAATGCTTTACCATCGAGTTTGATACTAACCAATTCCAGATGCTCGCCATTTAACACACAATCTTCACCTGGGCCTTTAGGATTACGTCGCATAGTCAGCATACTGGTGACACGCGTTGTGGAAGCATCCAAATCAAAATGCAAATCAACGCTGTCGACCAGATAAGATGGAACGGTGTAATCCGCGAGACGAATCGTTTGGGGGGACGCAGGTGCGTTCATTAAATTAAAATTCCTCTTGATTAACAGGCCAGTATTGATAAGCAGGCTCTTCGTATGGATGTGCCAGTTTCAAAGCTGAGACAACCGCTTTGATAGTGTCGTTCGAGCAGATTGTCTCAACCCGGTATTCGTTTACTTGTTCAAGTTTTCCGCTTTCACCGATATAGGGTTGGCTGTCCGATAAGGGACGGAATTGGCCCACGCCCAATGTTTCCCAGCTACAAAATTCATAACCGTCAAAATGCCCTGCTCCAACATTAAAAATGGCTTCTTTGACTAATTCTTTGTGGGTTTCAGGAACAAAAAAAACCAGTTTGTACATGCGTTTTTACCTCCACTGCCATTGCTGCGCGACGCCTGTACCTGAAATACTTAATACACTGCTAGCATTGGCATCAAACGCCACGGCTTGAATAACCATTCCAGGGTTAAGTGGGTTTTTGCGTGTCACTTTCCAGCAACGCAATTTATCACCTTGGGGGAGTTGCCAGACACAAATGCGCTCTGCTGCATGGCCCGTAACCAGTAACATGCCATCTTCAGAAAAATTGACCGCGGTTGTGGTAGTGGTAAATACCGGAAAATCCGGTACAGGCATGGATTTTGGCCAAGCTGAACTACGTAACTGTGATTGCAGACTACCATCTGTCAAAGACCAGATATAAGCATGATCATTATCGGCAGCAGTGAAAACATATCGACTTTGCGGATCAAATTTCACCAGATTCACGGTATTGCCATGCACCCAGTTCTGTAACTGCTCTCCCGTTTGCAGATCCCATAAACGAGCCGTTCGATCATCACCGCCGGTTAATGCCGTTCTGCCATCGGGTGAGATAGCCACAGAGTTAATAGGATGCTTTACCGGTGAATCTACAGCCGCACCATCATGTTCAAACACATGACGAACACGGTTGGCTTCGATATCAAAATACACCGCCGTACTATCAGCCAACGCGATTAGTAAAAACTGACCATCGGGTGAAATATCCAGCGATTTTATTCGTAATGGAAATGTTAGTCGGTTTTCCGGCATGCCGTTTTGAGTGTTCCATAGCATGACCGTGTCTAATTCTACGGTTGCAGCAACAGGGCTGGATTTGGCTAAAGCCACTGAGGTACTGCGAACCGTTTCTTTCTGTTCGCTTTGCCAACTGTATTTAACTTGATTAGTTTGCAGATCCCAAAGTCTGGCGGCAGCGTCTACGTCTGCCGATAATAAATACTTTCCATCTGCTGAAAAAGCAGCAGCATAACTGCCCTCGCTATGTTGCCATTCATAGGTTTGTTGTGGGCGCTCTTCACAACCGCTGAGTAATAAGAGCAGCCCTGGAAATATGAATCTGCTGATATTACTCATCGACATCATTCCGCTTAGGATTTCGGTAAAGTTACACCCTGCTGCCCCTGGTATTTACCAGCCCGGTCAGCATAGGAGGTCTCACAGACTTCATCAGACTCAAAAAACAACATTTGCGCCACACCTTCGTGAGCATAGATTTTTGCAGGTAAAGGTGTGGTGTTAGAAAACTCTAATGTGACCTGGCCTTCCCACTCAGGTTCCAGCGGCGTCACATTCACAATAATGCCGCAGCGGGCGTAAGTGGATTTGCCCAGACAGATAGTCAACACATTACGTGGAATTTTGAACGATTCAATGGTGCGAGCCAAAGCAAATGAATTCGGCGGAATAATGCACACATCTGAATTGATATCCACAAAACTGCTGGCATCAAAATTTTTCGGGTCAACAATCGCTGAATTAATATTGGTAAAGATTTTAAACTCGGTGGAACAACGTACATCGTAACCATAGCTGGAGGTACCATAGGAAATAATGCGCTGCCCTTCGCGTTCACGTACCTGACCTGGCTCGAACGGCGAAATCATGCCGTGCTGTTCTGCCATGCGGCGGATCCATTTATCTGATTTTATGCTCATAGTCCGTCAGTTAAGCTCAAAAGATATTGATGATAGCCTGATTAGTCGTTCTTGATAACTATATTCGGGAAGGCGGCGGCATAATTTTTACCCTGCATCGCCAGATTAGCAGCAATACGACGGGCAATTCCACGATACGCCATCGCGATGTCGCCATCCGGATCTTTTACTACCGTCGGCTGACCATTGTCGGCATCTTCGCGGATATGAATATCCAAAGGCAAACTGCCCAGCATATTCACGCCGTATTGATCGGCCATTGATTGTCCGCCACCGGCACCAAAGATATGCTCTTCGTGACCACACTGGCTGCAGATATGCGTGCTCATGTTTTCAATGACACCTAATACCGGAACCTTCACTTTTTCAAACATTTTTAATGCCTTACGGGCATCAAGCAATGAAATATCTTGTGGTGTAGTAACAATGACCGCCCCACTAACCGGTACTTTTTGTGACAAGGTCAACTGAATATCACCGGTACCAGGTGGTAAATCGATCACCAGATAATCTAACTCTTTCCAATTGGTATCACCTAGCATTTGCTGCAAAGCCTGGGTGACCATTGGGCCACGCCAAATCATCGGCTCTTCTTCGTCGATTAAAAAACCAATCGACATGCTTTGAATGCCATAGCTTTCTATTGGCTCGATTGATTTGCCATCAATCGATTCAGGACGTTGCGTGGTGCCAAGCATACGCGGCTGACTAGGACCATAGATATCAGCATCGAGAATACCTACCGTTGCGCCTTCAGCTGCCAAAGCCAGAGCCAGGTTGACCGAGGTAGTGGATTTACCAACGCCGCCCTTACCGGAAGCAACTGCGATAATGTTTTTAACATTTTCCAGTGCTGGAACGCCTTGCTGCACTTTATGTTTTACTATTTTAGTAGTGATATTGACGCTGACATTGGTTGCGCCATCAGCTTCAATTAATTGCTTTAAGTTCTGGGCCAGTTCAGCAGCATAACCTTTGACTGGATACCCCAGCACAACATCAACCTGCGTCTGCTTATCATCCTGCAAAACCTTGACCGTGGCGCGAGTATCGCCGAACGTGATCAGCGTTGAGGGATCCTGATAATTTTTGACGATTTCCTCAATTTGCGCGGGGCTAGTCATGCATGACTCCTGTAATTTTTTAAAGCAAGATAGACCGAGCATTTTATACTCTGCCGGAAACCCTTGCATCCACACAGCTTGCAGGGCTATTGACTGCTACAAATAAAAACACCGCCATAACAGCGGTGTGTTAAGTGCTTAGCGAGTTTGGTCAGGTCCAGATAATTTGTGTTGCAGCGGCCAGTCCCGGTAATTAAATACCTGTCCTTCCTGACGAACGCGGGCGATTTCCGTTAAATCCAGATCAGCACACACCCACCCCGGCTTATCTGCCACCCCTTCGATCAGAATGCCGTTATCGGGAAAACCATAATCGACCGGGGTATAAATGCTGGCTCGTCCAGTATTCACATCAACGGCTTCCGACCAGCGCGCTTCACCAAATGTTGGCGATTGCACGACATAGCATTGATTTTCCAACGCCCGTGCCTGACAACCAATCCGTACACGGTGAAAGCCTGCCTGGGTATCCGTACAACTTGGTGCCAAAATCAAATCTGCACCAGCATTAACCTGTTGGTAGGCAATCATCGGGAATTCACTGTCATAACAAATGTTGATGCCAATTCGACCCACATCGGTATCCAGTACTTTGATCTGTTGACCAGGATGAATCAACCATTGCTCATTCTCAAAGCGCGTCATGATCAATTTATCCTGAAAACCAATCAGGCCATCAGGACCATACAGGTTGGCACGGTTACGAAAAGTGCCATCATCCTGCAAAACAGGAAACGTGCTGGCTAGCATCATCACATCGTATTGTTTGCTGAGCTGATGATGCAGATCTTGCCAGTCAGCATAAACATCCTGCATAGAATGCAATTGTTTGCCGAGATCTTTATAAACCGCTTCGCCAAATAACGAGGCCAGTTCCATGCTGCCATATTCAGGAAACACCAGCAGTTTGGCTTTTTCTTCAACGGCTTCAGCGACCCACTGAGTCAATTTATCAGTGAATTGCGACCAGTCTTTGAAAAAACCGATATCGTACTGTGCGGCAGCGACTTTAACTTTGCTCATTTACACCAAACTCGGGAAATCGTTAATCGGACATTAAAGATTGGGCGTTTCAGCCTTATTTCAATGCTAAACAGTTTATTTGTAATAGCTTCTCAACCACTATGCAGACAAGCTATTGTTATAGAAACAAAACGTCGCTTAGAGTTTCTTCATCCAGAAAGTCATTGGCTTGGGTGATTCATGCTCTTCATCCAGTTCTTTCCAGCTGAAAGTGGTGTGAAGTTCAGGATGTTTTTCATAACCCCGTTTACGCCAGAAATTATCCAGCGGTCTGAAACCTGTTGGACGTCGAGGATGATCATCAGGGCGTTGTACACCGCAAAAACAGCTAAACTCATATCCACCCAAATCACGTGCATGCTGTTCACGATGGTCAAAGAACGCTATGCCAGCGCCCTGCCCTCGATATTGCGATAACAACACCGACTCACCACAATAAAACACGCTATCGATATCAATGCCCGCTTTGATAAAAGGCGCTTTGACTTCGTCGGTTTCATATTTCAGCGGAATGCCAGTCGATGCACCGACGACCTTATCTCCATCAAACGCTAAAACAATCACGCTGTCAGGCGCTTCGATATAAGTCTGCAAATAGCGTGCTTCGTAATCCGGATCCCCATCGTAGAGATAAGGAAAATCACGGAAAACCTGAATACGTAATTTGGCAAGTTCAGGAATAAATTGATTCAGGGCTTCGCCTGATAAACGTTTCAATTCCAGCATAGTTATTTCAATCCGTGCAATGGAAAGGCATATAAAAAAGCCAGACTGGAAAATACATTCCAGCCTGGCTGATTGTACTGCAGTTTAACCGACTACTTGTTTAACCCAGTCTTCCAGGTTGTAGTAGTTGGTGATGCGAGCGACTTTGCCATCACGAATCACAAAAAATGCACCGGCTGGCAAGTTGTATTTTTGACCGTTTGCTTCTGGCAAACCTTCATCGGTGCTCAGGTATTCACCTAATACAGTGAACTCCACGGCAGCACGATCACCTGCTTCATTACTGGTGATGGAAATATCAACGATTTGTTCTTTGTAATGGGCATTCATGCGGTCCATAAATGCTGAGAATTTTTCTTTACCAACTTCACGACCACTTTGGTTAACGTCATGAATAACATCATCAGTCAGCATATTCAAAAACGCATCCATATCCTGACGGTTGAACGCATCGTAGTAGTTTTGCAGCAATGTGATTGTAGCTTGGCTCATGTCGCAGACCCCAGAGAGTAAAAAAACCGCGAATTTTAACGTGTAAACGCTTCAAAGAAAAGCAAAAACTACTAATTCACCACTGAGACACAGAGGGCATGGAGGTTTTGAAGTTATCCGCAGATTACGCAGATTTTCGCAGATTATTTTTGTCGGGTTACGCTGCGCTAACCCGACCTACCGTTTTTAACAAAGTTTAGGTCGAGTTGAATTTATAAAACTCAACATGGTGCATGAGAATAGATGATTTTGGGTTTCGCAGGCTCACCCCAAACTAAGGCCCATTAAAAAACTATAAATCTGCGTTCATCTGCGGATCTATTTTCTTTTATCTCTGTGTCTCTGTGGTTACTTTCAAAAAATCAGCTTTGGCGACTACGAGCAGTTATCCCCATCAATTTGTAGGTCAGCATTGATGCAGCGAAGTCATAGGCGTGGAATCCTTCAATCGGTGCAAATTCCATTACATCAAAGCCGATGATTTCACGTTGTTTGGCGACTGATTCAAACAAATTCAAGGTCTGGTACCAGCTCAAGCCACCCGGTACTGGTGTACCTGTTGATGGAAATACACTGGGATCCATGCCATCAATATCGACTGTAAAAAACACTTTTTGCGGGAAATCATCGGGCAAGGTAATGCTGTTAATATTGTTGGGTACCAGTTCATCGGCATCCTGGTAATACACACCAAACTCTTCACGCACCTGCATTTCTTCTTCACAAAAGGCACGAATTCCCAGTTGGTATAACGGAATACCCATATCTACTGCGCGTTTCATTACCGAGGCATGGCTCAAAATATCGCCTTCATAGGCATGACGCAGATCGGCGTGAGCATCAATCTGCACTATTCCGAAGTCATCAATTCCAGCATCTTTCAAACCTTTGATAACGCCATAGGTCACGGTATGTTCACCGCCTAAAACCACAGGAATACCACCGTTACGGATGATTTCAGCAGTGGCATTAGCAATGTTATCAATCACCTGTTGCGAACTGACGCTGCAATCGACTGGCGGGCAGGTATAGATGCCCAAATCACATGGGTTGCTTTTGCCATCCCATTTTTCCAGTTGCCATGAGGCATTCAAGATGGTGGAGGGTCCATTAGCCGTGCCACCACCATAGGAAACTGATTTTTCATATGGCACAGGTAATACATGAAACATCGCCTGTTTTGGATCAGCCTGATCAATCTCGGAGCCCAGGAAAATTGGAAATTCTTCGTTCAATTCAGTGTTCATGACAGTCGCTCTTTAAAATCGCTGTAGCCAAAGCTTTTGACTACACGTAACTCATCGGTTTCGGAATTCCAGATAGCCAGTGACGGTAATTTGGTGCCATTAAATGTCGTGGTTTTAACCATCGTGTAATGGCCCATATCTTCAAATACCAGCCGTTGACCAATTTCCAGGGGCTTATCAAAGCTGTAATCACCAATCACATCGCCCGCCAGACAGGTTAAACCGCCCAGCCGATAAGTATGGGACTTCTCATCAGACAAACCTGCACCGGTAATATCCGGACGATAAGGCATTTCCAATGTATCGGGCATATGACAGGTGGCAGAAGTATCGAGAATAGCCTGATCCAGATGATTCCAACTGATATCCAAAACTTCGCAACTCAAGATGCCGGTACCAATTGCTACAGCCTCCCCCGGTTCCAGATACACTTCGACCTTATGCCGTTGTTTAAAATCCTGAATCATGTCGATAAGACCATCGATGTTATAGCCATCAGCCGTAATATGATGGCCACCGCCAAAATTTACCCATTGCATTTGTGGCAACAAATGTCCGAATTTGGCTTCCATTGCTTTTACTGTGCGCTGCAGCGGTTCAAATCCTTGTTCGCATAAAGTATGAAAATGCAGTCCGGAAATGCCATCCAAAGCAGTTTCGTCTAATTGTGATAACGGAATGCCTAAACGTGAACCGGGTGCACACGGATCATAAATCGGCACCGCACCTTCTGAATGTTCCGGGTTGATGCGTAAACCAAAATGCAGTTCCGGGCGTTGCTTCTGCGCTGCCAGACATTGCTCTCGAAACCGTAGCCATTGGCCACAGGAATTAAACACAATGTGCTGAGCAAAAGTCAGCAGTTCGTCAATATCTTCTTGACTGAAGGCCGCAGCAAACACATGCACTTCGCCACCATATTCTTCAAAACCAAGCCGCGCTTCATGCAGACCACTGGCACAGGTGCCGCTCAGATATCTGGCAGTCAACGGTGCTAAAGACCACATTGAAAAGGCCTTAAGGGCAGCCAAAACTTTAGCACCACTGGCAGTTTGTACTTGATTCAAAATGCGTAAATTACGCTCAACTGCAACCTCGTCCACCACAAAACACGGCGACGGTAATCGAGATAAATCCAGCTTGGTAAAGTCAGTAAATTGCATTATTTTCAAACACCTGAAAATGATAGTTAATTTGTATTGTTAACACTCATTAACCACAGAGACACGGAGAGCACAGAGGTAAAAATAAATCATCCGCAGATTATTGCAGATGGTCGCAGATTTTTAATTTTAAGTGGAACGCAGGTCGGGTTAACCTAGCGTAACCCGACAAAAATAATCTGCAAAAATCTGCGGATAAAAAACTCTGTGCCCTCTGTTTCTCTGCGGTTGATTAATCAATCGTCGAGATTGAAATCATCCAGTTCAATCACTTCCCAGGGAAGTCCGTATTTATTCATATCTTCCATAAACGGATCCGGATCAAACTGTTCGATGTTCCAGACGCCAGGTTTTTTCCACTTGCCTTCCAGCATCATTTTGGCGCCAATCATGGCTGGTACACCGGTTGTATAGGAAATCGCCTGTGACTGCACTTCAGCGTAGCAATCCTGATGGTCTTTAATCTGGTAGAGATAAACGATTTTCTGTTTACCATCTTTAACACCTTTCACTACACAACCAATACAGGTTTTACCTTTGGTACGCGGTCCAAGGGTTGAAGGATCAGGTAATAAAGCCTTCAGGAACTGAATAGGTACGATTTGCTGGCCGTTATAATCTATCGGCTCGATACCGGTCATGCCGACATTACCCAATACTTCCAGATGTTTCAGATAGCTTTCACCAAAACTCATCCAGAACTGAGCACGTTTTAAAGTCGGGAAATTTACTACCAGTGATTCCAGCTCTTCGTGGTACATACGGTAAATGTTGTAATTACCAACTTCTTCAGGACAAGTGAAGCTAGCTTTTTTCGCCATAGCTGGCGTGGTAACAAACTCACCATTTTCCCAATGACGGCATTCTGCCGTAACTTCACGAATGTTGATTTCCGGATTGAAGTTAGTGGCAAATGGATAACCATGATCACCGCCATTAACGTCAATAATATCCAGTTCATGAATTTCATCGAAATAATGTTTAGCCAGATAAGCGGTAAATACGTTAGTAGCTCCGGGGTCAAAACCGCTACCAAGCAAAGCCATCAAACCGGCATTTTCGAATTTTTCACGATAAGCCCACTGCCAACTGTATTCAAACTTGGCGGTATCTAACGGTTCATAGTTAGCTGTATCAAGGTAATCGACACCAGCAGCCAGGCAGGCATCCATGATGTGCAAATCTTGATATGGCAATGCCACATTGATGACCAAATCTGGTTTTTCTCTTTCCAATAATGCGGTCAGCTCAGGCACATTATCCGCATCAACCTGGGCAGTGCGAATTGGTCGATCCAGCTGTGCAGCAATCGCTTTACATTTATCTTCATTACGGCTGGCCAAAATAATTTCCGAGAAAACTTCCGGTAACTGGGCACATTTATGAGTAACGACGCCGCCAACACCACCGGCGCCAATAATGATCACTTTTGACATAGAGCTGAGTCCTTAAACCTGAGATTATCTTTCAAAGAAAGTATAGCCATTCATGCTGTCGCTGAAGGCTCGTAACATTTGTTGTCGCATGGGTACGGAAATTTTGCCATCCCGAACGGCTTGTTCAGCCAGTTTGCGGAACTGTTCCTGCATCACTTTTGGATCGTATTCCACATAACTGAGTACGTCGGCAATGCTATCGCCATGAAACTCACGAACAAAGTTAAATGTGCCATCTTCACTGATATGCACACTGACCACGTTGGTATCACCAAACAGATTATGTAAATCGCCTAATGTTTCCTGATAAGCACCGACCAGAAATACGCTTAAATAGTATTCTTCACCTTCTTTAAGCGGGTGAAGTGGCAAGGTTTTACAGATGCCATCTTCGTAAGAAAATGAGTCAATCTTGCCGTCACAATCACAGGTCATATCAGCGATTACAGCTGATCGAGTCGGTTTTTCATTTAAACGATGAATCGGCATTATCGGGAAGATCTGATCAATCGCCCAGATATCCGGTAACGATTGAAACAAACTGAAATTGCCGTAATAAATATCTGACAGTAATTCTGGCAGGCTTTCTAATTCAGCTGAGACCCGGCGAGCCTGAGGCAATAATTCGGAGATTTTTTCCAGAATAGCGAGTGATACGTTTTCAGCTAAGGCACGTTCACGTAATGTCGCCTGACCATGATGGAATAACTCGCGTAATTCATCCCGGTAATAAATGGCGTCGTTGTAACATTCTTGCAGATTCTGCACCGTAACGTTGCCCAGCACGGCATAGAGATTAAACAACATATCGTGGCTGTCTTCCGGCGCTTGATCAGGTATCGCACCAGGTTTATGGTCACGCACTTCAAGCACATTGAAAAGCAGCATCGAAGAATAAGCGATTAATGCACGCCCTGATTCAGTAATAAGTACTGGATGGGCAATATCCAAAGGATCCAGACATTCTTGTAAAGCTTCAATAATGTTGTAGCAGTATTCATCCAAACCATAGTTCATACTGTGCGTGCTATTTGAGTGGGCACCTTCATAGTCAACCGCTAAACCGCCACCAAGGTCCATGTAGCCCATCGGTGCGCCTTCTTCGATAAGGCCAGTATAGAAACGACATGCTTCCATTACACCACTACGAATGTTACGGATATTGGGAATTTGTGAACCTAAATGGCTGTGCAATAACTGCAAACAATGCAACATATCGGCTTTTTTAAGTTGTTCGACTACTTCCAATAAAGCATTAGTCGACAAGCCGAATATTGAACGATCACCACTGTCACCATTCCAGTGTCCTTCGACGGTTGAAGCAAGTCGAATACGCATACCGATCAGTGGTTCGATTCCCAGCGCTTTGCTGCGCTCCAGAATAGTGGTTAATTCCGTGGCGGTTTCCAGCACAAAGAAACACTTGATACCCATTTGACGGGCATATAAACCTAATTCGATAAATTCTTCGTCTTTGTAGCCGTTACAGATAATCAGGCTGTCGTGATCACGTAACTGCGAGATAGCAATAATCAATTCGGCTTTGCTACCTGCTTCCAATCCATGATGATAGCGACGGCCGTAGTCGGCTATTTCTTCGATTACATGGCATTGTTGGTTGACCTTAATAGGAAACACACCACGATAATGATTTTGATAACCTGCCGTTTCAATAGCTCTGGCAAAGGCTTCATTCAATTGGGTAATGCGTAAATCCAGCAGATTCTCAATACGTAAAACAGCTGGCATATCCAGACCACGTTCTTTCATGCCATGAACAATATCAATCAATGGAACATGAACGGTCTTTTCACCAAATTGCAAACTGACGACAGCATTGCCATCGGCGGAAATATCAAAATAATCCGCCCCCCAATCACGCACACCATAAAGCTTGCTGCTCTGTTGCGCACTCCATTCTTCAGTCGCAACTGGCGGTGTGTTGATATCAAGGTTGGCTTGGGTTTGTGTCATCAGTATGACCCCCTTTGGCTTCAGTTAAATCGCGGGATTGTCACTATTTTAAGGATAAATTGCAAAAATATTATGACAGTATCAAGTCTATTTGACCGGAAAGAACATTTTAGATAATCGGTCGTTCTTCCGGAGCACTGGTGTCGGTAGAAGGATCCAGATTGGTATTGAACGCTTCAACGCTATCAGCGACCTCATCGGGGCGGTTGAATCGCGCAATGTGGAACAAGGCTTCGCCTTCATTTACCAGTGGAATATTGGTTCTGCCAATGATGACACCACTACAAATTGCGACAACTTTGGTTTCAGATTTCTCATCACCATAGGGCGCCGCTACCATACCCAGGATATCGCCTTTTGTTACCTGCGCGCCCATGGGAACTAGCATCCTAAAAATACCACTTTGCGGCGCTCTCACCCAACTACTGGAACGTGCAACAAAAGGATCAACAGGTTTTACATGTTTAGTACGGGATTCGGCTAGCATACCTAATTTACGCATTACCGCCAAAACACCTCTGACACCAGCACGAATCGCCAGTTCATTAAAGCGTAATGCTTCACCCGCTTCATACACAATGACCGGAACATTGACCTGCTGGCAAGCATGGCGCAATGAACCTTCAATCAAACCTGAATTCAAAATAACTGGTGCATTAAAAGATCTGGCCATTTCTTCAACTACAGGATTATCCAATGCTGCTCGAATTTGCGGAAGATTATCGCGATGAATTGCCGCTGTATGTAAATCCACTCCATGGGTGCATTTATGCACTACTTCACTCATAAATAGATTGGCTAAACGCGCCGCGAGTGAACCCTCTTCAGAGCCTGGAAAGCAACGATTTAAATCACGGCGATCAGGTAAATAACGTGTTTGATTAATAAATCCATATACATTTACTACTGGAATGGTGATTAATGTGCCTTTCAGACCTTTAAGTCGCTTACTTCGAACTAACCGCCGAATAATTTCAACACCGACAATTTCATCACCATGTACCGCCCCAGAGACAAATAAAACCGGTCCTTCCCGTCTACCACGCATCACCTGCACCGGCATACTCAACGAGGTATGCATATACAAATCAGGTAATGCCACATCAACTACTTTATTTTCCCCTAGAGCAATGTTCTGCCCGGCAATAATCAGCTCATTTGCCATCAACCTCGCCCTTTGGTTTTAGTGGTTCCGGAAACAGAGTTTTTTTCAATAAAATCGATAATCAAACTGGCGATATCTTTACCGGTGGCTGCTTCAATACCTTCCAGCCCTGGTGACGAATTCACTTCCATTACCACCGGACCATGATTCGAACGTAATAAATCCACACCACAGACATTCAGGCCCATGGTTTTAGCAGCACGTACTGCTGTAGCGCGTTCAGCTGGTGTAATACGAATCAGGTTGGCGGTACCACCACGATGCAGATTAGAACGGAACTCACCCTCTTTGCCTTGTCGTTTCATGGCTGCAACCACTTTCTCCCCAACGACAAAACATCGGATATCCGCACCACCGGCTTCTTTGATAAATTCCTGCACCAGAATATTGGCTTTCATGCCCATAAAGGCTTCAATAACACTTTCTGCAGCGCCCGCCGTTTCGGCAAGCACCACACCGATGCCCTGAGTACCTTCTAGTAATTTAATTACCAACGGTGCTCCACCGACCATTTTGATTAAATCATCCACATCATCTGGGCGATGTGCAAAACCGGTGACCGGCAACCCAATGCCGCGGCGTGACAGTAATTGCAGAGCACGGAGTTTATCGCGTGACCGACTGATGGCTACTGACTCATTCAACGGATAAACATTCATCATCTCAAATTGGCGAAGTACAGCCGTTCCGTAAAACGTCACCGAAGCCCCGATCCGCGGAATCACCGCATCATAGCCACTAAGATTTTCGCCTTTGTAATGCACTTCCGGTTTCATCGAAGTGATATTCATATAACAACGCAACACATCCAGCACATCCACCTCATGTCCTCGCGCTTGCGCTGCCTCAACTAATCGACGAGTCGAATATAGCTTCGAGTTACGGGACAAAATGGCTATTTTCATGCAGATTCTCCATCAAGTGCTTCGTCTTTGGGCGCTTGAATTGTGTTGTTTGGTGAAGGACTGGCTTGATAGGACAATGCCGGATTAACCAATATATTACCAGTCGTCATGGCAGTACGTCCTAGTAACATTCTAAACAGCATGGTATCTCGGTTTGTAAGGGTAATTTCGATTGGCCAGGTATGACCGCCAACGCTCAATGGCGTCTGAATGACGTAACGTTTTTCGGTATGCCCGCCCGAGTCCGTGACATAACGCTCATCTTTAACTAGCGCTTCGCACCAGATTTCGGTTTCAGTATCGTTTTGATTTGGATGCACCCCGAATCGTACCCAAAGCTCACCGTTTTTATCAATAGGTTCAACCGAAAAGGCATGGATCGCCGATGTTCGAGCTCCGGTGTCCACCTTGGCTTTGATTTTATCTATGCCAAGCTCCGGTAAGCTCAACCACTCTCGCCAGCCAACAGTTATTTTTTGCGGATGATTATCCATGGGATTCCCCAATAAAGAATTTATGGGGCAATTGAAAGCAATTTAGAGTCGGCTGTCAAAAAGGATTTTAGATATGAAAAGTTTAAGCAGAATTAAATGTGGTCAATCAGTTGAATTGAATAGATTTTGCTAAGGAATAATGAATACCTCAGAGACAAAAAAAGCCCCGACGAATCGGGGCTTGCAGAATAAAGTTCTACATTATTGGCAAAGAATTGGATCCGATGTTAAACATCCACCACCAACAGTCCATTGAGTACCTGAGGAATCCGGAGATAGAACATAAGTTGGATTAGGATCGATGTTTTGAGAACTAACCGTAATTACTCCATCGGCTACAGTTACACCTGATACATAATCTGTTGTACGTGAAGCAGGAACACCATTCGAACCTAAATCACAATTGGTTGCATTTCCTTCTGCTTGAATACAAATTGCTGTGGCAGTCTTATAACCATTAGCTACAGAAATAACTTCTGAAAATTTGGCACGTTTTGTGTAGTCCTGATAAGCAGGCAAAGCGATTGCCGCCAAAATACCGATGATCGCGATAACGATCATTAATTCGATTAACGTAAAACCTTGTTGTGTTTTTTTCATCTTTCAATCTCCATAAATATACGACAAGCTTTGTGCTCAAATTCAATAGAGCACTCTCCATGCCAATATTTATTTCAATTTAAAATCATAAACTTAGTAAAATATATATTCTTTATTCAATTTTATAAAGGTCAAGCTACGTCAACTAGTGACAATTTTTGTCAGTTTATAGCTAGGCAATCTTGT
>NZ_JBLWYR010000007.1:0-116631 GCF_048266885.1 Methylophaga sp.
CAGCCCTCATGTTAGGTTTAACACGTGAAGCCGCTGCTCGGTTTTCCTTTTTACTTTCGATACCCGTTATTTTTTTAGCTGGTGGCTTAGAAACAATTAAACTAATAAAAGCCGATCAAGCAACAGACTGGTTTGCCCTGACAGCCGGAGCAATTTTCTCAGCGATTAGCGCTTATATCTGTATATTTTTGTTTCTTAAATTACTCGAACGCATAGGCATGTGGCCTTTTGTAATTTACCGCCTAGTACTAGGCGCCATGCTGCTGTTTATATTTAGTTAATTGCAGTTGACATATATCGCGTGAATCCGTAACATTCCACCTCTTTATTTGACCGCATGCGTATATTTTCAGGAGCACCCCGCGGAATGAAAACCTTAAGTGCAAAACCAGCAGAAGTTCGTCGCGACTGGTTCGTTATTGATGCCGATGGCAAAACACTGGGCCGTATGGCAACAGAAATCGCTCGCCGTCTGCGCGGCAAACACAAAGCTATTTATACTCCTCATGTTGATACCGGCGATTACATCGTTGTTGTTAATGCTGAGAAACTGCGTGTTTCTGGCAACAAAATGAAAGATAAAATTTACTACCACCACACAGGCCACATTGGCGGTATTAAATCTATCTCGCTGGAAAAACAATTGGATAAAGCGCCTGAGCGTGTTATTCAAACAGCAGTGAAAGGCATGTTGCCTAAAAATCCTCTGGGCCGTGCAATGTTTAGCAAGCTGAAAGTTTATGCTGGTACTGAACATCCACACGCAGCTCAACAACCTAAAATGCTGGAAATTTAATCGGATATCGTCATGGCAGATTCTTACTACGCTACAGGCCGTCGCAAAAGTTCAACCGCTCGTGTATTCATGAAGCCAGGCAGCGGCAACATCACCATCAACACACGCAGCCTTGAAGATTACTTCGGTCGTGAAACATCTCGCATGGTTGTTCGTCAGCCACTTGAACTGGTTGAAATGCTTGACAAAGTTGACTTAAAAATCACCGTTCGTGGTGGTGGTAACAACGGCCAAGCCGGTGCGATTCGTCACGGTATCAGCCGCGCGTTAGTTGAATATAACAGTGAACTGAAAACTGACCTACGTAGCGCAGGCTTCATCACTCGTGATGCACGTGCTGTTGAACGTAAGAAAATTGGTCTGCATAAAGCACGTAAGAAACCACAGTTCTCAAAACGTTAATACGACGTTTTTATCGAACACAATAAACCACCTTCGGGTGGTTTTTTTGTTTTTAACCTTCTCAAACTGCTTGAAACATGTTATCTAATAAACTGATTTTGATAAGTTTAAAAAGGATAATAAAAAATGAAAAAACAGGGCATTGTCGGACTTTTAGGATTGCTGGCCTGCTTTAGCGTTGAAGCACAATCTCCGGAAGTGGCTATCTCTGCAGGCAGTTTTGAAGTTTTTGAGAGTGATAATTCACTCGAGCTGGGCGTTGAATATAGATTTGCCTCACAGGACTCATTCTTTAATCTCATTCCAGCCGTTGGGATCAGTGCCAATTCTGACGGCGGCTACTGGGTACATGCTGGCGCTCGCTACGATATAAACATGGGAGAAAAATGGGTGTTAACACCTCAGTTGGCCGGTGTAGCGTATGAAGATGGTGGTGGTCAGGATTTAGGTAGTGGCTTTTTATTTCGCACAGGCATTGAACTGGGTTATCGAATTAGTCCATCTTCACGTTTAGCTTTAAGCCTTTACCATATGTCAAATGCTGATCTGGCAAAAAATAATCCTGGATCTGAATCATTAATGGTCAGTTATAGTTTTTCGCCATTTAATCGCTAAGCTTTTTATAGAATAACCCCTTACCTTCTGGTTGGGTTTTAAATCGCCGATGTACCCATAAATACTGCATCGGCGATTTTCTTATCTCCGATTCGACCCAATCATTGACTATCTGAGCATCTGCCAATTCATCACCTGATGGATAATTTTCCCATGCAGGCCCAATATCGATTGAATAATTACCATTGGCTAAGCGTCTTGGCACATATGGCACAATGCTGGTTCCACTCATTTTTGCTAAACGGGCAGTGGCTGGAATTGTCGCGGCGTTTATACCAAAGAATTTGGCAAAGACGCTCGTTCTACGACCAAAATCTTGATCCGGTGCGTACCACACCACTTTATTCTTTTTTAATGCCCGTAACATGCCTCGCATATCTGCCTGCAATATCGTGCCTTCACTATGTCGTTGCCGTTGATGCATCATGACAGCATTAAATAAAGGACTTTTAAGCTCACGGAACATGACATAACACGGTTGTTTCAGCATGATTAACCGGCCACCTAATTCCATACTGGTAAAGTGTCCAGTTAGCAATAAAACCCCTTTGCCTTTAGCCAGCGCATTTTGTATATGTTCAAGCCCACGGTATTCGACACGTTTCTCAAGACTTTTATCGCTGGCCCACCAGCTTATAGCTGTTTCAATCGGCATCATGCCCATTGTCAGCATATTTTCACTTAGCAAGTTTTTACGTGCTTGAGGAGTCATGTCAGGGAAACATAATTCAAGGTTTCGCTTTGCGACACGCTCGCGATCCTTCATAAACAATCGCATCAAACGACCTAAACTGTGGCCAGCAAACAATTGCCAGGATTTGGGCAAATAAACTGAGATGCGCATTAGCCCCAAGCCAAGCCAATTAGGCCAAAAGCGTGGGTGAAGGAATTTTTTACTGAGAATTTTCATCTGTTCAATAACAATACAAAACAGCGTCTATGCTATCATCCCAACTCGATTTAAGCTTAAAAAACTGCCTCCGGTGAGTCCAATTTGAAAGTCTTTTACTCAACATTATTTTATCTGGCATTGCCCCTCATATTGATGAGACTGATTTGGCGAGGCTTTAAAGCTCCAGATTATTTCAAACGCTGGAATGAGCGTTTTGGAAATATATCTCCCCGTACATCTAACCAAAAACTTATCTGGGTGCACGCTGTTTCAGTGGGTGAAGCAGAAGCCTGTAGACCATTAATTAAAGGTTTGCAGCAACGTTATCCCGAGCATCAAATCCTGATCACCACCATGACGCCGACCGGTAGCGCCCGGGTGAAAAGTTTATTCGCTGATACTGTTTTGCATGTTTATTTGCCTTACGATTTACCGTTCGCAATTAAACGTTTCTTAAAAGCGATGCGACCAGAATTTGGCATTATTATGGAGACCGAGCTGTGGCCAAACCTGATTCTTATCTGCGCAGAACAATCCATCCCAATTATTATTGCCAATGCAAGACTATCGGCTCGAAGTGCGCGTGGTTATCAGAAAGCCAGCAAATTGACTCATCAGATGCTACAAAGTATTCCACTCATCGCTGCACAAACTCATAGTGATCGGGACCGCTTTGTTCAACTTGGTGCACATAAAGAAAAAGTACATGCTGTAGGGAATCTAAAATATGAGATTACCTTGCCTGCCAGCTCTATGGAGCGTGCAGAAGCAATACGTGCTTTATGGGGAAATCGTCCAGTATTTATTGCGGCAAGTACCCATGAAGGTGAAGAAGAGAAAATCATTGATGCAGCTCGTAAAATCCGTGGCCAATTTCGTGATCTATTATTAATTATTGTGCCTCGTCACCCGGAACGTTTTGATCGGGTGGCCGCATTATGTCGCCGGGCTGGATTGAATACACTTCGCAGGAGTGAAGGTAAACCTTGTAGCAGCCAAATTCAGGCCTTGGTTGTAGATAGCATGGGTGAATTATCCATTTTTTACGGTACAGCTGATGTGGCATTTGTTGGCGGTAGCCTTATCCCACATGGTGGACATAATTTACTAGAACCTGCCGCACTTTCAAGACCGGTGATTACCGGGCCGTATTATTTCAATTTTCTCGAAGTCACAAAGCAGTTCCTCGAACACCAAGCTGCAATTGAAGTAAAAAATCCTGAACAATTAGCGGATACCGTCATTGAATTATTAAAAGCCCCACAGCGTCGCGCGTTAATGGGTGATGCCGGTAAACAGTTAATAGAACAAAGTAAGGGAGCCAGCCAACGTTTGCTCAACCTTATTGATATTCATATTACGCATGTTAAACGATGAATACTGGATGCGTCAGGCATTGATGCTGGCGCAACAAGCTGAACACAATGGCGAAGTACCAGTAGGTGCAGTCATTGTATTAAATGACCAACTCATTGGATCTGGCTGGAATCAACCTATTAGCCAGAATGATCCAACAGCACATGCTGAGGTTGTGGCCTTACGCGCTGCGTGCTTGCAACAACAGAACTATCGACTACCTAACTCCACGATGTATATCACTCTTGAGCCCTGCATCATGTGTGCGGGTGCAATTGTTCATGCCAGAATTGAGCGAGTTGTTTTTGCCGCCACTGAGCCAAAAACTGGTGCCGCCGGTAGTTGCTTTGATATTTTTAACACCACCCAACTAAATCATCGTGTTAACTGTGACCAAGGAGTACTCGCCGAGGAAAGCAGCATACTGCTAAGAGATTTCTTTCGCTCAAAGCGATAGATATCACATTTTCCAGCTTTTTAAATGTAAGTTTTGGGAAATTTGATGTGCAAACTATTCCTTATGTTGCATAATTTGCTGTCCGACTGACAGAGTGAAGTTTTGAAAAAACCACCTTTCCTCATTCTCATGCTCTGCGTGTTAAGTTCTTGTAACACTCCCAGCAATCAACTTGAGCAGATTCTGGAACGGGGTGAACTTCGCGTAGTAAGCCGCTATGGTTTGACCAGCTATTATAATAATGGTGATGAGCTGGCTGGTTTTGAATACGAGTTGGCACAACGTTTTGCCGATTATCTTGGTGTGACACTCAAAGTGACTGTTCCCGAGAATCTCAGTAAAACGCTAGACATGATTGAGAATGGTCAGGCAGACATTGCTGCTGCAGGGCTAACTATCACCCGGGCCAGACAAAACAGGTTGCGTTTCGGGCCTATTTATCATGAAGTTACCCAACAGCTTATTTACCGTCATGGCAGCAGCCCTCCCCGAGATATCACCGAAATTAGTAGTGGGCAGTTAGAAATTGTGGCGAATAGCAGTCATGCTGAGCAACTTGCCGTATTACAACAGGAAATCCCCCTACTATCCTGGATAGAAAACCCGAATATAGATACCAGTGGTTTGTTAGAGCTGGTTCAGCTTGAATTAATCGATTACACCGTCGTTGATTCCAACGAAATGGCTGCCAGTCATAGCCTTTACCCCGAATTACGAGTCGCTTTTGATGTGTCGGATCCTCAACCACTGGCCTGGGGAATGCGGCGAAGCGATGATATGAGTTTACAAGTAGCGGTAAATACCTTTTTTGAAGACATCGAAAATTCCGGCTATCTGGATCAATTAATCGAGAAGTATTTTGGGCATATTCGACGCTTTGATTATGTTGATTCTCGTGCCATTCACCGCCGCATCCAAACCCATCTTCCACAATACCAATCGATTCTTAAAGCTGCTGCGTTAGCCTATGATTACGATTGGCGATTACTGGCAGCTATAGCCTATCAAGAGTCACATTGGAATCCAGAAGCTGTTTCCAGCACTGGGGTTCGCGGTTTGATGATGCTGACTCAGGGTACTGCAAATGAAATGGGCGTCATTGACCGGGAAGATCCAGAGCAAAGTATTTTTGCAGGCACGGCTTATCTGACCATGATGAAAAATCGTTTACCTGAGCGTATTGATGAACCCGATCGAACTTGGCTTGCATTAGCCGCCTATAATATTGGGCTTGGTCATCTAGAAGACGCAAGAGTTCTCACCGAAAAAAATGGCGGAAACCCAGACCGCTGGGCCGATGTTCGAGAAAATTTGCCGTTGCTGGCAAAACAACAGTGGTTCAGCCAAACGCGTCACGGTTATGCGCGTGGGGCGGAACCAGTACGTTATGTCGGGAATATTCGTCGTTATTACGATATTATGTTGCACCACGATGAAGTCAATCAAACTTCAACACCGCCAGCTGAAGTTAATCAGACTCTTCCCGCCGCCTTGTAACAGGCAAAAAAAAGCCGGTTAAATTTGCTAACCGGCTTTGATGATTAAATATATGCTTTATTTTTCTGCTTCAACTTTTTCAATCAAATATTCAACCACATTTAGCATTTCTGTCATGCCACCAGCCTTAGGTGCATCAGTATGATAGCGACCATCAACAATGATTGAAGGTACACCACTGACACCAGATGTCTGACTAATTACCAAGGCTTTTTTCACGTTGGTTTTGACTGTAAATGAATTCATCGTTTCGGCAAATTTATCACGATCAATGCCCTGCTCTTCGACAAAATCGAGTAACCGTTCTTCGGTATCTAGACGACGCTTATCGATATGAATGGCATTAAATAATGCTTTATGCAGTTTTTCAGAATCTCCAGTCACTTGAGCTGCATAAAAAACTCTTGCCAGTTGTAACCAACTATCACGGAAGACCGCTGGTACCTGAGTAAATTTTACATTTTCAGGCAACGTTTCTTTCCACTGCATGATTTGCGAATCTAGGTTAAAGCAATGAGGACAGGAATAGGAAAACAATTCCATCACCTCAATCTGTTCGCCAGAAGTATTTTTGGCCATACGCTGAGAGGTCGCTTCATAATGCTCTCCCTCTTTATAATTAACTGAATCAGCTGACACAGAAAATGGTATGAGTGCTACCGCTGTAGTCAGTAATAAAGCGCGTATTGATCTTGTCATTTCGATATCCTTAATTTTTATTTACAAAGTGCCGTAAGAGTGAAGACCGGACAGAAACATATTGACACCCAGAAAGGCAAATAAAGTCACAAATAACCCAACAATTGCCCACCAAGCCATTGGTGCACCAGTCCAGCCTTTTGTCATTCGCATATGCAACCAGGCGGCGTAATTTAACCAGACAATTAATGCCCATGTTTCTTTTGGATCCCATGACCAATATCCACCCCAGGCTTCCGCAGCCCATAAAGCGCCCAGAATAGTTGCCACTGTAAAAAAGGCAAAGCCCAAAGCAATGCTTTTGTACATTAAATCATCCATCATCGTCAGTGGTGGCATAGCTTTCACCAAACCACTGTTGGGATTCTTTTCAGCACGCCAATTGACCAGCACATAAGCAATACCAATCATGGCTGCCATGGCAAACGAACCATAGCCAATGAAGTTTGCCGGTACGTGAATTTTCATCCAGTAACTTTGTAATGCAGGCACCAAGGGCTGAATTTCATGCGCATTGCGTTCAAAGGCATACCAAAGTTGGAAGATAACAGCAGCAGAAATAACTAATAAAACAAAGCCTCCCAAACTGCGGACTTGATAGCGACGTTCGTAAAATAAATAAATCAGTGCTGTTACAACGGCAAACAGAATAAATACTTCATATAGATTGCTGACCGGAATATAACCAATATCAGCCCCCATCATATGCGTCTCGCGCCAACGCACCATCAGCCCGGTCATACCAAATGTCGTGGCGATCCAGGTAAATGCGCTGCCAAGCTTTTCGGTGTAAGCAGAACGGAAAATCAAGCCACCAAAATAAGTGAATGTTGCCGCGATAAAAAACACACTCATCCACATAATCGCAGACTGACTGGCCAACATGTATTTCAGCAAACCATTGGTTTCAGCAGCGCCCAAATCTGACCCATAAAGTTGCAACGCTATTAAGCTTAAAATCGCGACAGCAATAGAATGTCCACGAAATCCAGGCCATTGATTACCGACCAATGCCATGCTTATAGCGGTAAAAATCAGAATGGACACTTCATATACATCCAGCACTTCACGGTAAATCGTCAAAATACCGATGGTTGCCAGTAATAAAAGGCCATACCACCACCACGTATGTGCGGCCGGTTTTGTCATTATTTCAGTATTTGTTGTCATTGGTCTCTCATACTCATTATTGCGCTTTCAATTAAGAACCTAGCTACAGGTTGGAGTTCCCCGTTTTAGCCGCTAACACTGTTTGTTGTTCATTGAAAAATGTATCAAATTCACGTGCATTTCGATTGGTTGAGCCTGCCAGAATAATGTGCGTCTGATCAGTACCTTGCTCAATCCATGCCCAAAGACGTCTTTGCGGTAGATAGAACAATAAAAACACACCGATAATCAACAAAGCACAACCGAAATACACCACATTTTTACCGGGTGCTTTAGCTATTTGCAGACCTGTTGATTGTATATGGTCAAAATCTGTTAAATGTAAAAATACCGGTGAGCCATAACGTGACAGCGTTCCAATGGCGTCTACCGTATCTTGTAAAAACAATAACTGATCGTTCGTGACGGTTTGCGGATCAATACCGTCCATACTGAAATAAATCCGCGCCAACATTTCCCGTAACATGCCTAGATAGGCCGGAGCTAAGTTATCACGCTCAGCATCAGGTAGATTGTTGTCAATAAAATCTCTGACTTCATCAAAGCCTCCCCTAACAAACATTTTGATCAATGTTTCCAGCGTCTGTTGCAAGCTTCCTTCCAATGCTTCATCACGTTCAGGCATCACCGCAAGTGCTTCTTTCATCATTGAGTTAGCAATACTAGAAATCAGTTGCTCATCACGCAACAAGGCTGAATATTGCAAAAACTGCTGCAAGCCACCCTCTTCATCAACCGGTAAATAAAGATAGGCAAAGGACTCTGCTGGACTATTACGTACACCACTCAAAAAATATTCCCGTCCATCGCGCTCCACCGGAAACATATAGTTTTCATATTCTCGAGCTTCGCCAGTCTCGGTTCGCAATTTAAAGGTAAAGTTGGGGCCAAAATCACGTAAGTTTCGCGGATCAGCTTCCGTCGGATCCGGATTAATATTAAACGGGCGGAAACTGGTCATTTCCAATTGCATGCTTTCCTGACCCCAAAGCATTTGCCGATTTTCAAATACTTTAGTTTGGATAGATACAGGCTCCGTTCCAGCGCGACTATCCAACGGCCATGCATCTAAACTTAATTCTGAGCCGCCATCACTAAAACTGGCCTGATAAATAGCGTGTCCTCGATAAATCAACGGATGATTTACCGCAATAGTAGCTTCAAAGGGAGCTTCTAATTGATCATCGTGAATCACTAAATCGGACTCAAAAGATTTCGGTTGTCCGTTGGGGTAATGTTCAATACGAAAATCTTTTACTTCAATACGAAAGGGTAAAGCTTGTAACAAGTAACCATCACGAACCGGTAAAAAAACCACTTCAGAGGCCTTGCCTTCAGGAATACTAACAGTGCCTCTAAACCCTTGATTACCTTCAGACAATCTACTTTCTGCGGGGATCTCACGAATAGAAAGATCGCGCGTTTCAATTTTGATATCGCCCCGCCATTCTGCAAGCTTAAGCGGCATATTGCTGTCAAATAAACCGCCTACACAAATCACGACAATTGCGATATGAGTGAATAAATAGCCTAAGCGATTCATACCGCCACGCATTGCAGAAATTAATACTGCATCGTCTTGTTTGAGCGTTTGTCGACTACGAAAACCCAGTTTTTTGAATTCCTGCTGCAGGTTATTGGCAACAGTCTGTAGAGTGTCATTTGATTGCCATTGTGCATTGTGATGCATGGCTCTTAATGATTTTTTCTGTACGTTGGTTCGCAGTTGCCACATTTCTTTAAGCATGGCGGGGAAATGGCGGATCACACAAACAGAGGTAGAGATCACTAATAACGCAAGGATAGCGATAAACCATAATGCGCTATAAACATCATAGAGTCCCAACTGATCAAACACTTCGAACCAGTATGGGCCGAACTTAATGACATAATCGGCATACGGTTGATTCTGTTGCAAAACCGTGCCGATAACAGAAGCTACCGCCAACGTCAGCAATAAGGTTATTGCCAGCTCCATGGAACCGATAAATAAAAATAAGCGGCGGGAAAAGCTGTGGTTAGAATGACCTTTAGTGGTAGCTTCAGACATTAAATTGCTCAAACAGGAGCCGATTTCAATCCGGCGACAACTTTCATTGTCGCCGAAGCATTATCAGCAATTAGTGCAGGCCGGATACATAAGCGGAAACCGCTTTAATCTCATCTTCCGTCAGCTTAGAAGCAATATCACGCATCATCCCATTCGGGTCGTTATGACGTTCGCCCTTAGCAAAAGCGTGTAATTGCGCTTCAGTATAGGCACGATATTGTGCAGATAGTTTCGGCCATTTCGCCGCAGGCATACCGCTGCCATTTGGACCATGACATGCCATACAAGCCGGCACACCAGACTCGCTATTGCCACCACGATAAATTTGTTTACCAAGTTCTAACAAGTCTTCACTTACCGCACCTGGAGTAGCTTCTTTACTAGCGAAATAAGCCGCTAAGTCGGCCATATCTTCTTCAGATAAATTCGCAACCATTGGGGCCATAAAGGCATTTTCACGTTTACCGCTTTTAAATTCGACAAGCTGTTTGTAAATATAACTGGCATGTTGTCCAGCCAGCTTTGGATACATGTCAGAAGGACTGTTGCCATCTGCACCATGACAAGCTGCACAAACCGCTGATTTTGCTTTACCGGCAGAAACATCACCCGCAGCAAAAACGTGTGGTGAACTAGTTGCTCCCAAACCCAACACCACTGCAAAAATAAATTTTTTCATTGTAGTTCCTAGTCACTAACTTTCGGATACAAAACTTCCGGTATGCTACTCTTATTGGCACTTTTTTGCACCTGGAAAGACTGTCATGTCAGAGTTATACCGTAGCGCGCATTATACTGTCAGCGCGACACAATTGTCCCAACTGCCACCTGACTTAGGTTATGAGGTTGCTTTTGCGGGTCGTTCAAATGCCGGAAAATCCAGTGCAATCAATACGATCACCGGAATCAAAGCATTAGCACGCATCAGTAAGACACCAGGACGAACACAAATGATCAATTTTTTTCACCTGGATGATGAAAGAGCTTTAGTCGATCTTCCTGGTTATGGTTATGCCAAAGTCCCGGAAAAAATGAAGCTGAAATGGCAGGCAACCTTGAGTAAATATTTAGAAACGCGCCAATCCTTACGTGGATTAATGTTGATGATGGATATTCGTCATCCGTTAAAAAACTTTGATTTGCAAATGTTAGGTTGGGCTAAACAGGCAGAACTTCCTATTCATATACTGCTGACAAAATCTGACAAATTAGGTCGTGGCGCAGGAGGAAATGCCCTGCAACAGGTTCGTAAAGAATTAAAAGAGGCTGGTTTGGAAGCTTCGGTACAATTGTTTTCGTCTTTAAATCATCAAGGTCGTGATGAAGCGATACAGGTTCTGGATGAATGGTTTGAACTTTCAACGCCTGCTCAATAATAGAAATTTCTGCTAATTACATTTATTTAAAAATTTATGCTTCAGGTGATGGCAGATGTCGTCACTCTCTGCTAACGTTAACCGCAATGGGTGAGGTCTTACCAAACCATATTCAGTTTCAATGCTGAGAGCCGTTTCGTGGCAACGCAGCCAAAGCCCCTCACCTACACCTGTTTTTTCCATAACGATGCCCATTCAAGGATTCCGCTATGACGCCAAGATATACTGCGATTACTACCCCTTTGCCTGAACTTTATCAGACGTCAAAACTGGGAATGAACACCCTCGCTTTAACTGAAGATTTTAAACGCTATTTCGGCATTTATCTGGGACAAGACAAAGGTTGTGCCTCTGGTCATTACTTGTACTCAGCCATGGCTCACACGCTTCGTGATCGGTTGTTTGAAAGAATGAAAAATACCAAACATACCTATGCTGAATCAGGTTGCAAACAAGCCTATTACCTTTCTATGGAATTTTTGATGGGCCGTGCCACAGGTAATGCCGCATTAAATCTAGGTATTGAAGAACCATTGAAAAAAGCCTTGGTTAACCTGGGTCTTGAATATGAAGAGCTCGCAGAGTTTGAGCACGACGCGGGCTTAGGTAACGGCGGTCTTGGCCGCTTGGCAGCGTGTTTTATCGATAGTTGTGCCACTTTACAGCTGCCCGTTACTGGATATGGTCTTCGCTATGAATACGGCATGTTCCAACAAAAAATACAAAATGGCCATCAACAGGAAATGCCCGATCATTGGTTACGGGATGGTAACCCTTGGGAACTGGAGCGTCCTGAGTTCACTCAGCGGGTGAAATTTGGCGGACATACTGAATTACGTCGTAACGTCAGTGGGCAAATGGAAATCCAATGGGTGGATACCAATGATGTGCTGGCAGTGCCATACGACTTACCAGTCCCCGGTTACCAGAACGGCACCGTGAACCGCTTACGTTTGTGGAAAGCAGCTGCCACTGATGAATTTAATCTTGAAGATTTTAATGCCGGTTCTTATACCGAAGCGGTGGCCGCTAAAAATGAAGCTGAAAATATCAGTATGGTGCTTTATCCTAACGATGCCAGTGAAAATGGAAAAGAGCTTCGGTTACGCCAACAATATTTTCTGGCATCAGCCAGCTTGCAAGACATTCTAGATTATTGGGTTAACACCCATGGCGAAAATTTTGAACTGTTTGCTGATAAGAATGTATTTCAGTTGAACGATACCCATCCGACCGTTGCCGTTGCAGAATTAATGCGCTTACTGATGGATGAACATCAATTGGGTTGGGATAAGGCTTGGCAAATCACCACTAAAACGATGGCTTACACCAACCACACTTTGTTACCTGAAGCCCTTGAACGTTGGCCGGCAAATCTGTTTGGTCGTTTATTACCGCGCATTCTGGAAATTATCTATGAGATAAATGCACGCTTCTTGCGTGAAGTGGCTAATCATTGGCCCGGCGATAAAGATCGTTTGGCTCGTATGTCGATCATTGAAGAAGGTGCTCAACAGCAAGTTCGCATGGCCCATTTAGCGATTGTTGGCAGTTTTTCAGTTAACGGCGTTGCCGCGTTGCATTCCGAGTTATTGAAGAAAGGCTTGTTTGAAGATTTCTATCAATTGTGGCCGAACAAATTTAATAATAAAACCAACGGCGTCACTCAACGGCGTTGGATGGCCTGGTGCAACCCGATTTTGAGTCAGCTAATTACAGAAACCATTGGTGATAAATGGATAACCCGGCTGACTGAGCTGGAAAATCTCGCTCCACTCGCTCATGACAAAGATTTTCAAAAATCTTGGCATGAAGCGAAATATGAAAACAAAAAACGTTTGGCTGCTTTGGTCGAAAAAAATTGTGGCGTAACGTTTAATCCTGATGCCATGTTTGATATTCAGGTCAAACGCATCCACGAATATAAACGTCAACTGCTCAATGTATTACATGTTATTCATTTATATGATCAGATCAAACGTGGTCATACCGATGGTCTGCCCAAACGCTGTGTCTTATTTGGCGGTAAAGCGGCTCCAGGTTATTTGATGGCCAAACAAATCATTAAACTTATTAATAACGTCGCAGATGTGGTTAATAACGATCCTGATGTGAATGACTGGCTTAAGGTAGTCTTTTTCCCTAATTATCAAGTATCTGCCATGGAAGTCATCTGTCCTGCAGCCGACCTATCTGAGCAAATTTCTACCGCTGGTAAAGAAGCGTCTGGTACCGGCAATATGAAATTTATGATGAATGGTGCCATTACGATTGGCACGCTGGATGGGGCTAATATAGAAATACGTGAAGAAGTGGGTGATGACAACTTTTTCCTGTTTGGTTTATCCGAAGAAGAAGTCGCCGAAAAACGTGCAAGCTATAACCCTCAGGCTATCATTGAAAATGATGCTGATCTAAAACGTGTAGTAGAGCTGTTAAGTGGTGGGCATTTCAACCAATTTGAACCCGGTTGTTTTGACAACATTATTCATGCATTTACTAGCCCAAATGATCCTTGGATGACCGTTGCTGATTTCCGTAGTTACATTGATGCACAGCATCTGGCTGGACAAGCGTATTTAGATAAAGAACGCTGGACGGCAATGAGCATTACTAATGCGGCGCAAAGCGGTAAGTTTTCAACTGATCGGACCATGGATGAATACAATCAAGATATTTGGAAACTTGAAAAAATAGCGCCACATCCTGATAGCTAATATCACGTAATAAAATCCCATTGTCAGTCTAGTTATGCTTAGGCTGACAATGGTTTCAGTTTTTCCGGTGGTTTAAGACTATTAAAGTCCGTATAATTCGCGCTGTTAGAAAGTATCAAAGCGCCTGTAGCTCAGTTGGATAGAGTATCGGTTTCCGAAACCGAGGGTCACAGGTTCAATTCCTGTCAGGCGCACCACTTCTCCCACCTCATCTGTACATTAAGCTACTAATTGACTTCTGAGCCAATATGCAGTGTTGGCTCTATTTGGCCGTATTGTTCAAGTTTGTTATATAACGTTTTAACCGTAATTCCAAGTTGCTTGGCAGCTTGAGTTTTATTTTGCTTACATGCATCAAGCGTTGACAGTATCAAGCTTTTTTCTGCTTCTTTTATTGATGTACCCGGCCCTATTTCCCCTATTGAGGCTAGCTGAATAGTTGAAAAATCGGGCAAGTCCGATACCGTAATGACCTCTTCTGCCAAAATATGTGCCCGTTCAACACAATGTTTAAGCTCTCTGACATTGCCTGGCCAAGAGTATTGGGCAAAAATTTCCAATACTTCATCTGCGAACACTTTCCCTGTATTAGTGGCTTCATTACGATAAGCAAGAAAATGTTTGGCTAACTCAATAACATCATTATCACGATGACGTAAAGGAGGAAGTTTTATTGGAAAATGTGCAAGGCGAAAATAAAGATCTTCACGCAAAAATCCCGCTTCAATAGCCTCTTCAGGTTCGCGATTTGTTGCAGCAATCACTCTGACTTTAGATTGACGTACCACATCGCTACCCACTCGACGAAACTCTCCACTTTCTAACACTCTGAGCAATTTGCTTTGTAAAGCCAGGGGCATTTCAGTGATTTCGTCTAACAATAACGTACCATTACCACCTTGTTCAAAAAAACCAATATGTTGATTTACCGCGCCGGTGAAAGCGCCTTTTTCATGGCCAAATAATTCACTTTCGACCAGATCTGCTGCCAAAGCGGCACAATTAACAGAAACCATGGGTTCATTGGCTCGTTCACTTTGTTCATGGATAGTTCTGGCTGCAACTTCCTTCCCACAACCACTTTCACCAATCAGAAATACATTTGCATCTGTTTGGCTAACCCGTCGTATCAATCGATATAATTTGTGCATCACCGCAGAAGAACCAAGCAATGAGCCATATTGGTCAAGGCTGGAGGAAAGTGTTGCGGTCTGTCGGTTTTTTCTCAGCTGTTTAAACTCTTCCGCAAATTCCTGAGCTATCTCAACCAGCGGGGAAAAGTCTTTCATCTGGCGAAAATGATAAGCAATGCCTTGAGTCATCATCATGTCTAACCACTTATTGGGTAGACCATCGCTTAATAAAATCCAGTCGGCAGTACTTTGTAATGGATGGGTTTCAAACAATTTATATTCTGTTTCAGAAGTTTGCTTGGGTGCAAAAATAACCAAGTCAGCCTGATGACTATGATCGGTTAGATCTGCAGCCTGAATCATACTAAATTCGCAGGCCGCGAGGAGCTTGCTCAATTTCTCTGCAAGATTGTCATCCGTGGTAATCAATAATAATTTTGGCATAAGACTCGCTATCAAATAATGGTTGATTTTGAGTCTAACATGGGGGATTTATGGATTTCTTAACATAGATAAAGAGGATAGAACTAATGTTCTACCCTCTTTAATTTGATGGCTAGGAATGTATTAACTTACTCGGCGATGTTGTTGTCGATCATTTTTCAATCTTTGTAAACGATCCTGACTTAATTGAATATTAGCCAAATGCCCAGCTAAATAAGATGACATTCGTCGATTGCTCATTCTTCTCACACAGATTTTAAAAATCTCTAATGAACGCATTTCCATTGCTTCTAAATCAGCAAGACACTCTTTATCAATTATGTCGTTACACATTCCATATGTAAGCTTGTAAATCGCCCGTACAGTTATGGCTAACTCTGTGTCACAGGGCTCTATATTCTTCAGCCCGGTAAAACGCTTGTTAATATCATTAACAATTTCTGCCCGCACCTGAGCCATCTCACGAAACAACATTCTTATTTCACTACTGACCGCCTTTCTTGCAGTCATATTATAGAAGCTGTGCCCATCGGCACAAATACTCTTCAATTCGTGAATAATTTGTTGATCTCTGCTATTTAACATATGAAACTCAATTTGTTACAACAAGTTCGTCTTTCACATCAACTACTTTGTCGTAACCTTTAGCCATTTCAATAGCAAGGTCTCGCTCGGTTTCATTTTTTACTTTTCCCTTCAAGGTCACAACACCATTGTCAGTTGATACGTTAATAGAGGTTGCTTCAAGCTCATCATGCGCCGCAAGCTCCATTTTGAGTCCAGCAGTGACCGTCATATCGTGCCATGCACGGCTAAAAGATTTATCATCGTTATCAGCAGTATCTTCATTCCGATAGTTTTCATCAACTGTCAGATTATTTTTTACGTTCGTTATACCTTTGATATTTTTAGCGATTTCACCTGCTAATTCTTTTTGGGTTTCATTGTTAACTTCACCACTTAAAACAGCAACACCATTCTCAATGTCGGTATCAATTTTAAAATTATTTAATTCCGTATTTAGCAACAGGGACGTTTCCAATTTACCATCCAACCACGCATCACTTGCTTCCCCTTGCCAATCATTCGCTAAAACTGGAGTTGCGATTAAGGTTGATGCTGTCAAAATAGCTAAACTTTTCATTTTAAATTTCATATTTATCTCCATATTATTTCTAGATGTCACAAATCACCTGTTGCCATAACTGTGCCAACTATAAAAAATAATAAAAATCATACACTTATATATAACAAACTATTAGTAAGTGTTGAATATCATGAATAAATTACAAACATTAACGGGAAAAAGTTCATGTTTGTTAATACAACAATAAAAAAGGAGCCTTACGGCGCCTTCTATTAATTGCGTCAGAACTAAGCGATCTACATCGCTAAATCACACACATGAAAGCTATTTGTTAAGCGCTTCAACTTGCTTCTCAGCCTCGTCTTTCGCAAGGCCATAGCGCTCTTGCAATAAGCCTGCTAGCTGTTGAGCATTACCTTTAGTTTCTTCAATCTCATCATCAGTCAACTTACCCCAATTCTCTCTCATCTGACCTTTGAACTTAGTCCATTTACCCTCTGCAATATCTTTATTCATAACTTTCTCCTCACTTAATACCAAGATCAATCTGATATTCACTTACATACCAAAACTTATCTTTTGAAAACAGAAAATACTTTCTGCATTATCAATTCAGACAACACTCCTTGATGATGAATTATTCAAAGAGAGATGACTCAGTATAGTTGTTTACAGAAATCATGCCAAAACCATAAGCATTTGATTTTATTTAAATATATTTACAAAACGAGATAGTGCAAAAAATAAATTCTGGTAGAAATAACATGGTGAGATGTAATTTTTTCAAGAAGCAAAAGGTTATAAAATAAGGCTCACGGATAGGCCATCTAGCAATACTCAATTCTATAGTTATTGATTATTTCAACATCAATAGATACAAAAAAGGCCCAATTAAGGGCCTTTTCTGAAACAACTATAGCGGGTTGTTATTGTGTGTTAACAATAAAATCAACACGACGGTTCAACGCGCGACCTGCATCAGTAGAGTTGGTTGCAATCGGTGAAGTTTCACCCATACCAACTGGGATGAGGTTATTACCATTTACACCTTTAGAAACAAGGTATTCAACAACTGATTCTGAACGTTCTTGAGAAAGTTTTTGGTTGTACTCTTCAGTACCGATGCTGTCAGTATGACCTTCAACACGTACTTCAACAACTTCATCAGAATTTAACAGAGCTTCTACTGCTTCATCCAAAGTATCTTGAGCTTCGGTAGTCAGTGTAGATTTATCAAATTCAAAGTTAACGCCAGTCAGAGATAAAATAGTTTGACCAGCAATAGGGCAACCATCTTCATCAACAATTACACCTTCTGGAGTATTAGGGCACAGATCTTTGTAATCGGCTACGCCATCTCTGTCTGAATCAATTGGGCAACCAACATCATCAACAGTTACACCAGCTGGAGTGTTGGCACACATATCAATGCCATCAACAACGCCATCGCCATCTGAATCCATTGCACAGCCATTGGCATCAAGCAAAGCACCTGGAACTGGTTCATGTTCACACATGGTTTTTTCTGCTACTTTTTCTTCTGCTTGTACATCATCGTTAGAGCAAAGTAATAATGCTAATGCGGCACCAACTGCTGCACCACCGATGGCACCTGAACCACCACTAGCTGCTGCACCAACTGCTGCACCACCCACTGCACCACCAAGTGCCGAACATAAAGTATAGTCTTGATACGCACGTTGATTTGGGCCTGCACAACCAGCCAGCAAACCAATCGTCAGCAGTGCTGCGGTTAATTTTACTGAAATATTCATAGATATAGTTCCTTTAGATTTATTGCTTAGTTTTGGTAATCGTTCGTTAATGATTTGGCTGACACCGTAGATAATCCATGTGTTCAGACTCAGGCATCATAATAATACGATTTACATTTCAAGTGTAACATATTAAAAAATTGGTATATTTACCTTTTAAAACCCTAGCTCTAAAAACGTGACCCCATCGGCTCATTTTCCATTTCTAAGGATAAAGCTTGGGCACCAGCTTCAGCGGGGAGTTCACCAGTTTCCGATCCTAACTTGATCATCAACCTGACTTCATTACTTGAATCTGCATTTCGTAATGCATCTTCGTAAGATATTTCACCAGCTTTATACAAGTCATACAAAGATTGATCGAAAGTTTGCATGCCCAGTTCACGTGAACGTTTCATAACGTCCTTAATTTCTGCTACTTTTCCTTTTTCGATCAAATCGCCAACCAGCGGCGTATTGAGTAAAACTTCAACAGCAACCGCTCGTCCAGATCCATCTTTTTTTGGAATTAACCGTTGCGCTACAACCGCTTTCAGATTTAAAGACAAATCTAGAAACAATTGTTGGTGTCGGTCTTCCGGGAAAAAGTTAATCACCCGCTCCATAGCCTGGTTAGCATTATTAGCATGGAGGGTGGAAAGACACAAATGACCGGTTTCAGCAAAAGAAATACCGTAATCCATAGTATCTCGACTACGGATTTCACCGATCATAATGACATCAGGTGCTTGCCGCAATGAATTTTTCAAGGCAATTTCATATGAGTCTGTGTCGACACCAACTTCACGCTGTGTCACCACACATCCAGCGTGTTTATGATCAAATTCGATCGGATCTTCAATGGTTAAAATGTGACCCGTACTATTTTGATTACGATAACCAATCATTGCCGCCAAGGTGGTGGATTTACCACTACCTGTAGCACCTACAAACATCACCAAGCCGCGTTTGGTCATGGCAAGTTCTTTAATGATCTCCGGAACATGGAGTTCTTCAATGGTGGGGATTTCGCCTTTGACCAAACGTAAAACCATGGCAATACGACTACGCTGATAAAGCGCGCTGACCCGAAAGCGGCCTGCTCCTTTGGTATCAATAGCGTAATTACACTCTTTATCCCGTTCAAAAGTCCGTTTTTGTTCATCGTTCATGGTGCTCAACACCAACTCTCGTGCTTCTTCCTCCGTTAACGGCTCCTGAGAAAGTGTTGCCATACGTCCGTTAACTTTCAATGTGGCTGGACGGCCCGAGGTAATAAAGATATCCGAAGCTTCGTGTTTTACCGCCGCTTTTAATATAGTGACAATTTCCATCATATTCTCCTAACGGAACAAATCCTTGTTCACAGCGCGTGGCAATGCTTCGTGTTTGGTTATTTGTTGTCTACGCAGTAAATCCTGCAAACATTGATCTAATGTCTGCATACCCAATGCGCCACCTGTTTGGATAGAAGAGTACATCTGCGGTACTTTGTCTTCGCGAATCAAATTACGAATAGCCGGAGTACCAATCATGATCTCATGTGCGGCAATTCGGCCGCCGCCAACTTTCTTCAATAATGTTTGTGAGATAACTGCACGTAACGATTCTGACAACATCGAACGTACCATATCTTTTTCCGCTGCCGGGAATACGTCGATAATACGGTCGATGGTTTTTGCCGCTGAGGAAGTATGCAACGTACCAAAGACCAAATGACCCGTTTCAGCGGCAGTCAATGCCAGACGAATCGTTTCCAAATCACGTAACTCACCGACCAGGATAATGTCGGGATCTTCACGTAAGGCACTGCGAAGGGCTTCACTGAACCCATGGGTATCGCGATGTACTTCACGCTGATTAATTAGGCATTTCTTGCTGCGATGAACAAATTCAATAGGATCTTCAATAGTCAGAATATGTTCATTATCTTTTTCATTACGATAATTGATCATCGCCGCCAAAGTCGTTGATTTACCTGAGCCAGTGGGCCCGGTTACTAAAACAATGCCTCGATTATTATCAGAAATTTGTTTGAAAATTTCGGGAGCGCCTAACTCTTCAAGTGTCAAAACAGTTGAAGGAATGGTCCGAAAAACAGCTGCCGCCCCTCTATTCTGATTAAACACATTGACCCGAAAACGTGCCAAGTTAGGAATCTCGAATGAAAAATCCGCTTCCAAAAATTCCTCAAAGTCCTTGCGCTGTCGATCATTCATGATGTCATACACCATGGCATGAACTTCTTTGTGCTCCATAGACGGCAAGTTAATACGTTTTATATCGCCATCAACACGTATCATCGGTGGCTCACCAGCCGAAATGTGCAAATCCGACGCATTGTTTTTTGCACTAAAGGTCAGCAATTCAGTAATATCCATGCACATTCCTTATTCGATAACTACGGCTACCTGTCACTGACAACATAGCGGATACCGCTAAAGGTAGCGCGCTCCACACTGGCTTGCAACATGACAAATTCAAAAACACGCCTGCAATCTGTGATGAACTTCATCAAATTGGCAGAACAACAGGCTAATCGCCCTCAAGACTCCGTTCAATTATTGGCGGTCAGTAAAACCTGGCCAGCATTTAGACTTCGTGAGTTAGCCGAAGCGGGACAAACCCGTTTTGGTGAAAATTACTTGCAGGAAGCATTGGAAAAAATTGCGGCATTAACGGACTTAGCTTTGGAGTGGCATTTTATCGGCCCAGTTCAATCCAATAAAACCCGTGAAATTGCGGCTCATTTTGATTGGGTAGAAAGTGTCGATCGATTAAAAATTGCCCAGCGTTTATCTGACCAACGTCCAGCAAATCTGCCACCACTGAATATTTGTTTGCAGGTTAATATCGATAATGAATCCAGCAAGTCTGGTGTTCAGCCCGATAAGTTAATGGAACTCGCTGCGGCCGTAAGTCAGCTGGATACTATTCGCTTGCGAGGCTTAATGGTCATACCAGCCATTGCAGAAACTATTGAACAACAACTGGATGCTTTTGGCCGAGCGCAACAGCTTTTTTCACAACTAAAAACAGCACATCCCGACGTCGATACATTATCAATGGGTATGTCAGCAGATATGCAAGCGGCTATTACTCAGGGCAGCACAATGGTGAGAATAGGTACCGCTTTGTTTGGTGAGAGGCATACACCCGATAAACAATAACCAGTACACTACACCGATAAGAAGATGTCTCAATGGAGAATGATTAAATGATACCTTGTAAGCTCGCCTTTATCGGCGGTGGAAATATGGCGCGTAGTCTGATTGGCGGTTTAATTGCCAATGGAATGTCTGCTGACAATATCCATGTAGCTGATAAGCAGCCGGACACGCTCAATTCTCTTACCAGTCGCTATCCAGTGCAGACATTCACTGACAATCGCAAAGCCATTGAAGGCGCCGACGTGATTATTGTTGCTGTGAAACCTCAGCAATTACAGGATGTAGTAAAACAACTCAATCCTTACTGGCAAGAACAGCAATTACTGATTTCGATTGCTGCCGGTATTCGCATTGATGACATCAGTCGCTGGTTAGGAAAATCAAATTCTTCCATCGTACGCGCTATGCCAAACACTCCCGCATTAGTCGAAGCGGGTGCTACCGCTCTATTCGCCAATCAATATGTTACTCATCAACAACATGAACTAGCAGAATCCATTTTACGTGCCTGTGGCTTGGCCATCTGGTTGCAAGACGAAAAACATATGGATGCTGTAACTGCTTTATCTGGCAGTGGACCTGCCTATTTCTTTTTGGTGATGGAAGCAATGGAAAAGGCTGCTATTGAACTGGGCCTACCGGAAGAAACGGCCCGATTATTATGTTTGGAAACAGCTTTTGGTGCCGCTAAAATGGCGCTCGAAAGTGGTGAATCTGCGAGAACTTTGCGAAAACAGGTCACTTCCCCTGGCGGCACTACCGAAAGAGCCATTCATGAACTTGAAGATGGGGGGCTGCCCGGCTTATTTGAAAATGCATTAGTGGCGGCAGCATTACGCGCTCGTGAACTGGCCAATGAATTGGGACAAGACCATCATGCCGAATAGTTATTTTTCCAATCCGTTAATGTTTCTGATTGAAACATTATTTCAGCTCTATATGTATATCGTGGCGATTCGTTTACTTTTACCGCTGATTAGAACACCGTTTACGCATCCATTAATACAAACCATTATTCGTATTACCGAACCCTTATGCGCGCCACTTCGCAGTTTTATGCCAAGCTCACGCAAATTTGATTCTGCTGTTTTATTGTTATTAATTCTGGTTACCGTAATCAAACTGACTTTATTGCTTAGTCTGGCAGGAGCCTGGCCGGCATTGACGGGATTAATCTTGTTGACTGTTGCAGAGTTGTTTTCGCTGTTTATCGGTTTATTTACCGTCACCATTATTATTGAAGTTCTGCTCAGCTGGCTAGCGCCTCAAGGTTACAATCCAGTGGCGAGTTTGATTCAGGCAATTAATGCTCCGTTGTTGGATCCAGTGCGCAAAAGAATGCCGTTATTAGGGGGGATTGATTTGTCACCGTTAGTCGTCATATTGGGGCTGCAGGTTCTGTCGATGCTAGTGATGCCCTTATTGCTCGGCCCCGCGTACCCCCAGTATTAATTTTGTTATAGGACACAGTACATTATGTCGGACTCCCTGCCAGCTGACTCTGTCGGATTGGTAATCCCCTCCCATTTGCACATTGATACGCCTTTAGCCTTGGATTGCGGGCGGACGCTGCCACAGTTTGATTTAATTTATGAAACCTATGGCACGTTAAATAGCGATAAAAGTAATGCCATTCTTATTTGCCATGCTCTATCTGGAGATCATCATGCGGCTGGTTTTAATTCTCTAGAAGAACGTAAACCGGGTTGGTGGGATAGCGCTATAGGGCCGGGTAAAGCAATTGATACCAACCATTTTTTTGTGGTGTGTCCGAATAATCTGGGAGGCTGTAAAGGCTCTACTGGCCCAAATACGATTAATCCCGATACGGGTAAATTATATGGGCCTGACTTTCCGATTGTGACAGTTGCGGATTGGGTTAAAAGTCAGGCAATTCTGGCCGACTCATTAGGCATTCACAAATGGGCAGCAGTTGTCGGCGGCAGTTTGGGCGGCATGCAAGCTTTATATTGGGCTATTTCATTGCCGGACCGGGTTGGTCATGCACTAATAATAGCCGCCGCCCCAAAGTTATCTGCTCAGAATATTGCGTTTAATGAAGTGGCGCGCACGGCGATTAAATCGGACCCTGAATTTCACGATGGCCGTTACCAGGAATTTAATACTGTTCCAAGACAAGGATTAGGCCTCGCCAGAATGTTGGGACATATTACCTATCTATCCGATGAGGCGATGGGTGAAAAATTTGGTCGTGAACTACGTAGTGGCAAAATCCAATATGGTTACGATGTTGAATTCCAGATAGAGAGTTATCTGCGTTATCAAAGCTCCAGCTTTGTTGAACGGTTTGATGCCAACACTTATTTGTTAATGACCAAGGCCTTGGATTATTTTGATCCAGCTAAGGAATTTAATGACGATTTAACACAAGCTGCGAAAGCGATTCAGGCTAAATCATTGATCATTTCATTTACTAGTGACTGGCGTTTTTCACCTTTGCGCTCACTAGAAATCGTTGATGCATTGCTCAGTGCAGGAAAGTCCGTAAGTTACGCTGAAATTGAAGCCACCCAAGGTCATGATGCCTTTTTAATGCCGATACCACGCTATATGGAAATCTTTGCCAGCTATATGCAGCAAGTTGCAAAAGAGGTGAAGGGCTGATGACTTTACGTGTTGATTTACAAATAATCAGTGACTGGATTCCCGATAATGCGCATGTTTTAGATCTGGGCTGTGGCAATGGTGCATTGTTGAAACATCTGCAACAACGGAGCGTTACCGGCTACGGACTGGAAATTGATAACAGTAAATTTGCTGAATGCATCAACAGCGGCGTTAACGTAATACAGGCCGATCTGGATGAAGGACTTACGCAATTTTCTGATCAAAGTTTTGATTTCGTCATTCTGTCCCAGACCTTACAGGCGGTAAAAAGACCAGACTTTCTGCTCAGAGAAATTATGCGGGTCGGCAAGCAAGGTATTATCGGTTTTCCTAACTTTGGTCATTGGCAATGCCGATTTCAACTAGGCCTCGGCGGCATGATGCCAGTCTCCAAGAATTTACCGAATGCTTGGTTTGATACCCCGAACATTCATTTATGTACCTTGAAAGATTTTGAAAAGCTCTGTGATCAATATGGTTTTAGTGTGATAAACCGCAGCGTGGTTAATCACGAACATAAAGATACCCTTGGAATCCGCTTGTTACCGAACCTGTTTGGCCAGATTGCTGTTTATTTGATTCATAACGGAAACCCATGAAAGATTACCAACACGCTTTTATCGAATTTGCTTTAGAGACTGGCGTTTTACGCTTCGGCGAGTTCACTTTAAAATCCGGCAGACTCAGTCCATATTTTTTTAATAGTGGTTTATTTAAGAGTGGTGCAACACTGGCGCGTTTAGGCCGTTTTTACGCTCAGGCGATTAGTGAATCGGATCTTGATTATGACGTGTTGTTTGGTCCGGCCTATAAAGGTATTCCATTAGCCTCAACCACGGTTGTCGCACTGGCCGATCAGCACAATCGCGACGTGCCCTATGTGTTTAACCGCAAAGAGAAAAAGGATCATGGCGAGGGCGGACAATTAGTGGGTGCCGAGCTTAAAGGCAAGGTCTTGATTATTGACGATGTGATTTCCGCCGGAACCTCTGTAGGTGAGTCCGTCGATATTATTCTCGCTGCAGGGGCAGAACCAGCAGGTGTCATCATTGCTCTGGATCGTCAGGAACGTGGACAGGGGGAGTTATCCGCTATTCAACAGGTAGAACAAACTCATGGTATTCCTGTTGTGAGCATTATCTGTCTGAACGACTTACTCAGTTATCTGCAGGACAACGCCGAATTAAAACAATACTTACCTTCGGTAAAAGCTTACCGGGAACAATATGGGGTCTAGGGTCTGTTGATCTTTCATATCCGCCTCTGTTGTGACTGAAAATGCACCAATCAAGGCGCGAGGAATGCAGTTTAGTTGTTCTAAATAAATAACTAGTAACGCTGAGTGGTGCATTTTCAGCCACAACCCGAAGGGCTGGGACTATTTTTCCGCCCCACAGAGTTGGAAATGACTTATGTAGAACAACTACATCGCATCATTTCCGCCTTGTGAGACAAAAAAATAGCCTCCAGCAGTGATGGCTCTGAAAGATCAACAGACCCTAGGGCCCCCAAATCAATCTAACAGCAATTAATAAGGTGACAATTTCAAAGCTACGTTTGATCCAGCGGTTGCCCCAGCGTAGTGCTAAATGGGATCCCAGATAACCACCTAGTAACGACCCTAACAATAATGCCGGTAGCCAGTCCCAACGAATTTCACCCAGAATTCCCAAGGTAACAGCACCGGCACCGTTCCAGAATATTCCAACCAGAATCAGCGTATAAGCTACTGCGCGTTGATAATCCATACCAAACCATAGTATCAGCCATATGGTTACAAATAATCCGGTTCCTGACGTCAATGAACCATTAAGAATTCCTAGAAGAAATAACACCGCTGCGCCAATTAGATAGCCACGGCGCTCACGATGAACTGGTAGATAGGTTTGTCCTAAAGCAGGTTTGAATAACGAATAAATACCCAGCGAACCGGTCAATAAGCCCAATGCAATTTCTGCTATTCGGTCTGGAACAAGCAAAATCACACTGCCACCAATAACAACGCCGGGCAAACCAGCCACTAGTATCAATATTACAAAATGACGTTCCAAACGGCTGGTCGACATATAACGCAAGGCCGCACCTAAACCCAGAGCAACACTGGCTACCTTGTGAGTGGCTAAGGCCACTGAAAAGGTTAAGCCAAGAAAGATCAGCACCGGAAACTGGATGAGTCCTGCACCGCCACCACTTAATGCCGAAAAAGTATTTGCCAGCAAAGAAATGACAAACAGAATAAAATGTTCAACAAGGCTCAAATTAACAAGGCTCTCTGGGAAATATAATGATTTCAATACGTTTTGTTGTGATGCTTCTACTTAGCACAACTGTATTTATTGCGACTTCCGTTTCATCGGCACAACTTTACCGCTTTACCGATGAAAACGGTATTCCGACGTTGAGCAAAACATTACCACCAGAAGTTGCCCAGCAAGGTTACGATATTCTGGATGAGAAATCGATGCGAGTGATTGAACGGGTGCCGCCAGCTCCAACAGAAGCTGAGATTGTTGAACGGGAAATACAAAAAAAACTGGATTTAGAATTACAAAAACAGGCTGAAGAAGACGCCAGAAAACAAGCCGAAAAACGTCGTAAACAGGCTATTTACGATCATAATCTGTTATCAGCATATAACACAGAACAAGATTTGCTCGATAAACGTGACAAAGATCTGCAATATCGTGAGAAGCGTATCGATATATTAAAAGCGAAACGTAAAGGATTGCAGCAACGATTGCAGCAAGTGCAAAAACAAGCAGCAGATAATGAATTAAGTGGTGTGGGTCTTAGTGAAAATCTAAAAAGTCGTCTGCAAGCTGCACAACAAGAATTGGACAACAATCAATCTAATATTGAACAGCTACGCACTGAAGTTGAAACACTCAAGATGCAATATGAACTGGATCAACAGCGCCTGCGTGAATTACTGGGAACGACTACGTCTAATTAAACCAACAAATCCAACTGACTCATTAACAATTGGTTCTCGGTACGATTACCAACGCTAATGCGCAAAAACTGATCGATTCTGGGCTTTTTAAAATGACGCACAATGACGCCTTTTTCCCGTAAACCAGCAGCTAGAATAGCTGCATCCTGTTGAGGATGACGGGTAAAGACAAAATTTGCAGCTGAGGGTAAAACTTCAAAACCAAGTTCTATCAACGATTGTGTTAACCACTCACGTTCAGAAATGACTTGTTGCTGACATTGCTTAAAGTAAGCCTCATCTTTATATGCAGCAATGCCTGCTGCAATCGCCAAACTGTCTAGTGGATAAGAATTAAAGCTGTCTTTTACTCTGATCAACGCTTCAATCAAGTCCGGATGCCCTACGGCAAAGCCAATGCGCATTCCAGCTAATGAACGAGACTTCGATAACGTTTGAGTAACCAATAAATTTGGGAAGCGCTGCGTTAATGGAATAGCTGTCTCACCACCAAAATCAATATAGGCCTCATCAATGACCACCACTGAGTCGCGGTTAAACTCAACTAATCGGCGAATATCGTCTAGAGATAATAAACAGCCAGTTGGCGCGTTTGGATTAGGCAAAATAATGCCGCCGTTATCACGCTCGTAATCAGTAATATCAATTTGGAAATCAGCATTCAGCGGTACTAAAACCGAATCTATGTCGTATAGCTGACAATACACAGGATAAAAACTATAGGTAATATCCGGAAACAACACCGGCTTGCCATGTTTGAACAAGGCATTGAACACATGCGCCAATACTTCATCTGAACCATTGCCAACAAACACACATTCTGCCGGCACATTATGATAATCAGCAATCGCCTGCTTTAATGGCCCACCGTCCGGTACCGGATACAACCGTAACTGATCTGTGGTGGCCATACGGATCGCTTCCAACACCTTAGGCGACGGACCAAAGGGATTTTCATTGGTATTGAGCTTAACCAGATTATGGCCACGCGGTTGTTCACCAGGCACATACGGTTGTAACGAATGAACAAAATCACTCCAGAAGCGGCTCATTATTTTTCCTGTAACCGATACTCAGCACTGCGAGCATGTGCCGTGAGACTCTCACCACGCGCCAATACCGATGCAATTTGTCCCAAACTTTGGGCACCTTGTGGAGATACCTGTATTAAGCTTGAACGTTTTTGAAAGTCGTAAACACCCAAAGGTGAACTGAAACGCGCAGTACGCGAAGTCGGCAACACGTGATTTGGTCCAGCACAATAATCACCTAATGCTTCAGGCGTATAACGACCCATGAAAATCGCACCAGCGTGACGTATTTGCTTGGCCATTTCCATTGGTTCGTCGACAGATAGTTCCAAATGCTCTGGGGCAATGTAATTACATACTTCTACTGCCTGTTGCATATCATCAACCAGAATCATTGCACCACGGTTTTTTAGTGACGTTTCAATAATCGCTTTACGTTCCATGGTCGGCAGCAAACGAGCAACTGATTCTTTCACTTGCTGAAGAAATTCAGCATCAGGTGAAATCAGAATAGATTGGGCGTCTTCATCATGTTCGGCCTGTGAGAACAGATCCATGGCAATCCAGTCTGGATCGGTCTTACCATCACAAATCACCAAAATTTCTGATGGCCCGGCAATCATATCGATACCAACAGTACCAAATACCATGCCCTTGGCCGTGGCAACAAAGATATTGCCCGGTCCAACAATCTTATCAACCTGCGGAATGGTTTCAGTACCATATGCCATAGCAGCAACAGCTTGTGCACCACCAATCGCGAAAATACGATCTACACCAGCAATGGCAGCAGCAGCTAGTACTAAATCATTCACTTCATCATCAGGTGTTGGTACCACCATGATTAATTCCTGCACCCCCGCCACTTTGGCTGGAATAGCATTCATCAAAACTGAGGAAGGATAAGCAGCTTTGCCACCTGGTACATATAACCCGGCGCGATCCAGTGGTGTGACTTGCTGGCCCAACAAAGTGCCATCGGCCTCCACGTAATGCCAGGATTCCTGCTTCTGATGTTCGTGATATTGACGTACACGTTCAGCAGCTTTTTCAAGCGCCTGACGCTGTGCAGCAGGGATAGATTCCAGGGCAGCAGCAGCTCGAGACAATGGAATTTCCAGTTCAGCCATCGCAGTTGCTTTAACGCGATCAAATCGTTGACTGTATTCAACTACGGCCTGATCACCACGCTGTTTTACATCTGCCAAAATATTTCGAACTGTATCGGTAATCGCTGCATCAGATACACCTTCCCACGCCAATAGCTCGGATAGCTTGGGCCAGAAGTCAGCTTGCTGAAAATTCAATTCACTAATTTGGGTCATTTTTGCTGCTCTTTTACTGCTTTGCGGATCTGTTCAATAAACTGCTGAATCCGCGCATGCTTGGTTTTCATGGATGCCTTATTGACCACCAAACGCGAACTTATATCCGCGATATGTTCCATGGGAATCAAACCATTCGCGCGCAACGTATTACCGGTATCAACAACATCAACAATACGGTCAGCCATACCCACCAGCGGTGCCAACTCCATGGAGCCATAGAGTTTGATGATCTCGACTTGCTGGCCTTGCTCTGCGTAAAAACGTTTAGTGCTTTCGACAAACTTGGTTGCCACTTTCAACCGGCCTTGCGGTTGTTCTGCATCTACTTTTCCGGCTGTCATCAACTTGCAGCAGGCAATCTTCAGATCCACCGGTTCATAGAGCTCGGCTTCTGGATGTTCCATCAACACATCTTTACCCGCCACACCCATGTCAGCACCACCGTATTCCACATAGGTAGGTACGTCTGAGGCACGTACGATAATGAGTCTGACATCTGGCAAATTGGTTTCCAGAATCAGTTTGCGGCTTTTTTCAGGATCGTCCAATGGCTCAATACCAGCCGCCTTTAATAACGGTAAAGTTTCCTCAAAGATTCGACCTTTGGATAATGCCAGCGTTAACATTTCAGCCATTCGAGGCTACCCTCGCCTGCGTCGGAATACGACGAATGCGTGCGCCTAACTGCTGCAGTTTTTCTTCAATACATTCGTAACCACGGTCGATATGGTAGATACGTTCGACTTGGGTTTCTCCTTCAGCCACCAAAGCTGCCAAAACCAGACAAGCCGACGCCCGTAAATCGGTCGCCATCACTGGAGCTGCAGTCAGTTTTTCCTGGCCTTTGCAGACTACGGTATTACCTTCGATCTGCAAATTAGCGCCCATTCGCTGCATTTCTTGCACATGCATAAAGCGGTTTTCGAATACCGTTTCGACGATGGTTGCCTGACCTTCAGCAATACTATTCAGCGCAGTAAACTGGGCTTGCATATCCGTTGGGAAAGCGGGATAAGGGGCAGTACGAATATTGACGGCTTTCGGACGTCTACCTTCCATATCTAAGGTGATCCAATCCTCACCTACTTCAATTTTTGCACCCGCCTCTTCCAACTTCAGTAACACAGCTTCTAATTGGTTGGCATCAGTATCTTTTAGTTTGACTCGGCCCCGAGTAATCGCGGCAGCAACCAGATAAGTTCCAGTTTCAATACGATCCGGCAGAATCGCGTAATGAGTGCCATTAAGTTTTTCGACACCTTCAATCTGAATCGTTGTTGAACCGGCGCCAGTAATTTTTGCACCCATTTGATTCAGGTATTTAGCCAAATCGACTACTTCGGGTTCACGGGCAGCATTTTCAATAATTGTTGTGCCAGAGGCCAATGTTGCTGCCATCATCAGGTTTTCAGTACCGGTCACGGTAACTTGATCCATAAAGATGTGTGCGCCTTTTAAACCTTTACCGCTGGTAGCACGGATATAACCGTTTTCCACTTTGATTTCTGCACCCATTTGCTCTAGACCACGCAGATGCAGATCCACTGGACGCGAACCAATCGCACAGCCACCAGGCAAAGAGACATCAGCTTTACCAAATTTGGCTAATAAAGGCCCCAAAACCAAGATTGAAGCACGCATGGTTTTGACCAAATCATAAGCTGCTTCGGTAATAGTCAACGTTGAGGGGTCAATCAACACTCCGGAGCGTTCATCTACCGTCAGCGTCACGCCCATGCGGCCTAACAACTCTAGCGTGGTGGTTATGTCATGTAAATGCGGAACATTGCCAATACGCACTGGTGAATCCGCTAACAAGGCGCCCATCAAAATAGGTAACGCTGCGTTCTTTGCACCAGAAATACGGATCTCGCCATCCAGCGCGACACCACCTTTAATAATTAATTTGTCCATGAATTTGCTCTGGAAGAATAAGGGAGTGGATTAGCGAGAGACACCTGTTTTAAGCGATAAGGCATGAACAGCACCACTACTAAAACTGTCGCCTAAAGTCGCTTTAACCATACGGTGTTGTTCAATCAGGGTTTTTCCAGAGAATGACGGACTAAAAACCCGTGCATCAAAATGCTGGCCATCTTCACCAAACACTTCTACATCAGCATCAGGTAAGCCTGCTTCAATCATTACTTTGATATCTGCTGCTTTCATGTTTCACCACTTATATAAATTTATTGCAGAGGAAGAAGTTCTTCCAATCCGCTTGCTTCGGCCATCGCTAACATTTGAGAGGGCATATTAAAATAACGAATCGGCTTGTTTAACTTCTCGGCCTGACGTATCCATTCAATTAATAACGCCAAACCGGCACTATCACTACGAGTTACTTCGCTGAGATCCATATCAAGATTTGCGGTTTCAGCAAATAACTCTTCGGTCATATCAATACCGCTAGCTGCTGTCTTAAAAGTCAGCTCACCCGATACCAGGATGCGTTTAGCTACATCATCAAAAATCAGATTCATCATCTGGCTTTATCGTTGCGTTTTGAAAGGCTTTCAATCAAGGCGTCCATTCCGCTGGTTCTGATATCACGATTGAAAGATGAACGATAATTGGTCACTAGGCTAATGCCTTCAATCTTAACGTCATAAACTTTCCATTCATTGTTTTTATTTTTATAAAGCGCTAATGACATAGGGACAGATGGACCATTAGGCTGAACCACTTCCATCGGTACACTTACCCGGCCTTTTTCGACATCATCACGAAACGGCAGAAAGCGGATTTCTTCATTGGTATATTCCAACATCGCTGTTGCATAAGTTCTAACCAACAACAAACGGAACTCTTCAACAAATTTAGTTTGTTGTTCAGCAGAAGCATCTCTCCAACTCCGCCCTAACGCCAGTCTTGCCATACGTTCAAAATCAAAATGTGGAAACAGAATTTCCTGCACCAGGGTATAAATTTTCTGCGGATCAGTTTCTAATTCGGCTTCATGATCTTTAAGTGCCTTAAGCATATTATCTGATGCTTCTTTCACTAAAGCCTGAGGTTCGGGCATCGCTTGAGCTGACGCACTAAAGGCCAAAAAGCTCAGCATCATTACTGCGAATAACTGGATAACGTTTTGTTTAAGCTTAATCATACTATTCACCTTCTGCAGTACTGTATAAGAACTGACCAATCACCTGTTCCAACACCACCGCCGGTTGAGTTAAATCAATCACATCGCCGTCTTCTAAGAAGAAATCATCCGCGCCTGGTGACAAACTGATGTATTGCTCACCTAAAAGGCCAGCAGTAAAGACACTAGCTGAGGTATCTACCGGTATGTTGTCATACTGTGGATAAATATTAATGGTGACTCTGGCATCATAGGTATCCGGATCCAGTGATATTGATGTCACACGACCAACCCGCACACCAGCCATTGTCACTGGAGAACGTGGTTTTAAACCACCGATATTCTGAAAGTTAGCAACAACTTCATAGCCTTTTTCATCAGTAATATCACCGAGATTACTCACCTTCATCGCCAAGACAAATAAAGCAGCCATACCCGCAGCAACAAACAAACCGACCAGGATCTCGGTACTTCTTTTCGAATTCATTTAAATATCTCCAAACATCAACGCAGTCAGAACAAAGTCCAGGCCTAAAATAGCAAAAGCGGAATGGACAACTGTCCGCGTTGTGGCACGCCCCACTCCTTCAGAAGTTGGTGAAGCATCATAACCTTCAAACAAAGCAATCCATGTAACAACAAAGCCAAAGACAATACTTTTAATAACACCGTTCAGAATATCTTCATACCAGTCGGTTTTAGCCTGCATCTGAGACCAAAAAGCACCATCATCGACACCAAGCAAACCATGACCAACCAGAAATCCGCCTAAAATACCGACAGCACTAAAAATAGCTGCCAGTAATGGCATTGAGATCAGACCAGCCAAAAATCTTGGTGCAATAATGCGACGCATGGGATCAACTGCCATCATCTCCATACCAGACAACTGTTCCGTACTTTTCATTAAACCTATTTCAGCAGTCAGTGCTGATCCTGCTCGCCCAGCAAACAACAAAGCACTCACGACCGGACCAAGCTCTCTTACCAGCGATAATGAAACCAGCACCCCTAGGGATTCTTCGGCACCGAAATCAACCAGCGTATTATACCCCTGCAGGCCTAACACCATGCCGACAAATAAACCGGATATCAAAATAATTAGAATCGATAAAACACCGACGTAAAATAACTGCTGAACAACCAGAGAAAAACGAAATACTGAGCTTGGAATACCTGCCAGCATCTGTATCAGGAACATATGGCCCCGACCAAGTCGCTGAAAGGTATTCAATCCCCAGCGACCAAGGCTACGTAGCAGCTCAATCATTGTTTTTCCTCTGAATTCAACAGGTCTTTTTTAAAGTCATTACCTGGATAATGGAATGGAACGGGGCCATCAGGCAAACCTTGTAAAAACTGTTTCACCCAGTCTGAACCAGAGGTTTTAAGTGTTTCCGGAGTCCCTTTTTCAACCACTTTCCCGCCAGACAATAAGTAAATCTCATCTGCTATTTTGGTGGTTTCAGCCACATCATGTGAGACGATAATACTGGTTAGCCCCATTGCATCATTAAGTCTGCGGATAAGATTAACCAGCGTCCCCATCGAAATGGGATCCTGTCCGGTAAACGGCTCGTCATACATAATCATCATGGGATCCAGCGTAACTGCACGTGCTAAAGCTACCCTTCGAGCCATACCTCCAGACAATTCAGCTGGCATCATATCCCGAGCATTTCGCAAACCAACGGCCTGTAACTTCATTAACACTAAATCACGAATCATCGATTCAGGTAATTTGGTGTGTTCACGTAACGGAAAAGCCACATTTTCGAAAACATTGATATCGGTTAGCAGAGCGCCACTTTGAAACAACATTCCTATGCGCTTGCGCAATTCATATAGTTTTGAGTGGGAAAGTTTATGCACATCCTGACCATCAACTTCAATAGTGCCACGATCCGGTTTAAGCTGGCCGCCGATCAATTTAAGCAGTGTGGTTTTGCCGGTGCCGCTCGGCCCCATGATTGCAGTTACCTTGCCTTGGTAGATATCAATATCCACGCCACTGAAGATAACTTTGTCGCCACGGTTAAAATGCAAATCCCTGATTTTGATCAGTGGTGCCATTATTTTTTGCCGATATCAAATATAAAGACCGCTAATTTTCTTGAATCGCTGATGCTAAGTCAAATCGCTGTGTGGAAAAACCGACGGGTATCGGCTAAAGTGTTGTCGCCATGTTCAATTTCAGGAACTTGTTCAGCCATTGTTGGTTCAAACTTCCTGCAAATGCTTTGGTTAATAACCGAATTAAACGGAGACTTTTAAGAATGAAGAAATTTTTGCAAATTGTTGCGGCTACCGTTATTGCTCTGCCTTTGGTAGCAACTGCTCACGGCCCAACTCGCCAAGAAGTTGATGAGAAAATTATTATTAACGCTGCTCCCGATAAAGTATGGGGTATGCTCAAAGACTTCAGTGCTATTGATAAATGGCATCCAGCAGTAGAAAGCGTTGAAATGAAGGATGATAAGGTTCGTGTTTTAACCTTGAAAAGTGAAGGCAACCCGACCATCACTGAAGAGTTAGAAAAACTGGATGACGAAAAAATGTCTTTGATTTATAAAATCACTGATATGAGTGTTGTCAAAACCATTACGTTCAACAGCAAAGATACTCCTTATTACACCCTGCCAGTTTCTACTTATAAATCTTGGATGTTTGTAAAAGAAGTCGATGGCGGTACAGAAGTAAGATGGCGTGCTAAGTTTTATCGTTCTTTCATGGACAATCCTCCAGTACCAGAAGGTCAATCTGATGCTGAAGCCGTAGAAGCAGTTACCGCTGTTTACAAAAGTGGCTTGGAAAACCTGAAAAACATTATGGAGAAATAATGCGATTTTCTGTAAACGAAAACGCATTTCTGAAAGCGGCCCTTAATCGGGTCGCTTTTTTTGTGCTCACTACTTTTAGCCTGATAGCGTGTGCAGAGCCTGCCAATTATGCGTTTATTACTAATCAACTCAGTAACGATATCAGTGTCATTGATATCGATAAACAAGTCGTTGTCACTACAATTGCCGCAGGTAAAGCCCCTGCAGGGATTGCCCTAAGTCAAGATGGACAAAGAGCCATTGTGACCAACCCCGACAGTCAGAATATTTCCGTATTGGACGCGAGACAATTTACTGAGATCAGTCAGATCCCGGTCGGCCAAGGACCAGTTGGTGTCGCGACAAACCATGATGGCAGTATTGCCTATGTTGCCGATTGGTATGAACATAAAATCAGTGTGGTGGATGTTGATAAGCAACAGATTCGGCAACGCATTGATGTGGGAAAATCTCCGGCTGGCATAATTTACGATGAACCAAGAAATCGTCTTTACGTTGCCAACCGTGATGATAATACGGTGAGCATCATTGATTCGGTTACTGAACAAGTATTGGCAACAGTCAACGTGGGTAAATCACCATTTGGCCTTGCATTGACAGCGGATGGAAAACGACTTTTCAGTGTTAACGTTCAAGATAGCAGTGTAACGATGATTGATACTGAAAGTTTGACCGCTGCAGCAACTATTGAGGTCGGTGAATGGCCGTATTGTGCCGTCAGCAGTCCCGATGGTAAATTTCTTTATGTGACCAATCAGGATGAAAACAGTGTATCTGTTGTGGATATTGCTGCGGGAAAGAGCATCAATACCATCGAGGTTGAAGACAGTCCCGAAGGCATAGATATCACCGCCAATGGTAAGCATTTATATGTATCTAACTGGGGTGATGATAGCGTTTCAGTTATCGACACCACCACCGGGGAACGAATTACCGATATTAAAACTGGGAAAGGTAGCCGCTCTTTTGGTGATTTTATTATCAGCCAATAATCTGCCATGGCAATTCAGATAAATACGCTGGCAGTCACTGATGCTAAATTGAGCGATGAGGCCAGTTTAATCGCTGAAAAATATCAGCTTGAATTGAATATTCTGGATTCTGAGAAAGCACAATTGGTCCTTACTGCTTCCCGGTTGGAAATTCGAGTGCCCCAGCTCGGTGGGCCGGTTTTTATTGATTTTACTGCTGGTAAAAATCAACATCGCCGTCAATTCGGCGGTGGCCGCGGCCAACCGATAGCAAAAGCCGTTGGACTGAAAAAAGGCGCAAATCCCAGTATTATCGATGCAACGGCCGGTTTAGGCAGAGATGCTTTCGTATTTGCCAGTCTTGGTTGTCAGGTCACCTTAGTTGAACAACAACCATTAGTCGCTGCCTTATTGGCTGATGCGATGAAACGAGCACAGACCGATGCAGAGACTGCTGAAATTATTGCGCGCATGCAATTACATCATGGCAATGCTATGGATTATTTAGCCAGCCTCAGCGAAGCAGAAAAGCCAGATGTGGTTTATCTGGATCCAATGTATCCGGCAAGAGAAAAATCGGCTTTGGTGAAAAAGGAAATGCAGCTTTTACATCAGCTGGTTGGGCCTGATAGCAACAGTGAAGATTTACTCAACCTCGCGCGTAAAGTTGCTTTAAAACGGGTGACTGTAAAAAGACCGAAAGGCGCTGATTATTTCGCCAATCAAAAACCACATGTAAGTATTGAAAGTAAAAACACCCGTTACGATATTTATACTGGTTGATTTCTATTAGCGGCGTTGTTTATCCAGCTCTCTCAAATGCGCCAGTTTCTCGGCGATTTTAATTTCCAACCCGCGATTGACCGGCTGATAATATTGCCGTTGCGGCATAGTTTCCGGGAAATAATTTTCTCCCGCCGCATAGGCATCCTGTTCGTCATGGGCGTAGCGGTATTCTTTGCCATAATCTAGTTCTTTCATCAGTTTGGTCGGTGCATTTCGCAGATGTAATGGCACCTCGGCTGAACCAAAGTTTTTGGCATCCTGCATTGCCGCTTTAAAGGCAGTGTAAACAGCATTACTTTTCGGGGCGCAAGCTAAATAAACCACAGCTTGAGCAATCGCTAGCTCGCCTTCCGGGCGGCCCAATTTATCAAAGCTTTCCCACGCATCCAAAGCGATACGTAATCCTCGTGGATCAGCATTACCGATATCTTCCACCGCCATGCGAACAATGCGGCGCATCAGATAAACCGGATCACAGCCACCATCCAACATCCGGCACAGCCAATACAAAGCTCCGTCCGGTGACGAGCCACGGACTGATTTGTGTAACGCCGATATCTGATCGTAAAACGCTTCGCCACCTTTATCAAAGCGTCTCAAGGTGCCGGATAACACCTCAGCCAGATCAGTTTCATCAACTTCGGTTTGCTGTTTACTATCAGCTAGGTCTATGGCGATTTCCAGCAGATTCAATACCCGCCGCCCATCGCCATCAGCAGCTTGTGCTAATTGCTCTCGCAACCTGTCATCCAGTTTGATATCACGTCCTGCCAAACCACGAATACCATCCTGCATTGCACGATCAATGATTAACTTTAAATCGTTGACCTCCAGTGATTTGAGTACGTAAACCCGTGCTCGAGATAACAAGGCATTGTTCAATTCAAAGGAAGGATTTTCAGTGGTGGCACCGATAAAGGTAAAAGTACCATCTTCAACGTAAGGCAAAAAAGCATCTTGCTGAGACTTGTTAAAACGATGCACTTCATCAACAAATAACATGGTGCGTCGACCACGTTCTTGTTGCAGTTGCTTGGCTCGAGTAACAGCTTCACGAACTTCTTTAACGCCAGCTAATACAGCAGAAATACTGATAAATTCTGCATCACAATATCCGGCGATCAGCCGTGCTAAAGTCGTTTTACCGGTACCGGGTGGTCCCCAGAAGATCATTGAGTGTGGCTGACCAGTGGCAATCGCCTGCCTTAAGGGTTTACCTTCGGCCAGTAAATGCTGTTGCCCGATGTATTCATCCAGTGTTTGTGGCCGCATCCGATCAGCCAATGGACGGCCGACTTGTGGATGCAGATTATCAAACAGGCTCATTAGGGAACGTCACCCACCACATCAACACCTTCTGGCGCCGTAAACTGAAATCGTGAAGCAGGCAAATCCGCATTAATTTTGATATTGCTAAAGACCAAACGGGTGCGTTGATCAAAACTATCTACCATCAACATTTCTCGAATGCCATTATCATCAAAAGCCAATGCCACTGTTTGATAATTATTATCAGACTCTTTTGGCACCAATCGAACCCACTGAAGTTGATCTTCTGATTCCAGTTCACGAATATGATATTCCGCTTCCGGCAGTGTATTTCCTGACAATAAGCCCGCAGGCGTTTCGGCTAAAGCTTCATCTTGTAATTTGACAGTGATTTGTTCTAAATCGACATCATAAAACCAAATTCGCTCACCATCAGCAACGATTTGCTGAGGAAAAGGCGTGTCATAATCCCAACGAAATTTCCCAGGCCTGGATAATAAAAACTGACCAGTCGCTTCTTCTAACACCTGACCATCGGTATCGATTACGGTTTGTTGGAAGTCGGCTTCTAACTGAGAGACCTCTTGCACAAACGCATTAAGCTTATCAACCGCCGATTCTGCAAACGCCATTGGTGGCAAAATTAACCATCCAAGCAGCAACCACTGTGTTGCACAGCGTTTAATCATTTTTATACTCCAAATCGTTTTAGGAACAACTAAGACATCAACTGTTACAAACTAATTGCATCAATTGCGTGGTGGTGGAGCTAATACTTCACGACTACCGTTCGTTTGCATCGCCGAAACCACGCCTGCAGCCTCCATAGCTTCCACAATACGGGCCGCACGGTTATAACCAATTTTCAAACGTCGTTGTACGCCAGAAACTGATGCCCGACGGCTTTCGGTGACAATCTGCACTGCCTGGTCATAGAGTGGATCTGATTCGCCATCACTAGCATCACCGATGCCGCTACCACCTTCGCTATCATCATCGGAATTATCCTGGGTAATTTCTTCCAGATAGTTCGGGCCGCCCTGAGTTTTTAAGAAATTGACTACAGCATGTACTTCATGATCATCGACAAAGGCGCCATGTACCCGCTCAGGCAATCCACTGCCAGGTGGCAGATACAACATATCGCCCTGCCCTAATAACTGCTCTGCGCCCATCTGATCAAGAATAGTGCGCGAATCAATTCGCGACGATACCTGAAAAGCCATGCGCGTCGGGATATTGGCTTTAATCAAACCGGTAATAACATCCACCGATGGTCTTTGAGTTGCCAGAATTAAATGAATACCGGCAGCACGAGCTTTTTGTGCCAGTCGAGCAATCAGTTCTTCAACCTGTTTACCGACTACCATCATCATATCGGCTAATTCATCGATGATGACTACGATAAATGGCAGGGTTTCTAAAGTAGGAATCGGTTCACCGGGCAATACTTCAGCCATTGGGTCTGGAATTGGTTCGCCACTATCAATGGCGTCCTGCACTTTCTTGTTATAACCAGCAATATTACGCACGCCTAATGCCGCCATAAGCGGATAGCGTCTTTCCATTTCCGCGACACACCACCGCAACGCATTGGCGGCTTCTTTCATATCGGTAACGACAGGTGTCAACAAATGCGGAATATCTTCGTAAATCGATAATTCCAGCATTTTCGGGTCGACCATGATCAGGCGAACTTCTTTAGGTGTGGCTTTGTATAACAAGCTCAAAATCATCGCATTTACTGCGACTGATTTACCCGAACCGGTGGTACCGGCCACCAACAGATGTGGCATTTTTTCAAGGTTGGCCACCACAGGTCTGCCAGCAATATCTTTACCCAAGGCCATGACCAATGGTGATTTGCTGTTTTCATAATCACTACAGGCCAGAATTTCTCGTAACCGAACCACTTCACGAATTTCATTGGGGATTTCCAAACCAACAAACGGTTTGCCTGGAATAATTTCAACAATACGTACACTGGTAATCGATAAAGCTCGGGCCAAATCTTTTGCCAGACCACTGATGCGACTGACTTTAATACCGGCGGCAGGTTGTAATTCAAAGCGAGTAACCACAGGGCCTGGTTGAACTTCGACCACCTGTACTTCCACACCGAAATCTTTTAACTTCAACTCGACCAAACGCGATAATGCCTGCAACACTTCTTCGCTATATCCAGCAGTGACCGCTTTAGGCAAATCAAGGAGAGATAACGTCGGCATTCCCGGCGCATCAGGCGTTTCAAATAAGGGTTGTTGACGTTCTTTTTCTTCTCGTTTGCTCGGTTCTTTCACTTGCAATTGAGGCTCAACACGCACTTTGGCTTTATGCTGCATTTTTTCTTTCTGCGCGATAAAGGTTTCTTCACGTTGCTGGCGGGTGCGGCGAACTTGCAGATTTCCCTGTAACTCACGGCTCCAACGGGCAACATGGATTAATACCACCATCGCCATAGCACCCAATCGGTCAATCACCATCAACCAAGATAAGCCGGTAAATAACGTCACCCCGGTCAACAACAGCGCCAATAACAATAAACTGGTGCCGGAAGCGCCAAATACCGATTCAAATCCATGACCAACTACTTCGCCCAATACACCACCAGCACCCAAAGGCAACAATCCGGCGTAATCAACCAAACTTAATGATGACAACCCGCTGGCAGCGGCTAATGCCATCACCAAACCAACTGATTTCAATACCCAGAAATGTAACGCATCATCACCATCAGCGCGCTTGCCCCAACTAAATAAAAGCCAACCACTAAAGCCCAACATTAAGGGCGCAAGATAGGCAGGAAAACCAAACCCATACAACAATGCATCCGCAAGCCATGCGCCAACGATGCCGCCACTGTTGGCAATCAGGTCATCCGTTCCGGTGGTGGACCAGCCGGGGTCAGTAGGTTCGTAAGTTACTAAAGACAGTAATAAATAAGCAGCTAATGCCAGCGCCAAGATCAGTGCTGCTTCGCGAAGTCGGAATCCGACTGCGCCAGCGGTGACTTCCGCTTTATTTTTGTCGTTTGCCCGTGTCGCTTGTGCCAATGTGATAATTCCAATGAAGCCAATTGATTAAGCGCAGATTCTAACACAGGTTTTAGCAGCTGATGCTTGTCCAAAGGCAAAGCAATGGGTACTCTAATCGCCTGCTTTTTTATTTGATACTGGGAGATACTCATATGGCGGACAGCAAACACTGCCGACTACTGATTTTAGGTTCTGGCCCTGCGGGTTACACAGCCGCAGTATATGCTGCTCGAGCTGCTTTAGAGCCCGTATTAATCACCGGTATTGAACAAGGTGGTCAGTTAACCACCACAACAGATGTCGATAACTGGCCTGGTGATGCTGATGGTGTTCAAGGTCCAGAATTAATGCAGCGTATGCAAAAACATGCAGAACGTTTTGGCACTGACATTATTTTTGACCATATTCATACTGCAGATTTAACGCAGCGTCCGTTCAAATTAACTGGTGATGCGGGTGAATACACTGCTGATGCATTGATTATTGCGACCGGTGCTTCAGCAAAATATCTGGGCATGGATTCTGAAGATGCCTTCAAAGGTCGCGGTGTGTCGGCTTGTGCAACATGTGATGGTTTTTTCTATAAAAATCAGCCTGTCGCCGTGATTGGTGGCGGTAATACTGCCGTAGAAGAAGCATTGTATTTATCCAATATCGCTTCCAAAGTCACGATCATCCATCGTCGTGACAGCTTTCGTAGCGAAAAGATCCTCAGTAATCAGTTACTGAAAAAAGCCGAAACCGGCAATGTGGAAATCCTGTGGAATCACACACTGGATGAGGTGCTAGGTGATAATGCAGGTGTGACGGGTATTCGAGTTAAAAGCACCGAAACCGGTGATACTCAAGAAGTTCCGGTGCAGGGTGTGTTTATCGCCATCGGTCACCAACCCAACACTTCTATGTTCAAAGGTCAGCTGGAAATGCAACATGATTACATTATCCTGAAAAAAGGCACACAAACCAGTATTCCTGGCGTGTTTGCAGCTGGTGATGTATCTGATCCTATTTACCGCCAGGCGATTACTTCAGCTGGAGCAGGCTGTATGGCAGCGCTGGATGCAGAGCGTTTTCTGGAAAGCGAAAAATAAGACTTATTAAGGCAGGGTCTCCCCTGCCTTTTTTTATTCAGAGGAGAGACTCTAATGGCCCTTTATCAACATATTCTGATTGCAGCGGATTTTTCCAACCATACGGATATGGTGATTCATCGTGCCAAAGCACTGGCTGTAGCTAACAATACTCGTTTGAGCTTATGCCATATCGTAGAGGATTTCCCGCTCACCGATTTTGCTTATGAGCCAATGATTAGTGTTGATGCGGACATGCGTGAAGCTTTACTTGATGCAGGCAAAAAACAACTGTCTGCTTTAGGAGAAAAATTTGATATTGAGCCAAACAGTCAATGGATTGAGTTTGGCAGCCCAGGCCGCGATATCGTGCGAATTGCTGAAGAAAAAAATGTGGACCTGATTGTCGTAGGCTCACATGGGCGTAAAGGCATCAAAATGTTATTAGGTTCGACTGCAAACGCCATATTGCACCATGCCCTTTGTGATGTACTGGCGGTCCGACTTCAGGATAAAAGTTAACTTACAGATGACTTTACGCTTCTCGGCTCTAGGCCCTTTTCTCGCTGTGGCCTTTATCAACGCCATGGTCGATCTGGGCCATAAAATTATTGTGCAAAATACTATCTTCAAGATTTATGATGATGCAGCGCAAGTTGGTCTGACGGCGATTGTTAACGCCTTAATATTATTACCTTTTATTTTATTGTTTACTCCAGCAGGCTATCTTTCAGATCGGTTTGCTAAACCCGGCATAATGCGATGGTCAGCGTTTTCTGCCGTTATTGTCACTCTGCTGATAACACTCTCTTATTATCAAGGCTGGTTTATCTTTGCCTTTGTCTTGACCTTCGTTTTAGCGGCACAAAGTGCGATCTATTCACCTGCCAAATACGGTTATATTCGTGAATTAGCTGGCAAAAGTGAAATTGCCCCCGCCAACGGTTTCCTCCAAGCCACCAGTATTGTGGCTATTCTCAGTGGAATCATTGTGTTCACCATCCTGTTTGAATGGCTATTAAGTGGTCAGACTTATCAGAATGAAGCCGATATTATTCGACTGATAGCCCCGTTAGGTTGGTGTCTGGTTGGTTTATCATTATTGGAGTTATGGTTAGCATGGCGTCTGCCAGTAAAACTTTCAGGTCAAACAGATAGGAATTTCAACTGGAAGGCCTATGGTCAGGGAAAACAATTAAAAACCAACGTTAAACTAGTCACAAGCAATCCCATCATCTGGTTTTCGATATTAGGGTTGTCGTTATTTTGGGCCTTATCACAAACCATGCTGGCGGTATTTCCTGCGTTTGCCAAAATCGTGCTGAATGAAGACAACACCATCGTGATTCAAGGATTACTTGCCTGCTCAGGGCTGGGGATTATTAGTGGTTCATTACTGGCAGGAAAGCTGTGCCGGCAACAGATTCACTTTTCTATCATTTTGGTCGGTGCAATAGGGATGATAGCCATGCTATTTATCATTCCTTATCTCAGTTCAGTTTGGCCGTTTGCCTTGGCAATAATTGGCTTTGGTTTTTTTGGCGGTTTATTTATTATTCCACTCAATGCACTAATTCAGATGCATGCTGATATCACCCAATTAGGCAGTGTATTGGCTGCAAATAATTGGGTACAAAACCTGGCGATGATTAGCTTTTTAATCCTGACCTATCTGGTAGCAAAAGCGAATACACCAAGCGCATTATTTTTACAGTATCTTCCTTGGTTGGCCGTGCTTTTGATTGTTCCCGTGCTGTTTAAATTAAAACGCAAATTTGCTTGAGCAAGCCTCTTCAAGAAGGATATTTTGTGTCAACACCATCCTCGTTCCCACCTGTTTACACTGAGCCTTTTCATCAGGCATCCGAAAACCTACGCCGCACGTTACCCTTTATCAATCAACACCAAACCCCTGTTAATCCTGTTAACTATGCCGTCTGGTACGAATATGTCGCTGGCTCAAATCAGGCATTAAAAAAAGCTATCGACAGTCGCTTGCAACAGCAACAGAAAATTAGCCCTGAACTCACTCAACAGCTATATGAAAAATATATCTTAATGGGTATGCCGGAAAAGCTTGAGGCAACTAACAATGGGTTAAGGCTGGTTGTCGACAACACAATGAATCAGCTCAACAAGGTTGAATTAGCTGCTGGTGATTTCTCTGATGATCTAGTCCTCCAGCAAACCAAACTGGAACAATCCGAAGACATTACAGAAATTAAAGGTGTACTTTCTGAGATATTGGAAAACACTCGTAAATTGGGTCAATCCAGCAGTGATTTGAAACAGGAGTTAGCAGCCACCACACAAGAAATACTTCGATTGAGAGCTGAGTTAGAGATCGTTAAACAACAAGCAAAAACAGATGGTTTAACCGGCTTGCTAAATCGTAGCTGCTTGAACAAAAAATTAAGTGATCTTTGCCAAAATGGCAATAAGACCTTCACGTTAGGCTTATTCGATATTGATCACTTTAAACTGGTTAACGACAGGTTTGGACATCTATTAGGCGATCGTGTCTTACAGTTTTTTGCCAGCTTGTTGAAAAAACATTGTGAGGATAAGTTACATATTGCAGCTCGTTTTGGCGGCGAAGAGATGGCAATCATCTTTATCGACACCCCAGCCCACAAAGCGGTACAAATAGCTGATCTGATTCGGCAGCAGCTTGCTAGCAGCAACTTGAAGAAAAAAGACAGTGAAGAAACAATTGGGACCGTGACCGTCTCCGTTGGTCTGAGCCAGTATCAACCGGGCGATACAACATTGAATATCATTGAACGTGCTGATGTTGCTTTGTATGAATCAAAAGCTGCTGGTAGAAATTGCCTTACGTTGCGTTAGTCAGAACTTATAAAACTGACTGTTAAGATAATCCACTACTTGTTTTTGCTGTGTTGCAGTCCAATTCACATCCGCAGCAATCGCACAATTAGCCACCCGTTTTCCTAAGCCATCCAACGTTTTTACACCACGATCAGCACGTGAATAAATTGAATTCGGTTGCCCATCGGTTAGTGAAGCATGACATTGCATGCAATTGGCATCGTGTAATTGTTTTCCCTGTGCCAGCGCTGTAGCGCTGACACTGAGGAAAACCATAGCTACTAAATAACGCATCGATTAGACAACCGCTCGTGTTTGCAAAGCGGCAATACGTAGCGATGCGGGTGGATGTGAATCATAAATTGCTGAAACTAATGGATCAGGCGTCAACGTACTGGCATTTTCTTTATATAACGCCACCAGTGCCGTAATCAAATCATCGGCATTGGAAACCGATGCCGCATACGCATCTGCTTCAAACTCGTATTTGCGTGACATAGATGTCATCAACGGATGCAGGAAGAAACTGAATACCGGAATAACCAGCATAAACAGAATCAGTGCAATCGCATTGTTTTGTGTCTCGACACCCAGACCAGTGTAGAACCAGGTTTGTGTTGAAGCCCAGCCTAACAATGCCAGGCCAACTAAGCTCATCACAGCCATCATCAGCATATTTTTAACGACATGTTTGCGACGGAAATGACCCAATTCATGTGCCAGTACCGCTTCAATCTGGTCTTCATTAAGGGTATTAAGCAACGTATCAAAAAATACGATGCGTTTGTTATTACCCAAGCCAGTGAAATAGGCATTGCCATGTCCACTGCGACGTGAGCCATCCATTACATAAATACCTTGGCTTTTGAAACCACAACGTTGCAATAAACTTTCAACTTTTTCTTTCAGATTGGCATCATCTAATGGCGTAAATTTGTTAAACAACGGTGCAATAAAGGCTGGATAGGCCCACATCATCACTACGGCAAAAACCATCCAAGCCGCCCATAAATATAACCACCAGAATTCACCGGTGCTATTCATCAACCATAATGTTACCCAAGCAATTGGAGCGCCCAGCACCAACATCAGCAACAATTGCTTGCCAAAGTCACCTAGAAACAAGGCCGGTGTATTTCGGTTAAAGCCGAATTTCTCTTCCATCACGAAAGTGCGATACCAGGACAACGGTAATTCCAGCAATGAACCAATCACTAGAAAGCTTAAAATCAATACCACACCGGTTGTCATGGCTGACCAACCTAATGCTTCCCAAGCTCCAGACAATAACGCCAAACCACCGCCCAAAGTCCAAAGGATTAACACAACTGCACCAAACCAGCTTTCGCGACGCATTTGAGCGCCTTTGGCAACGGTATAATCAGCGGCTTTCTGATGTGCAGATAAACCGATTTGCTCACGAAATGCGGCAGGCACTTCATCGCGATTCGCCAGCACATGGCGACGTTGACGCAATGACAACCAAATCTCTATCCCTGTCATCAGGGCCAGTGCAATTAAAAATATCCAGCTAAATTCGTTCATAATTTTTTAAACCAGTTAGAATCGTATAAGGTGTCGTGTACATTAGCCTTTGATACAATCAATGGCAACATAGTTCACCTAAATCTGTAGTAATAAAAAGACGGAGCCCATGGCCAAAAGCAAACATAACCTGATCTGGATTGACCTGGAAATGACCGGTCTTGATACCAATAACGACTATATTATCGAAATCGCCACCATTGTCACTGACAGCGAACTGAACATTTTGGCTGAAGGCCCCATCATTGCGATTCATCAACCCGATAGTATTCTGTCTGGTATGGATGACTGGAACACCAAACAACACGGTGGCTCTGGACTGGCTGACCGCGTTCGGAACAGCATTGTTACCGTCGAGCAGGCCGAACAAGAAACCCTGGAATTTTTGAAAAAACACGTACCTGCAGGTATCTCCCCTATGTGTGGCAATAGTATCTGTCAGGATCGCCGCTTTATGGCGCGTTTGATGCCGGAACTGGAAGCCTATTTCCATTACCGTAATCTTGATGTGAGTAGCTTTAAGGAAATTGCGCGACGTTGGGCACCCAAAGTCGAAAAATCCTTCAAGAAAAAATCATCACATCTGGCGATGGACGATATCAAAGACTCTATTCGCGAACTGCAACACTATCGCGAACATATGATTAAAGCACCTGAGTAAATTTAAAATTTATAACAATTTCAATTCACGGTAATTTCACGACAACCGCAGGATGATCATCACACTCAATTAAATTGTGATTGTAATGGCGCATCTCAAACCAAACTTACCAACAAAGCAGTGCCTTATCTGCAACCGTCCGTTTAGCTGGCGAAAGAAATGGTGTGAGAGCTGGGAGCAGGTGCTTTACTGTTCGGAGCGGTGCCGTCGTCAGCGTAAGCAGGTCAATCACGTATGAAACCCTTAGTAGGGTTCCCGGAAAAAATGATATTGCTCGATTGTGAGACCACGGGTGGTAATTCAATTCGTGATCGTCTTACTGAGATTGCTTTGATTGAAATCACTAATGGGGTGGAAACCGATCGCTGGCAAACCTTGATCAATCCGGGTATCGGCATTCCACCTTGGATCAGCAAACTCACTGGCATTACCGATTCAATGGTGTTAAATCAACCGTCCTTTTCCGACATTGCTGAAGAATTGCAGCAACGTCTAGCTGGCAAAGTGTTTGTTGCCCATCATGTGCGCTTTGATTATGGTTTTATCCGCGAATCGTTTCGTCGCATTGGTATAACCTTTTCTGCCAAAACGTTATGTTCAGTCAAAATCAGCCGTTTGTTATACCCTGAGCAACGCCGTCATGGTATTGATGCGATTGTTGCCCGGCTCGGCCTGACCATTCATCAACGGCATCGGGCAATGGATGATGCCCAAGTTATTCTTGAACTATTCCAGCAGACTCAACAAGATTTTGATGAATTAACTATTCAGCAAACCTGTAAGCAATTATCACAACAAACCCGCTTGCCCAGCCATCTGGATATTGCTGAAATCAATAAACTGCCCGAACGTCCCGGCATCTATCAATTTTTTGATGAACAAGGCGCACTGTTATATATCGGCAAATCGGTCAATATCAAACAACGTGTGCTCAGTCATTTTGTTCAGAATGGCAAACTACGCAACACGGAAATGCAGCAACAACTGCAGCATATCGATTTTATCGAAACCCCTTCTGATTTTGGTGCCCAGCTACTGGAAAACCACTTAATCAAAAGCAAAACCCCTCGCTATAACCGTCGTCAGACCAAAGCCAAACGACTTTATCAAATCGCATTAACCGTTGATGATAAGGGTTACCATCGAACCACTATCGAAATGGCTGACTTACATCAACCACCAGATATAAGTCAGCGTTATGGATTGTTTCGCAGTCAGAAACAGGCAGAAAAAAAACTGCTTGATTTGATTACTGAACATCAGCTGTGTCAGAAACTTTGCGGCCTGGAAAAAACTAAAAATGGCTGTTTTGGTTATCAATTAAAAAAATGTTTGGGTGCCTGCTGCGGTGAAGAACCGACAATACGGTACAACCTGCGATTGCAAACTGCGTTATCGGGTATTAAAAATCAGGTCTGGCCCTGGAAAGGACCGGTTGTCATTACCGAACTGCCGGCAGATGGGGATTATGAAGCGGCGCACTTTCATCTGGTCGATCAATGGCTGTATCTTGGTACTATCAAAAATCAGCATGATGCTTATGAAAAGCTGCAACAGCGATATGCTGAACCACAATATTTTGATCTGGATGCCTACAAAATCCAGCTACGATTTTTGTTAAAACTTCGCCCCAAACAATTATTGATTGAAACCTTACGTTTACCAGCAGAGGAGGCTTCATGATCTCCAATACACAAAGAATTTTAGGCTATGCCGGACTGTTGCCTTTTTTAGGATTGGCGATTATGAGCTGGCTAGGCTATCTATATGCTATCGACTGGCTGCTCAGTTATGCGGCATTAATTTTCAGTTTTCTGGGTGGCCTGCTCTGGTATGCCAGCAGCGGTGAAAAGCTGCCCCAACATGTAGTGATTGTCAGTGTTTCCACCATGCTATGGGCCTGGTGCTGGTTGTTATCTCCCACACATTACTGGCTATGGCTGGCGGCATTATCATTTATCGGCTTGCACTTATATGAACGACAGCAACTCAGCGAAATCTATTCTGCGGAGCTGATGCAGCTGCGTGGACATCTATCTTACGGCGCTGCGTTTTTTTTGTGGCTGGCGGCACTGTCGACATTAAATGCCTAAACTGCGTTATCTCAATCTTATTCTCGGTGATCAACTTGATGCCGAGAGTCTATTGTTCGATGAATTTGATTCTCAGCGTGATCGACTGTGGATGGCTGAAGTGTCGGCTGAGTCCACAGAGTATTTATCGAGTAAACAGCGCACGGTTTTATTTTTATCAGCGATGCGGCACTTTGCTGAAAAACTCAAAACCGATAACTATCCGCTGAATTATTGGACGTTAAAAGATAAAAAAACCAGTTTTTATGACGCTTTATCTGCCACGTTAAAACACGATTCATTTGAAAAAATTCGCTGCGTATTGCCTGGTGATGTCCGGGTGATGAATGAAATACAGCAGTGCGCCAATGATGTTGATATCGAGATTGAATGGCTGGCCGATCAGCATTTCATCAGTGAAAAAGGCGAATTCAAAGCCTGGTTAGCCAATCGCAAACAACCGCGAATGGAATTCTGGTATCGCCAACTGCGTAAAAGCCGGCAAATCCTGATGGAAGATGATCAGCCGATTGGCGGTCAATGGAATTTTGATAAGGACAACCGCAAAAGGTTTGGCAAAAAAGGACCATCCAAATTGCCTGCGCCTTTATTGTTTGGAGCGGATGACATCACCAGACAAGTCATAACGGATGTTGAGAAATTTCTGCCGGATCTCTACGGCAATATTGAAACCTTTAACTGGCCGGTCACTCGTCAACAAGCACTAGAGGCACTAAAGGATTTTATCCAGCATCGACTGAAACATTTCGGCGATTATCAGGATGCGATGTGGACTGATGAACCGTGGCTTTATCATTCACGCTTATCGACCTGCCTGAATCTCAAACTACTGTCCCCCGCAGAAGTGATTGCAGCGGCTGAAAAAGCGCACACCGACAATAAAGCACCATTAAACGCGGTGGAAGGTTTTATCCGGCAAATTCTCGGTTGGCGTGAATATGTTCGTGGTTTGTACTGGACCTATCGCGATGACTGGCTGCAGATGAATGCACTCAATGCCCGGCGCAATCTGCCAGCATTGTATTGGACTGCCGAAACCGAAATGACCTGCCTGCATCACAGCGTCAAACAGGTGTTGGATCATGGATACGGTCACCATATTCAACGGCTGATGGTGACGGGGTTATTTGCCTTGTTATGGGGCGTTAAACCCAATGCCATTCATGAGTGGTATCTGGCGATGTACGTCGATGCCGTTGCCTGGGTGGAGATCCCGAATACATTGGGTATGAGCCAATACGCCGATGGCGGCATCGTCGGTTCCAAACCCTATATTGCCAGCGGTGCTTATATTGATCGCATGTCCAATTATTGCAAGTCTTGCCCATTTAATCCCAAGCAAGCCAGTGGCGATAACGCTTGTCCATTTACCACGCTGTACTGGCATTTTGTCGACCGACATCAGGACTTGCTGAGTAAAAACCCTCGTCTCGGTATGCAGGTCAAAAACTGGCACAACAAATCTCAAGATGAACAACAGGCCATCAGCCAGCGTGCTGAATATCTGTTCAGAAATTTACCGTAAGGAAACACTATGCAAGCAACGCAACTGGTCTGGTTACGCAATGATTTACGCCTTGATGATCATCCTGCATTGGCCCTGGCAGCCGAACAAGGGCCAATCCAGGTAGTGTTCTGTGCGACTCCGAAGCAATGGCAGCAACATCATGAGTCTCCTGCTAGATTAGGCTTTCGCGCAGCAGTGTTGCAGGATCTTGCTGATCGGCTTGCTCGTCTCGGTATTGAATTTCATATACTTGAAGTGGATTATTTTGCCGATGTTCCTGCTGAGTTGCTTCGATTCTGCCAGCAACGCTCTATCCACGATATCTGGTTTCAAGCCGAAACACCGCTGGATGAACAACGTCGCGATCGGGCCGTTAATGATGCATTAACTAAAGCCAATATTAACGTGCATCTGCTTGCCGAAGATTTACTGGTCTCCTTACCGGTAAAAACTCAGCAGGATGATCCTTTTAAAGTATTCACGCCCTATTACCGTCGCTGGCTGCAAATCCTCAAAGATATTCAGCAAGCACCTTATGCCGAGCCAAAATCACAGGGTAAAGCCTTAAAGCTGGAATTATTAAAATGTGATTGGGCCGGAGAATTTCGTGATGACTTATGGCCCGGCAACGAACAAAAAGCCTTGGAACGACTTTCGGCTTTTTGTGAAATCAAACTGGATGATTACAAAAACCAACGTGATTTTCCCAGCAAACCGGCCACCAGCACTTTGTCACCCTATCTGGCCAACGGCCAGTTAGGCCCAAGAAGATTACTGGCCACCATTCAGTTTTATTGCGGTGAAGCCAATCGGGACTGGCGTCATGATGACTGGCTTCGCGAACTCGCCTGGCGGGATTTTTACAAACAGTTATTGCTGTATTTTCCACGCCTGAGCATGGGTAAAGCATTCAAACCAGAAACCGAAAAAGTTATCTGGCTCGATGATGACGCCGGATTTAAAGCCTGGTGCGAAGGCAAAACCGGCTTCCCGATTGTTGATGCAGCGATGCGCCAACTCAACCAAACTGGTTGGATGCATAACCGTCTCAGAATGATTACTGCAAGCTTTCTCAGCAAACTGCTACTGCTCGACTGGCGACGTGGTGAACAGTATTTCTTGCAGACTTTAATTGACGGTGAATTCGCCGCTAATAACGGCGGCTGGCAATGGAGTGCTTCAACCGGCGTCGACGCTGCACCCTACTTTCGGGTATTCAACCCCACCCTGCAATCCGAACGTTACGACCCGCAGGGATTATTTATCAAACGCTTTGTTCCGGAGTTAAAAGACATACCAATCAAACAAATCCATAATCCACCAGCAGAACTTCGCGAGCAATGCGGCTATCCGCAACCGGTAGTGGATTACAAACAAGCCAGAAGAGATGCCATCGCGGCGTTTAAGGATCTGCCGAAGGATTAGCTTTCAATTGAATCTGAAGTTTTTGGTGCCGGCACTGTAAAGCTTTAATCCACAAATTTCGCAGATGAACGCAGACTTTTTGGCTTAACCACAGGGGCACGGAGCGGATAAATATTTTTCAAACCTCAGTGCTCTCCGGGTATCTGTGGTTAATTACCAAGATTCAAGTCCCAATCACCCCACCATCTTCTTTGGTAATAAGCACTGTGGCAGAACGTGGTCTGCCATTAGGTTGATGATCAGGCCAGTTGCTGGCAGCAGCAGGGTTTTGAGGAGACTTAACGATGCCACGATTTTCCAAAACTTCAGGCATTTCACCGGGATGTTGAATATTGACCCACATGGTTTTCATATCCGGCGTCATGATAACGCCGGTGACTTCACAACCAATTGGTCCCGTCAGAAAACGGCGTATTTCGCCAGTATCGGGATCAGCCGCCAGCATTTGGTTATTACCAAAATATTTGAACGGTCCATCATTCATCACACTGGAACTGACATCGGTCTGAATCCACAATACACCGCGGTCATCTATATATAAGCCATCCGGATTGGCAAACTGTTCGGCTTCACCTTCACCACCCAGTACAAACACCTGCCAGTTGAACTCAGTTGCTGTGGCATCGGTTTCACTGAATTTAATGATATGACCAAATAGATTCTGATTACGCGGATTGGCCTCATCTTTAGCAGGTTTGCCTTCACTACCCCGATCGCTGTTATTGGTCAGCGACACAAACACATCATCGGTGTGTGGATGTACGGTGATCCATTCAGGTCGATCCATTTTGGTGGCGCCAACGATATCTGCTGCTGCGCGGGCATGAATCAATACATTGGCTTGATCGACAAAACCATTTTCAGCAGTTAAGCCATTTTCACCAAATACCAACGGTAACCAACGAGCACTGCCATCTTCTTCAAAACGAGCAGCATAGAGAATTCCGTCATCCAACAGACGTCCATGATGTGCTCCCAGAGTGCCATCCCAAGCATCGCGGGTTATGAATTTATAGATGTATTCAAATTTAGAATCATCACCCGAGTAAAACGCCAGACGACCATCTTTACCGATTTTGTGAGCCACATTTTCATGGGCAAACCGGCCCAGAGCTGTGCGTTTTACCGGAATGCTTTGTGGATCATAAGGATCAAACTCGACGACCCAGCCAAAACGATTGGCTTCATTGGGTTCTTTATCCAGATCAAACCGAGGGTCAAACTGCTGCCAACCGTAATAACTGAAGCCTAATTTGTAACGCTGCCAACGGCGTTCGGTATCAGCGTCTCTAGGCTGTTTTGCATCATAAACAAAGTAGTAATGAAAATTCTCTTCGCAGGTCAGATAAGTGCCCCACGGTGTTTTGCCATTCGCACAATTATTAAATGTACCCAATACTTTTTTACCTTCAGGATCGGCTTGAGTTTTCATCAACTCATGTCCTGCTGCCGGGCCACTAACAGTCATTTCAGTATTTGCAGTCAGCCGTCTTGCATAACTTGATGGCCGGACAATTTGCCATTGACCATCAACCTGCTTGACTTCAATCAGTGAAACGCCGTGCGCATTTTGCTCTTTGGCGACTTTGTCGGCGTTATAGGTTTCCGGTGAATGGTCATGGCTGCCATCGGTATGAATGACATCAAGATCGAGATATTCATGATTCATCACCAACAAGCCGTGATCATTACTGTTTGAGCCTTTGGGTAGTGGGAAATACTGCAAAGCATCATGGTGCATACCGGCTTGCTGCAATTGATCGGCAGCGCTGTTGCTGGCATCCATGTTAAATGCTGGTCCATCTGAAATCGGATCACCCCAGCGGTAAAACACCTCCGCCCTATAGCCTTCTGGTACCACGACTTCATCCAGTAAATCAGCTGCCTGAATCGGCTTAAAGCCAAGCATTTGAACATGATTGCGAAGCATCGTGGCAGCTGAAGACAATGGCATCGCTGACGCCAGCATCGCGCCCAGACTAAACTGCAACACCGAGCGGCGTGACAATTGCTTTTGCAGAAGCTGATCAAAATGGTTATTCATCATGTTTTACCCTGACTTACTGTGTATCAATTTATTGTTTTAGCTGTCCGACCAATTGATTCAGGCTGTGGCTGACTTGATTGAGACTGTGGCCAGCCTGGTCTATTTCTGTGATCTGCTGGTTAACCGTATCGGAACGCAGTTTAATTTGCTCAGTACTTCTGGCGATATCATCCACTACAGCGGTTTGTTGTTGGGTTGCCGTAGCAATAGAAGCATTTATCTGATGAATATTCTGCACCGCGGTTATCACCGGACTCATTGATGTTTTTGCTTTTAAGCCTTGTTCAGCACAGTGTTCGGCAGACAAACTTTGAGATCGAACTGTTTCAGCGGCTTCGCTGCTACTTTTCACCAGTTCGACAATTATGGTCTGAATTTCTTCCGTTGATTGTTTGGTACGGTTTGCCAACTGCCGAACCTCATCGGCCACTACAGTAAAACCCCGACCATGCTCGCCAGCTCTCGCTGCTTCAATAGCCGCATTCAAAGCCAACAGATTGGTTTGTTCGGCCACACTTTGAATCACCACCAACACCTGGCTGATATCTTTACCGCGTTGTTCCAATGTATTCATCGTGGTTTCAAATGCCAACAAATCTTCAGCAAGTTGCTGGCTAGCTTGGGCGGCGCTGCTTAACTGTAGACCGGCTTGCTCCGTTGCTTGTGTTGCCTGTTGCGTAGATTCAGCTGCATTTGATGCGCTTTGTGCCACTTCTTTAAAAGAATACGATAATTCGTTCACTGCCGCTGAAACTTCCTCGGTGGCAGCAATCTGTTGTTTATTGACTGTGACCGCTTGCATAGAGGCCGCCTGCAATTCGCTACTCGCCGCCAGCACATTTTGAGATTGTTGAGTCAGCTTATCAATTAACTGAGCAAAATAACGTTGCAGTTGCAATGCCGATTGCTCAACCGATCGTGATTCGATAAACGGCAGATCGGATACCAGACTTTGTTGAAAATTGCCTTTAATCATTTGGCTGAAATAATGCTCCAGCTGTAACAGGAATCTGATAATCCTTTGCTGTAAAAAGTACAACAGCAGGATGGCAATAATAATGAGGGTAACAACGACCGTCATAATCCATTGCACTTGCTGAATAATGCTTGCTTTGATGTCTTGTATTTTTAACTGAAACTGATCCAGCGTGTTGGCAAACGTAGAAATCTCGCCACCCAAAGCAACGCGCTTTTCTTGCAGCTGCTGATCAAATTGCAATGTGTTGCTCAATTCTTTTTCATAGCGCCGGCTCAATGAGAACAAAGAGTCAATGCCGCGCTGCCCAAGCTCTTCCGGTTGCTGTGGGATTAATGCTTCGCTATTTACTTCTGAGTAAATACCAAATTTTGGTAGGGTGTTTAATTCTTCTAACTTATTGATAAATGAAGCATTGGCCGCCAATAGAGCTGATTGAATTTCATCGGTTTGCAATTCGATATAACGTTGTCGCAGACGGCCAATATTATTTAGTTGGCGACTTAATTCTGCTAATAGTGCGGTAAAAGCTTGCTGATAAGGATGGCCTTCAGCTTCAACATTGTTGGCATAGTCGATCAAAAGACCAATTTCACCATCTCGTTCCCGTTCGTTTTGAATCAGTAAAGCTTGTGGGTTACCGGCCAATTTCCCAGCTTCACGCACTTCAAATACTTTTTCCTGTAGCACACTGATGGCAGATTGAATCGTTTGATTCTCCTGCTCATCAAGCCAAGTTTGTTCAACTGCAGACAATTCAATAAGCTGTGTTTCAGCTTGTTGAAGCAAATCCGCATCACCGGAAGCCAGATAACGGGCCAGTAAAACCCGCACTTCGATATCAAATCGGGATTTGAATTGCTGAAACTGTTGGGCTATCTGATAGGGCTTATCTAATTGTTGCCATCCCCAGATACCTGCCAACACCGCAATCATTAAACTGGCAGCCATAAAAAACGCTAGCCATTTTGATACCAGACTTAATCTCACACCCACTCCAGTTTAAGAACCTACAGGCACGAGACTCTATCGGGAGTTAATGACAGCTTTATGACTGACTGGAATGTTGCTGCAAGGCCCAGATCACATGTTCACGGACCAGCTCTGAAGGGTGTTCTACCCGACTGTTTAATGCGACTATCACTGGCTCTGAAGTTTCGGCATTACCCAAGGCAATCGCAATGTTGCGAAGCCAACACTCATAGCCAATACGGCGAATCGGACTGCCTTCAAGGCGTTGCAGAAATTCCTGTTCTGTCCAAGCAAATAAATCCACCAGCTTGGGTGCATCCAGCCCTTCACGAGGTAAATAGGCGGACTCAGTGGTCATCTGGGCAAATTTGTTCCATGGACAGACCAGCTGGCAATCATCACAACCATAGATTCGATTCCCCATCATGGATCGAAATTCCAGCGGAATGCTGCCTCGCAGCTCAATGGTCAGGTATGAAATACACCGGCGAGCATCCAGCTCATAAGGTGCAACAATCGCCTGGGTCGGACAGATATCAATGCAGGCGGAACAACTGCCGCAATGTTCAGTAACCGGCTCAGTTAATGGCAAAGGCAGGTCGGTGTATATTTCGCCCAAAAAGAAATACGATCCGTTTTGGCGGTTTAACACATTGGTATGTTTGCCAATCCAGCCCAACCCGGATTTTTGGGCCAGCGCTTTTTCCATTACCGGTGCGCTGTCGGTAAATACTCGATAGCCCATAGCACCTACAGCCTCTTCAATCCGCTGCGATAGCCGAAGTAAACGCTTACGTATCAGTTTGTGATAATCGCGGCCAAGCGCATAACGGGAAACAAAAGCAAGTTCACTGTCGCCAATCACCTGCCAGGCATCGGCAGCGGTTTCGGGCCAATAATCCATTCGGGCAGTAATAACACGGATAGTGCCCGGCACCAGTTGTTCGGGATGCGTCCGCAAACTGCCATGACGCTCCATAAACGCCATTTCTCCATGAAAGCCACGCGCCAGCCATTGCTGTAATTGTTCTTCTGCTGCAGACAAGTCAATATCACTGACCCCGAGCTGTTGAAAGCCCAGAGAACGCGCCCATATTTGTATGTTTTCAAGAAGCGCACGGGAGAACTGCACTGTATTTGGATCGGTCATGCGGGCTATTATAGTGAACTGAATTAATTCATCCGGACTATTATTTTTATGTCGAACTTGCCCCACGATCTCTATACCGCTGAGCAGACTCGTGAACTGGAACGGATCGTCATGGAACAGCAAGCCATTTCTTCAGCAACATTAATGTCTCGTGCAGGTACAGCGGCACTAGAAGCCATCAGAACTCACTGCCCTTTAGCCAGACATATTCTTATCGTTTGCGGTGCAGGCAATAATGGTGGCGACGGCTTCGAGCTGGCAAGACAGGCATTAGCAAATGACTATCGCATCAGCGTATTTCAGCTGGGCGATGAGCGTGGAATGAGTGATGAAACTACTGCTGCCCGCCAAGCCTTACTTGCCACCGGCACAGAGATTCAGGCTTTTACAGACTCATTATCCAATGCAGACATGATTGTTGATGCATTATTTGGCATCGGTCTTAATCGTGAAGTAAGTGGTGACTACGCTTTAGCTATTGATGCTATCAATCAACAATCTAAAAGCACTCCCGTTTTGGCGTTAGATATCCCTTCAGGTATTCATGCCGATAGCGGTCGGGCGTTGGGCAAGCCTGTTCAGGCTTCTATCACACTAAGTTTTCTGGGATTGAATACAGGCTTATTTACCGGTGACGGCCCAAGTTTTTGCGGCAAAGTCATTTTTGATTCATTAAATGTTCCCTCCTCTATTTATAGCGTTTTAACACCAGCTGCACGGCGAATCAGTCTGGAACATGTTGGAACTGCCCTGGCACCGCGTGAGCGGACAGCTCATAAAGGATTGTATGGTCATTTATTAATTATCGGCGGTGATCACGGTATGTCTGGTGCAGCCAGAATGGCTGCTGAAGCTGGTGGTCGCGTTGGTGCAGGTTTAATCAGCGTTGCTACACGCCGTGCCCACAGCGCTTTTTTCAATCTGACTCGCCCTGAACTGATGTGTCACGGGGTGGAAGATGTCGGTGAGATGGAAGTTTTATTAAGCTCAGCCAACGCATTAGTGGTGGGTCCAGGTCTGGGACAAAGTGAGTGGGGAGCGGCCTTATTTCAGAAAACGCTCGAAGCAAACAAGCCTATGGTTGTTGATGCTGATGCACTGAATCTGTTGAGTAAAAACCCTCAGCATCGTGATAACTGGGTGCTCACTCCACATCCTGGTGAAGCAGCACGTTTATTGGGTTGCAGCTCAAAAGATATTCAGTCAGATCGTTTTGCTGCGGTGGATGAATTACAAAAACGTTATGGCGGTGTCGTAGTGTTGAAAGGTTCAGGCACATTAATTTCCAATGGTGAAGCACCTATCCGCCTCTCTACCGCGGGAAATCCGGGTATGGCTAGTGGTGGTATGGGTGATGTTTTGACCGGGGTGATTGGCGGTTTGCTGGCTCAACATTTCCCCATAATGGATGCGGCTTGTGTAGGTGTCACATTGCACGGCATGGCTGCGGATAAAACTGCCGAACAGGATGGAGAGCGTGGCACACTGGCAATGGATTTAATGCCGCACCTTCGAAAATTAGCTAACCTCGATTATTAATATGATTTTTCTCGCTGACGAACAAGCAACTTTGGATATGGCTGTTAAACTGGCGGTCCTATTACCTGTATCGGCCTTTTCTATTCATTTAAAAGGTGATCTGGGGGCCGGCAAAACAACTTTTGTTCGTGGTCTACTGCAGGCGCTGGGGCACACTGGCAAAGTCAAAAGTCCTACTTATACTTTGGTCGAGCATTATCAGCTCAACGAGCGGGATGTTTATCATTTTGATCTATATCGCTTAGCCGATCCGGAAGAGTTGCTTTATCTGGGCATTGAAGATTATTTTTCCACGAATTCCCTATCGTTAATTGAATGGCCTGAGCAAGGTAAAGGGGTGTTACCAGAACCTGACCTGCTTATCTCATTGAATTATCAACCTTCTGGAAGGCAAATAACTTTCCAAGCTTTTTCTGAAGCCGCATCCATTATCTGCGATAAACTTCACAATTAATTCAGCATTACACGCTATCTTATTTAAAAATATAGAAAAAAGTCTTGATTTTTTATTCCTTCAATCACAAACTAAGGCTGTGTAAATTGTAGGAAGTGACTATGTCTCGTTTGTTATTGGGATTGATAATGCTGATATTAACTGCCACTGCGCATGCCGCATCGGTTGAGAATATCCGTGTATCCCAAAATGCAAACCTAACTCGGGTTGTGCTGGATTTAGATAAAGCGCTGGAATTTCAGAGCTTTACGCTGACCAATCCGCATCGTTTAGTAGTTGATATCAAAGCGGCCAAAGTCAATAAAGCCTTGATTGCACCAACCTTCAATAGCGCTGTGGTCGAAAAAATTCGCCATGCTCAACACGATCAAGATACTTATCGACTCGTTTTTGATCTAAAACAAGCCACAGACTATGAGATTCAGCCGTTAGGACCAGAAGGTGAATACTCCCATCGTCTATTAGTTGATTTCAAACATGGTCCAGCAACGGCGGTCGCCAGCAATAAACCTGCTCAATCATCTAACAAATCTGCAGAAAATTCGGCTGATAAACCTACACCTAACCAAACAATTGTTGAAAATACTTCACCAGCTCAAACCACCACTCCGGCTGACCTGCCACAGGCGACGGCAACAACGGTGCGCAGTAGACCGGTTTTACCGCGTCGCGATATCGTTGTAGCGATTGATCCAGGTCATGGCGGTCGCGATCCTGGGGCCATTGGTAGAAAAGGCACACGCGAAAAAGATGTGGTGCTGGCCATTTCGCGACGTTTAGCAAAGCTAGTCGATAATGAACCCGGTATGCGTGCCTATATGACGCGAGATCGTGATGAATTTATAACTTTGAGACAACGCATTCAGCGCGCCAAACAAAATGGTGCCGATATGTTTATCTCTATTCATGCCGATGCATTCCAACGCACCAGTGCCAAAGGTTCTTCTGTATATGTGTTATCACCACGAGGCGCAAGTAGTGAGGCCGCTCAAATCTTGGCAGATCGTGAAAATGCTGCTGACTTGGCGGGTGGTATCAGCCTTGAAGACAAAGACGATTTATTGGCATCCGTGTTACTCGACTTATCTCAGACAGCTAGCCTTGAAGCCAGTTTAGAAGTTGGTAACAGCGTATTAAGTGGCTTGAAGCGGGTTGGCCCGGTACACAAAAAACAAGTCGAATCAGCGGCTTTCGTTGTATTGAAGTCACCGGATATTCCGTCGGTTCTGGTTGAAACTGCGTTTATTTCCAACCCGGAAGAAGAACGCAAACTTAATGATGTAAATCATCAAAACAAACTTGCTCAATCGATGTTGGCAGGCATTCGCAGCTATTTCCAACGAAATCCGATAACCCAGCAAGTCAAACCACAACAACATATTGTCAGCAGTGGGGACACATTAAGTACCATTGCCCAGCGCTATCGGGTCAATATGTCGGAACTCAAATCCACCAACAATCTGCAGACCAGCAGACTTATGGTTGGCGACGTACTGAAGATTCCTTGATTGATTTTGACGGCTGATTTCTAGTTCGAGCTGTTAAACTGTGTCGATGTTGACACCAAAACGCATCCACCCCCTCCCCTTACAACTTGCCAATCAGATTGCGGCTGGCGAGGTCATTGAACGTCCTGCTTCTGTGATTAAGGAGTTGGTGGAAAATAGTCTGGATGCCTCCGCGACTGATATTGAAATTACCGTTGATGGATCTGGCAGTCAATTGATTCAAGTGCGCGATGATGGTTCAGGTATCCATCCTGACGATCTCTGTTTAGCGCTCAGCCGCCATGCCACCAGCAAAATTTCTTCCAGTGACCAGTTAAGTCAGATTTCCAGTTTAGGGTTTCGTGGTGAAGCCTTGCCCAGCATTAGCTCGGTTTCCAATCTGAGTTTGATTTCCAGACAGACCGAGAGTGAATGCGGTTGGCAAATTCATAGTGAAACCGATCAGCCAGAACCCATTCCACATCCTTTTGGCACTACCGTAGCGGTACGCGATCTGTTTTTTAATCTTCCTGCACGAAGACGTTTTCTACGTAGTGCGCGCACGGAACAGCAACAGATCCTCACGACAGTGCAACGTCTGGCGTTAAGCCGTTTTGATATTCGTTTTCAATGTGAATTAAATGGTCAGCTCAAACTGAACCTCCCCATTGCTCAGTCCGAGTCGCAGCAGTTAGCGAGAATTGGCAAAATCTGTGGGCAAACCTTTGTCAAACAGGCTTTGTCCATTGAACAACAATTTGATCTCATTAGCATAAAAGGCTGGCTGGGTCATACTGATGCTCACCGACCACAAGCCGATCAGCAATACTTTTTTATTAATGGTCGGGTTATACGAGATCGGTTAATCAGCCAGGTAATTCGTCAGGCTTATGCTGATTTAATTCCTGCAGGCCGACATCCAGCTTATGTTTTATATATGACCATTCCTTTGGATCGCGTTGACGTCAATGTGCATCCCACCAAACATGAAGTACGCTTTCGCGAAACTCGGCTGATTCATGGGCTGATTCACCGAGCAGTCAGTGATGAATTACATCAGCACATCAATACTATCCAACCACAGGCATTATCAGAGCCTGCTTTACAACGGATTGCAGAATCCGCCTCTAGCTATCAGCGGCATGCTCTATCACCATTACAGAATGAATCGCCGAGTCAGGTAGCCCTACCGGTAAATTTATCGAGTTCAAAAGACAGTTTTCAGCTATTGCAGCTTTTGCATAAACATTTTGCCTGGGTGATTTTTCAGCAAAAGCATTATCTGATTGATTTAACCAAAGCTATCCCCAGTTCGCGCAAACAACATTTCGCTAAACTACTGGAACAACTGCCATTAAAAAGCCGACCGATATTAGTGCCACTGAGTCTTTCATCTACTGCAGAACAACAATATGCAGTTGCTGAACACCAAGCGTTATTAAACTCTTTTGGCTTTAATTTGCAGCGAAATGGTGAGCTACTGACCATCAAAAGTATTCCTATTGTGCTGGCACAGCTGGATCTTAAGACAATGATTGGGAGTGTTATAGATGCTGTCAGCAGCCAAACTATTGATGCCAACCTGCTTAGTCAGCACTTACTGGATTTGCTGCAAACCACTGATAGCATTCAGTCCCAACAGGTTGAGGAATGGTTGCGAAACGCCTCTCCACAACAATGTATTCATCAGCCATGGTGTCAGGAACTTGATTTGGTCACACTTGGTAGCTTATTCTCGGACTGATTCAACATGCACTGAGGCGGTTTTCAAATGGATCGAGCCCGTACAGGTTCTACAATAGTCGCGGCGATACTCGCTGTTATCGTGTTATTACTGTTTGGTTATTTGTTATGGAGCGACGCGCCACCAAATCGCAGTGAACTGACAGTCGATCCACCAATTGAAGTGATTGAGCCTGATTTACCCCTGGAAATTATTCGCTCCGCCGAAGAAGTGCCTGACAGTGATGCTATCCGTGAACAAGAAGCTGAAGAGTTTGTAGATAACTTAGCTGACTCCAACTCAGAGTCGATTATTGTCAATGAATACAGTGATCTGTTTGTTCGGCCAGAAAGCATTATTGCCCTGCCTGAATTAGAAGAACGTGTCACCACCTTAAAAAGCTTGAAGGATGACAAATCTCTAAACGACGATACTCCGCTGACACTACGTTATACCGAAGAAATCCGCGAAAACACTACCTTGCAAGAGCTGGAAACGGCAGAAGAAGATCATATCGCTCCCATTACCATTGTCACCGAACAAGGCGAAACCATTACCGCACCACTCGTTGAATTGTTAAAACGTGAAGATATTGATCATGCTGCGCCCGTTACTCAGGTCCGCAAACAAAAACAGGTCAAACAAATTAAAGCCAGTGAGCTAGAAAAAGCCAATATACCCGACGATCAGGAAATTTCCGTCACCATCAGCCGCGGCGTACAAAAACTGGATATTGCTGAATTAATCGATAGTGATTCGGCGGAAATGCAAGACAGTTTGTTTTATCTGCACCGGGTAACAGAGGAAGATATTCAAGGCTTATGGGGCATCATTCAAACGGGTTTGATTAGTAATTTTCGTCAAGGTATTCGATTGCAACGTGATGGTGCTGAGCAAAATGTGAGTGTAGTAATTCCGGCTGATGCCGATGAACCATTGCCCACAGGGTTAAGTTCTTTTTTAGGCAAAATACTGCATCAAAAAGTGTCGACCAGTTATGTGTATAACTTTAATACACATACCATGGGATACGACGCTAACTTGATTAAACCGGGTCAAGAACTGATTTTGATTCGCTTTTCGGGCAAAGAATTAAGAGATATCTACCAATTCTTTGCCGAACAACGCAGTAATTCGACAGAAACGTTCGCGATTGGTCGTTAATGATTGTTGAAATCATTTTGATCGTATTTGTACTTGGCATTATTGCCTTTGCGTGGTGGTTTCCATTTGAGTAACTCGGCGCTTCTTGAACTCACCATAACGCAACATCACACTGGGTAAAACTAATAACGTCAGCAAGGTCGACGAAATCAGTCCCCCAATAATAATCGCTGCCATCGGTCCCATGATTTCACGTCCCGGACTGTCTGCATTAATAGCGATCGGCAACATCGCCAAAGCGGTTACCAGCGCGGTGATCAAAATAGATGGCAAACGCTCAAGAGCACCTTGGATCGCTGTTTCCATTACCCAAGCTTTACCTTCCTGTTCGATAAGGTGCTGATAGTGTGAAACCAACATGATTGCATTACGTAACGTAATACCAAACAGCGTAACAAACCCCACCAGCGAACCGATTGATAACACGCCACCAGTCAACCAGGCGGCCATCACACCACCCAATAATGAAAATGGTAAGTTCAGCAACACCAACCAAGTATTACGCACACTACGCAGTGCCATATACAGCAAAATTAAGACTACCAGTCCTATTAGAATTGAATGTATCAACAAATCCTTGCGTGACTCAGCCTCAGCCACAGCGGTTCCAGTAAATTCCGGATAAGTATCAGCATCGAACTGCACATCCTGATGCACACGCTGTTGAAGTTCGTTGAAAAAAGAACGTAAATCACGTCCTGTGACATTACAGGTGATGGTCTGCAAACGTTGAGCACCATGATGCAAAATCGCATGTCGGCCAGAAACTTGTTGTAGCTCAGCAACATCACCAAGTGTCAGCATCCGATTATCTTGAGTACGCAATGGTAAGCTTAATAAGTGATGTGGTTGTTCGCGCAAATGGGGTGGCAATACCACATGAATATCAAATAAACGGTTTCCTTCGGCTATTTGTCCAACTTTAATGCCATCAAATGCTGCTTTAATATTTTGCATCACCGTCGCCGGTTGCAAACCCCATTGTGGTAACTCATCGAGTTTAATACGAACTTGCATTTGTGGTTCGCCCGGAGGTGCGCGTAATTGGATATCCGTCGCGCCGTCAATCTCAGCCATGACCTCAGCAACTTCACGCGCTTTATAGTCTAGGGCATCCAGGTTATTCCCATAAATATTCACGACCACTGGTGAGGTATAACCTGAGATGGTTTCATCAATGCGTTCAGTCAAGAAGGTATTAACCTCAGAACTAATGCCCGGAAAGGCTTCCAGAATGTCACGAATTTCATCCAGGATGGCTTGTTGCTCTGCACCGGAAAGTGGATCCAAATCCACTTCATATTCACTGTAATGTGTACCGAACGTATCGGCACCGCGTTCCGCACGCCCAGCCCATTGGGAAGTTGCTCGCACGCCCGGGATAGCGGCTACTTGTTGTTCAATCAAACCACCTATTCGTAAGGATTCTTGCAACGATGTTCCGGGCACACTGGCGGTGTGAATGATGTAATGCCCCTCCCGCAGTTCCGGTAAAAACCGCCCACCAAAGAACGGTAATAAACTAGCACCCGCCACGCACAAGATCAGCACAGTCATCATCATCAGTTTAGGAAACTGGCAGGTAACCTTTAATATTCGACCATAATAAATTTGTAGCCAGTGAATCAATGGCGGTTCAGTAGAGCGTGTAACACCAAGCCGGCTTAATAAGGTATGGCAAAGTGCCGGTGTGACGGTTAACGCCACCAGTAATGATGCCAAAATGGCCAGAATATAAGCCTGGCCTAATGGCTCAAACATTCTTCCAGCAACTCCGCCCAAGGTTAATAGCGGCACAAACACTAGCATTACAATCAAACTGGCATACACCACTGAGCCACGGACTTCCATTGAGGCTTCATAGACAATCTGAATAACAGGTCTGGGCTCTTTTAAAGCAGCGTTTTCGCGCAGCCGGCGGAAGATATTCTCGGTATCAATAATCGCGTCATCAACCACTTCGCCTAGGGCTATAGCTAAACCACCCAACACCATAATATTGATATTGACACCGAATTCGAGTAGCACGATCAAAGCAGCAAACAACGACAACGGAATCGCTGTCATTGAAATGATTGCCGTGCGTAAATTGAACAAGAATAAGAACAACACCAATAACACCAAACCGCCGCCCACCAGTAAATGATGTTGAATATTTGCTAGTGAGGTTTGAATGTAGTTCGCGGGACGAAACAAATCCGCATGCAATTCAATGCCATCCACCTCAAAGCCATCACGAAACTCGTTCAAAGCTGTTTCAATACCCTGTGTTACCGCTAGGGTATTGGCTTGGTATTGTCCTATAACCATCAATACAATGCCTGGCTTACCACTAATGGCAGCACCGCCAATGGCTGGCGCAGCACCGTAATTAATGGTGGCAACATCACCAAGGTGTAATACCGACTGTCCTTGCTGACGAATCACCACTTTTTCCATGGTTTCAGCACTAACCGGTTGTCCGATGACCTGGAGCATCATGCGTTGGTTACTATTTTCGATAAAACCACTGCCTTGAAGCACAGTAGCTTCCCGGGCGGCTGCAACAATATCGAGTGCTGATAAGTGATACATCGCGAGTTTTTCGGGGTCGAGCTGTATCTGCATCTGCTTTTCAGCACCGCCGAATACATTGATGTCCGCTACTCCATCAACAGCCAGTAATCTCGGCGTTAAGGTCCAATCGACCATTTCCCGCAAACGCATCAGACTTTGGGTCTCAGACGTCAAACCGATGGTCATGATGGTGCCCGATGAAGATTCAAGTGGCACCATCAAAGCAGGCCCAACACCTTGGGGTAACTGACCTTGGGCCGGCATCAATCGCTCAGAGACTAATTGGCGATTGAGATAGATATCCGTTCGATCTTCAAAGGTAATGATGACAACAGATAAACCCGGAGTTGAAGCTGATCGCACAAACATGACATCCGGCAAGCCACCTAATGCATTTTCAATGGGTTGAGTGACCAACGTTTCCACTTGTTCAGCAGTAAAACCTGACGCTTCGGTCTGAATAATAACTTGCTTGGGCGCGAATTCAGGAAACACATCAAGGCTGGCTTTATAGAGTTGGTAGCCACCATAACCGAGCATCAATAAGGCAAGAGCCAGTACCACACCGCGAGAACGAACCGAAAAGGCAACCAAGTGAGAAAGCATCCGTCTTCCTGTTAATTATCGAATAAGGGATTGCTGATGATATGACTAGTCATCATCATCGTCTTCATCATGGATTTGCCATTTGAATTCTTCCGATAACAATGTCTGAGCACCTGAAGTGACGACAGCATCGCCAGGATAGATTCCTTGCTGCAAATAAATGCCTTCAACAGAGTTGATACCAGACGTTAACGACATCCGTTGAAAATGCTCTTCATCCATCCGCAGATAAGCCCATGGCTGCCCCGCATACCAGACAATTGATTGATAAGGGATCATCACACCAGATAATGTGCTGTCAGAGCTTGGCACCCAGACCTGCAATTGAGCGCCTTCTCGCAGTGGAGATGATTTATTCAGGAAATACCAGGTTTCGCCACTTAACACTGAATCAGCTGTTAGCGCAGCCGATAGCAATTGTGCCTGCCCGACATTTTCGGGTTGGTTGTTTTGGCGCCAGCGTAAGGTAGTCACTTTTTGATTTAAGGTTTGATTGGTCGGTAAGGTCACTTTGATAAGAGAGTGTTCCCGCGCCATCAACATGTCGAATGCTTCTTCACCATTGATAACCCAGTTAGCTATCGGCTGGGGCCATTGTTGACGAACTTCAGCGTGGCAATTGCTGACCAGTTGCTGTTTTAACTGTGACTCTGCTTGAGCCTGCGATAAATTGGTTTGTGCGTAGTTCACTTCTTTAGACGCCACACTTCCAGTCGCTTGTTGCAGCGTTTTCAGCCGCGTTAGTTCTTTACTTATTCCCTGTTGGTTCACCTGGGCCAAGCGCAGATTCATTTCAGCCTCTACACACCGAGAACGGGCTAAGCGTAAATCTTGCGTTGGCATGACCACGGCAACGGCACGCATTTCCGGGGTAAAGAAACTTTCCATCAAGGTCTGGCTTTTAATAGAAGCCATTTCCTGAGCGGCTTCATTTAACTCTACTGAAAGCGCAAATTGATGATTTGATACTGAATCATCATCGTCGTCATCGTGAATATTTTCAGCAGCTTGGCCATCTGACTGAGCCTGTGAGACAAAGATTGGCGAAAGAAAATAAAGCAATAAAACTATCGCTAAAAGACTGACAATCCACAATAAAATGCGTTGGCTGGTATTCATTTTCTATTCGCTGCCCCAGTGCAAAACTGCCGGTCATTACAGCATGGCTGCTTAAATGCTACAAGGATAACTTCCCAAGCTGCTTTACATGACTTGACAGCAGTCACGCGGACAGGTTTAATACCGCACCTTGTTGGCTCGATAGCTCAGTTGGTAGAGCAAGGGATTGAAAATCCCTGTGTCCCTGGTTCGATTCCAGGTCGAGCCACCATCGAATTTAAAAGCCCGATATGTTTCTCATATCGGGCTTTTTTCGTTTTAGTACTCAAACTTTTTCTACCACTCGCATGTGCTTGAGCGAAAAAAGATCTCGTTCATCTATATAGTAGGAAACTACACCAGAGCAAAGCTGAATCATCGCGAAAACCTCTACACTCGGGTTAATTAGCAAAACTTTACATATCAACCAACTAATTGTTGCGATTTTAACCTTCAACACCCTAGCAGGAATAACCTCAATATTATCAATGGGCTTCAGTGATATATATTATTGAAGACACTCATTCCTGGAAAAGATTGTTGTAAAAAAAACACACATTTAGGTAAAAATGACCAAAGTCACATTTTTTTGTTGTAAAAGTGTTGCAAAGGTTTTGTAGATGTGGAAAATACACACTTAACCGAGCACGTCTCTGGTTACGAGAGAAACTTAAAGTAATCTGTTAACAACTAGAAGGTGAACAGACATGAAAAAAACTACACTAGCTACATTAGTCGGCGCAGCAGCATTTGCAGCAGCCGGCGCAGCCAACGCAACAATCGTTGTTGGCGGCGAAAACGGATATGAATTCAGCGTTGACGGTAACATCAACCAATTCTTTATTGCTACAGACCAAGATAGCGCGAATGGCGGCTACGACCAAAACAACCAAGGCGTTGCTAATGGTTTGTTACCAACATTCTTCGGCTTTAACGTTAAAGCACCGGAAATTAATGGTTTGACCATTGGTGCACGTGTATCTATTTCTCCATCTACAAACAATGGCAGCTACGTTAGTAGCAGTGAAGCAATGGAACAACGTGAAGCGTTTGCTACAGTTGACGGTGCTTTCGGCCAGATCATGCTCGGTAAAGGCTTAGGTCTTTATGCAGCAAACAACATTTTGTTAGATCAAACTTTATACGGTGTTGGTGCAACTAGCGTTATTGCTGCCGGTGACCAAAACACTGGTACTACCTCTCTGGGTCGTATTGGTTGGGGTTATGATTATGCCAACTGGCGCTCACAAATTCGCTGGACTTCAGTCGATATGGCTGGTTTCAAAGTTGCTTTAGCTGTTGCTGATGGTGATGATTTCTTAGAAGTAAATAATGCCACTACTGGTGGTTATGAGAAAGATGCACGTTATGAAGCTTCTTTAAGCTATGCTTCTGCATTTGATGGCGGTTCAGTTAAATTGTGGCTGGATGGCATGACTCAAAAAGTTAGTTTTAATAATGTCGATAGCCTTAAAGGTAATGCTTATACCGTTGGTGGTCAGTTAGTACTGGGTGGCTTCGAAGCCGTTGCCTCTTACTACGATGGTAAAGCTCAAGGTATTGGTGGTCTGGGTCTGGGTGCAATCACAGCTAATGGTAATGAACGTGATGGTGATGGTTATTATGCACAGTTAGGTTACCGTTTCGGTGGTCAAACATTTGTAGCAGCCTCTTACGGTGAGTCTACACTTGACCGCGACGGTGCAAATACTTTTGCTGGCACATCAAACACAAACAATGCCTTTGCTGACTTAGATTCAAACAGCATGGCTACAATCGGTATCTATCATGACGTTACAGCTAACCTGAAATTGGTTGCTGAATACTCACGCATGGAAACTGAATATCACATTCAATCTGATGAAGATGAAGTTGATGTTTTGGCTATCGGTGGTTTCATCAGCTGGTAAGCAGTTATTTTCTAAACCCTCGGGTTTAGTTTAAAACTGATAAAAAGCCTCAACCTTCGGGTTGGGGCTTTTTTTTAGTTTGAGATCCTAAATAAAAGTACTAGCTTTTTAATCGTATAAAGTCATCGTACTCCTCCGCTTTTTTTTCACATTCAACTATTTATAACGCGCCCTTTTGGAGCTTATTCACCCAAAAAAGTGACTTTTTAGTGCATTGGTACAAATTTTTCTTCTGGCTCAAGAATCACTAAAGAAGATTCAAGAATGATTCTCTTCATCTTGCGAAGTCCTGCTAGATGGTAATCTAACGCCAATAATTTACCCAACCTACATTCAATAAAGCTGAAGCTTTGCGCTTCCACTCGCTATGGCATGCAAACTGCTTTATCAGTATTACCATAATTGTAAATCGTAATAATGACGAGGTATCTCAGATGAAAAAAAGATTTCTAATTTCACTTATTGCTGGTCTTTTACTAGCAGGTAATGCCAATGCAGAACCACTAAAAATTGGCTATAGCGACTGGCCTGGCTGGGTAGCGTGGGAAATAGCAATTGAAAAAAACATGTTTGAAGAAGTCGGTGTTGATGTTCAGTTTGAATGGTTTGACTACGTCGCTAGCATGGATGCGTTTGCTGCAGGCCAATTAGATGCTGTAACCATGACAAATGGTGATGCACTCGTTACAGGAGCCACCGGTGCTCAAAACGTGATGATCTTGATTAATGACTATAGCAATGGCAATGACATGATCGTCGGTGCCCCAGGCATTAATTCCATCAGCGATTTAAAAGGCAAAAAGGTTGGGGTTGAATTAGGCTTTGTGGTGCATTTGTTATTAATGAATGGTCTTGAAAAAGCCGGAATGTCTGAAAGTGATGTAAATCTAGTGAATGTACCCACCAATGAAACCCCACAAGTCTTAGCATCTGGTCAAGTTGATGCCATCGGTGCTTGGCAGCCTAATTCAGGACAAGCATTAAAGTTGGTTCCCAATTCTAAACCAATTTATACCAGTGCTGATGAACCCGGTCTTATCTATGACGTTCTGGCCGTCTCTCCTTCCAGCCTTGCAGCACGTAGGGATGAATGGAAAAAAGTCATTGATGCCTGGTATATGGCGGTTGATTACTTGAACGATCCAGAAACACGTGATGATGCTATCAGTATTATGGCGGCCAGAGTCGGTATTGAGCCGGCAGAGTATGAAGCCTTTATTGAGGGCACCAAAATCCTGACTAAACAAGAAGCTCAGGCTTTTATGAAAAAAGCGGATGGGTTTGGCTCTTTATATGGTTCAACAGCCATTGCGGATCAGTTTAATGTCGACAATAAAGTCTATGCCGATAAACAGCCTGTTGATAACTATATCGATCCGTCACTCCTGTTAGACGAATAAAGCGAATAAATCTGTAATCAGGTACCGCTAAGTATCGGTACCTGATTTCTCTCAAGGTATTTTTTGGCCATTAACTGGCAACAGATCGTTTTGTCTGGAAATTGTAAAGGTACTGACTATGTCACTTTTTTCAGTGAACAAACCGCTTACCCCACGTACTCGAAAGACGGTGACTGTCTGTAGTTTTATCTTGCCGATATTGCTGTGGTGCGTTGTTAGTTATGTGCCTTTTATCTGGCATCCCATGGTGGAAATTACCCAGCCAGGATCGGTGAGTTATTTCCGTGAAAACATGCTGGTTGATAAAGCGCTGTTTAAAACAGAATCAATAAACGCAGCAAAAAAGGGGACTGAACTGCCTGTAGGCATTCCAGCTAACCCCGTTTATCTGCCAGCGCCGCATGAAGTCGTAAAAGCTTTTTACGCTTCGTTTACAACACCGCCAAAAAGAAGTAGCGAACTGTGGCTGCACGAAAGTCTGTGGAGCAGTCTCCAGGTTATCTTTTATGGCTTTTTACTTTCATCAATTATCGGTATTCCATTAGGTATTCTCGCCGGAACCTATGCTTTTTTTTCTCGTTTATTTGAACCCTTTATTGAGTTTTTCCGGTATTTACCGGCGCCAGCTTTCGGTGCATTGGCTGTCGCCATATTGGGTATTTACCAAGCCCCTAAAATAGCCATTATTTTTATTGGTACGTTTTTTCAGCAAGTTTTAATTGTGGCAAACACCACCAGAAAACTTGATCCCGCTTTGCTTGAAGCAGGGCAAACATTAGGTGCCGGTAATCGTTCGATGCTGTTTCGGATTGTTTTACCCGGCATTCTTCCTGATCTGTATCGCGACACCCGGATCCTGCTGGGCTGGGCTTGGACATACTTAATTGTGGCCGAATTAATTGGTACCAGCTCTGGGATAACGTGGTTTATCACCCAGCAAGCCCGTTATAAAAACTTCGACAATGTGTTTGCCGCCATCATCATCGGCATTTTAGGGTTAACCATTGATCTGTTATTGGCCTGGCTGGGTCGACGTCTTTTTCCATGGCAAACCACTAATTAGGAGCACGATGTGAGCGATTTAATATTACCGGATTATCGTGTGCAAACAGAGGCTGTTAGTGATCGTTTTGCTCGCATTAAAAAACGTCCCGTTACTATGGAAGTTAAAGGATTGAGCAAATATTTCCACAGCCAGCACGGCACGGTAACGGCATTAAAAGATATCAACCTAACAATACACAAACGGGAATTTGTGTGTGTGATTGGCCCATCAGGTTGTGGTAAATCAACATTGATTCGGATCTTGGCAGGTCTGGAGCAAGCTTCCGAAGGTGAAGTCAAACTGGATGGAAAACCGGTTGATAAACCTGGTCCAGAACGCGGCATGGTCTTCCAGGGCTATACCTTATTTCCCTGGCTCACTGTCAAACAAAACATCATGTTTGGCTTACGCGAATCAGGTTTAAACAAAGGCAGCGCTGAAGCAGAAGCACGGCAGTGGATTGAATTGATTGGGTTATCTCGGTTTGAGAACAGCTACCCACATCAATTATCTGGCGGGATGAAACAACGGGTTGCCATTGCCAGAGCTCTCGCGAATAAACCCAAAGTCTTATTGATGGACGAGCCTTTCGGCGCACTCGATGCGCAAACTCGAAGCAAAATGCAATCGTATTTGATGGAAATCTGGAAAAATATTGATGTCACGGTGTTTTTTATTACCCATGATTTGGACGAAGCTATTTATCTGGCTGACCGCATTCTGGTGCTGAAGTCCAACCCCGGCGAAGTACAAGAGATTATCGAAGTCCCCGTTGCCCAGCCTCGTCATCCAGAGCAGTTTCTAACAGCTGAATTTTTAGCCACCAAAAGACATTTGGAACACCTTATCCATCCGGCAAATAAGGGTGATGACGATGAACAACTCAATATCGTTCGGATGGTACCGGTAAATGATGAAGTTGGGAGTGTTTTTTAAATGTATGAATTGAATCAAATGACTTGGGAAGAAGTGGCCGATGCTGTCAAAAATGGTGTCGATACAGCGCTGCTTCCTGTTGGCGCAACGGAGCAACATGGTCCACATATGGGTTGTGGCATGGATTCAGCTATCGCGGACAGCTTATGTCGTGAAGTGGCTAAAAATACGCCTGTATTTTTATTACCTACCCAGCCCTATGGATGTTCGATTGGTCATTCAAAACGTTGGCCCGGCACACTTGCACTCAATCCGAAAACACTGATTGATGTTATTTCTGATCTCGGTGATTGGGTTGTGTCATCCGGTATTAAAAAGCTGTTATTGATTAATGGCCATGTCACTAATGCTGCGCCACTGCGTTGTGCTCTGGAAATGCTACGAGCTCGTCATGATGACTTGATGATCGGGCTAATAAACACCGCACAACTCTCTGGTCGTGTGCGAAAAGCTCATCACGATGATGCTGAAGACTGGCATGCCAATCAGGCCGAAACCGCCTTGATGATGGCCTTACATCCTGAGTTAGTTCGTGAAGATAAATTAGCGGACGCCGACGATCCAGATCGAACAGATGGCTGTGTTTTCAGCCACCCGGTTAATCGCACCAGTCTAAATGGTGTCACTGGAAAACCCTCTGCTGCAACCAAAGCCGATGGTGAAATGCTTTTCAGCTGGATGTGCGAAGACTTAACAGATTTGGTGAAAAAAGCGATTGATGAACATCCGCCACTCAATCACAGCTATCACCAGTCTCTCGTATAAAACTATTAACAAAGAAAGGTAAAATCATGATTAACATCAAATCAGATGACGAAATCAAAAAAATTCAAGAAGATCTGAAAAGCAAAGGCGTGAAATATTGCATGGGAACCTATGTCGATATACACGGCATTCCTAAAGGCAAAGTGGTTCCTCTCTCGCATTTACACCATATGGCTCACGGTTCAGAACTGTATACAGGCTATGCAGTTGATGGTTTGGGTCAGCAACCAAATGATGACGAGATCGCTTCCGTTCCAGACTTAGACCATATTATCCAAATGCCATGGCAACCTGAAATCGCCTGGATGCCAGCAGATAATACTTTGTATAAAAAACCTTATATGCTCAGCACACGCGTGTTACTCAAATCAGTTTTGGAGCAGGCAAAAGCATTGGGGTTTGGAATGAATCTGGGCATTGAAGCCGAAGTTTATCTTGTTAAGAAAAATGCAGATGGCAGCCTATCGGTCCCTGACCCAGATGATAAATTGAAAAAGCCTTGTTATGACACGCGTGCCTTTTTAAGTAATTTCACCTGGTTAGATAAAATGGCGACCAGTATTGATGATCTTGGCTGGGGACTTTATTCATTCGACCATGAAGATGCCAATGCCCAGTTTGAATTTGACTTTAATTATGCTGATGCTGTCACCAGTTGCGACCGTTTCACCTTTTTGAAAATGATGGCAAAAGAATATGCCAAACAAGAAGACTTATTGGCGACATTTATGCCTAAACCGTTTTCTAACAAAACCGGTACGGGCGCTCACTTTAATATGTCGTTATATGACTTAGAAACAGGTGTTAACCTATTCCAGTGTAAACCTGAAGAAGATGAAAATGGTTTAGGGCTCACTAAACTGGGATACCAGTTCATTGCCGGTATTCTCAAACATGGTCCCGCTTTATGTGCCGTGTTTGCACCAACGGTAAACTCATACAAACGTCTGGTTCGTCAGGGTGATATGCCTTATTTCACCTGGGCTCCGGTATTTAATTCATTTGGTTCAAACAACCGCACCAACTCTGTTCGAGTGCCTATGGGCGGTGGTCGTTGTGAATCTCGAAACGCCGATGGTGCTGTTAATCCCTATCTGGCTGCTGCATTAGCTTTGGCCGCCGGATTGGAAGGCATAAAAGAGGGTCTGGATCCTGGTAAACCTCAAGAAGGTAACTTATACGAATTAAGCGAAGTTGAACGCGAAAAATTAGGTATTCAGTTTTTACCACGAACATTGGATGAAGCCATTCAAGCCTTTTCGGCCGATCCTTTTGTCGAAGAAGTGTTGGGCACCGAGTTAAGAAACGAATTTATTCGTTACAAACAAGCTGAGTGGAATGAATATCATACAGTGGTCAGTGCCTGGGAAATAGAACGCTATAGCCACCTGTTTTAGGCGAAAATCATATCCTCACCCCAGTTGAAAACTGGGGTGAGGGTTTTCTCCACGCAAGGTATAAACTAAAATAAATCGGTCTTAATAAATTTATACCAAGGCTCAGGGAGCAATGATGAGTAAGGAAAAAGTCTGTCGTATTAGCATTTCGATGCCAGAAGCCCTCTTGGATGAACTGGACGAAATGGTTAGCAAACGGGGCTTTGACAGTCGGTCTCAGGCAATCTGCGATATGATTAATTTACAAATCAATGAACACCGAGCCCAGCAGGGTGACTCGGTAATGACTGGTACCGTAAATCTGGTTTATAACCATTCCATTCCTGGCTTACAAAAACGGCTTCATGATCTTCAATTCGAATACATTGATGAAGTCATTAGTAGCCTGAATGTCAATTTGACGCATACCAATACGTTATCGGTCATTCTGGTGCAGGGCCCAGCCAATCGATTAAATATGATTGCCGACCAAATGATTACTCTTCGTGGTGTGGTATGTGGGCGTTTATTACTTAATGCTGAAATTATCCCCCCTATTCATCCATTGCCACCCAAACAAAAATAGAGATCGTTCATATCAGGTGTTGAGAAAACTTTTTCACCCTAAAGCATTCTTTCATTACCCTGCCAGTTGACCTGTCGATACTGATTCAGTAATTTGGCTCTCAATAACGAAACTACTGGCAATATTAATGACTGAAACCAACATCTTGCCCCATTTAATTCAGGCAATTCAATCTGAAATTCTCAATAATGAAGAAGAAATCTCTGCTCTGGACAGAGCAATAGGTGATGGTGATCATCTCACCAATCTTTTACGAGGATTGGATGCAGTTGCCAAGCTCAATAATGAGTTAATTCAGCTAGATTGGTCTGCAGCACTAATGAAAATTGGTATGACATTGATGTCAACTATGGGCGGGGCGTCTGGTTCATTGCTTGGCTCCATGTTTGTCAGTATGGGTAAAACAGCCAAAGAGCATCAGCTGGATCTTGCCGGTGTAACGGCTATTTATACGGCTGGCGTTGAATCCATTAAGGCCAGAGGCAAATCTGACTTCGGTGAAAAAACCATGCTCGATACCCTGATTCCAGTTATGGAGAGTTTACAAACCGCCGTTTTAGAGTCGCAAGATAAATCCATCGTATTGGAAAATATCAAAACCACAGCCATTGCCGGAATGCTGTCCACCAAAGAAATGCTGGCGACTAAGGGACGCGCCTCATTTCTAGGTGAACGTGCCCGAGGACACATTGATGCTGGCGCCCGCACTTGCCAATTAATCTTATGTGTTATCGCTGATGAGTTGGGTAAAAATTAACAGCCCCAACGAAGTGCTGCGGTATGAACAGGAGCATCCCATAACTGGATAATTTCTTCATCTAGCATGGTCATTGTCACAGAACAGCCAGCCATATCCAGTGACGTTGTGAAGTTACCCACCAACGAGCGTTTGATTTCAATACCCTTTTCTTCCCAGAATTTAGCAGCCAGATCAAACACAAGGTAAAGCTCCATCAGCGGCGTAGCACCGAAACCATTTACGTGGAGAAGAACTTGTTGGCCCGGCTGAGGATTTAATTCTTTATGGATTGCAGCGGTAACATGCTTTACTAATTCTTCAGCGGAGGTCATGGTCATCGGTTCCCGGCCTCTTTCACCGTGAATGCCGACGCCCATTTCGATTTCGTTTTCACTCAGTTCAAATGTTGGACGCCCTGCCGCAGGAACAGTACAACTAGTTAATGCAAATCCCATTGATGCCGTATTTTTTGCCACACGATCACCAAGGGTTTTGCACTCGCTTAGATCTTTGCCTTGTTCTGCAGCTGCGCCAACAATTTTCTCAACAATAAGTGTTCCCGCCACGCCTCTACGGCCAGTGCTATGTGCTTCAGGCAGTGAAACATCATCTTTTATCAGCACTGTTTCATGTTGGCATTCCAACATCTCAGCGGCGATTTCAAAGTTCATCACATCGCCCGCGTAGTTTTTGACGATAAATAACACGCCAGCACCATTTTCAACAGCTTCCGCAGCCGCCAGCATTTGATCCGGTGTTGGAGAAGTAAAAATTTGTCCAGGGCAGGCAGCATCTAACATTCCTTTGCCAACCAGTCCTGTATGAAGAGGTTCATGTCCTGAACCACCGCCAGATATAAGGGCAACCTTTGGTTGTTCAGATAACGTTAAACGGCGAAGGAAAGTTGGTTGCTGTTCAAGAGAAACAATATCCCGATGAGCTTTAACAAAGCCATTAAGGCTTTCATCAAGCAAAGTATCAACGTGATTTATAATTTTTTTCATGTTCTCTCTCCTACTTAATTAATATTGTTTTAACAACGTGGTTATTTCCTGAATATCTTTGAATATCCAGTCAGGAGCATAATCAATATCTGCCAAATCCGCTTCTGATGACACTCCTGTTAACACCATAATACTGCGCATACCGGCATTAACGGCTCCTAAAATATCGGTATTCAGTCTGTCACCGATGGCGATTGTGTTGTGTTTATCGGTACCCAGAATCTCAAATGCCTGCTGATACAAAATAGGCTCAGGTTTACCAATAACAATCGGCTCAACTCCCGTCGCCGCCGTTAAAGCGGCGAGCACTCCTCCATTCCCCATAACTTCGCCCAGCTCAGTAGGTAATGTGGTGTCTGCATTGGTCGCATAAAAATCAGCTCCTGCTCGGATATTTAACGTTGCTGTGGCGAGTTTGTTCCAATTCAAATCACGATCTAATCCTGAAACCACCACATCTGCCCACACATCATCAGTATTAGCCTGAGGATCAGAAGGATAATAAGTCGATGTAATTTCAAAGCCTTGCTGTTGTAGTGGCTCGATTAATCCGGATTCGCCAATCACATAAACGCGTCTTTTTGAGGTTGGTAATGTCTCTTTGAGATACTGCGCAGTTGCCATACTGGAGGTTAAGATTTCATTTGCGTTAACCTCTACCCCCATATCTGCTAGTTTTTTAATATATTGTTGTTGAGTTAGACTCGCATTATTTGTCGCGAGAACAAAAGGGATCTTGGCCTTGCGTAGAGAAGAAAAAAATTCCGTCAATCCCGACAGCGGCTTATTACCGTGCCATAACACACCATCCATATCGATGATGAATCCACCCAGGTTATTGATTGTTTGCATGATTACCCGCTTATCAAATAGTTTAGGTTAAGTGAAACTGCAAAAAGCGTCGCACAGAACAAAATAGACTGTCCAGTTATAAACGCACGCGAAAATCGTTAAAAAACCGGAAAAATTGACAGAAATGAACCTTGTGCTTTATAGTCTGCGAGCGTATTTTCAACGTAAAACTACAAATTAAATCAATTATTAGGAGCATGTCAGCATGGCAAAAGCACTTATCCAAATGGCTCTGGATTCTCTGGACTTCGATCAAACAATCGCATTGGCAGAACAAGTTGCCCCTTATGTAGATATCTTGGAAGTCGGTACACCTTGCATTAAATATAATGGCTTGGAAATCGTCACTGCCCTGAAAACTAAATTCCCTAACAACCTGATTCTGGTTGACCTGAAAACAATGGATGCTGGTGAGTATGAATCAACTCCATTCTACGAAGCAGGCGCTGATATTTGTACTGTTCTGGGTGTTTCTGATAAAGCCACAATGGGCGGCGTTATCAAAGCAGCCAACGCAAACAATGCAGAAGCTCAAATCGACTTAATCAGCGTTAAAGATAAAAAAGCTGTTGCAACTGAAGCCGCTAAAAACGGTGCGCAAATCATCGGTGTTCACACTGGTTTGGACGCACAAGCTGCAGGTCAAACTCCATTTGCTGATTTGCAAGCAATTGCATCTCTGAACTTGGGTGTTCGTATTTCTGTTGCTGGTGGCTTGAACAAAGACACCATTCAGAAAACTGTTCAAGCTGGCGCAACAATCGTTGTTGTTGGTGCGGCTATCTATGGTGCGCCTTCTCCAGCAGAATCTGCTAAAGAACTGCGTGCATTAGTTGATGCTGCATAAGCAGATCAAACAGTAGCATGAATAAAAACGAGTGGCCCAGTGCCACTCGTTTTTTTTAAGCTTAACTGACTCATCCAGATTCCAATGTGCCAGTTATGCCAGCATAACTTATTGACCATGCAGATAAATTGGTCAAAAACAACAGAGCATGATTATAATCCATAGTCTGCAGACCTGCTGGCTTGCCACACAGAATCTAAAATAGTAATTTACCCGTTGCACCAACCTCATCATGTTGGGCAGATGGGGTTAAGAATGTAACAGGGGTATACTCATGAGTGATAAAGGTTTTTTTGCTTCAATCTGCAGCTTTTTTAAAGGTTTGTTTTCTTCTGACAGTGATAGTTGCTGTAAACCAGAAACCAAAACTGCTGCACCAGCTACAAAAAAAGCGAATGACGGTTTAACTGGTGTAGAACGTTACATCCGTGCCCAATCAAATGGCGGCTCAAAATTAACGAGCGTCGAAAAATATATTCGCGGTCAATTGTCTTCAACTAAGTCAATGACAGGCGTTGAAAAATATATTCGTAGTAAAGCTAGTGCTGCACCATTGACTGGTGTGGAACGTTACATCCGTAGTAAGGCTTAAAACTACTCCGACGAGCAGACCCTATTTATATAAATGGGGAATGATTACGGTAAGGAATTTATTTCCAGCCGTGCATCGCATACGAATTTACTTAAGCTCAACAGCTTTGCAAACTAACTCAAAAAGGTAAAAAAATGGCGAATTTACTTGATCAATTAAAGCAAATGACCGTCGTTGTTGCTGATACTGGTGATATTCAAGCAATTGAAAAGTACACTCCTCGTGATGCAACAACTAATCCATCATTGATTACTGCAGCGGCGCAAATGCCGCAATATCAAGGTATCGTTGATGATACTTTGAAAGCAGCTCGTCAATCTCTTGGTGCCGATGCACCAGCTTCTGAGGTTGTTTCTTTAGCGTTTGACCGTTTGGCCGTTTCTTTTGGTCTGAAAATTCTGGAAATCATTCCAGGTCGTGTTTCTACTGAAGTAGACGCGCGTCTTTCATATGACACTGAAGCAACAATTGCCAAAGGTCGTGACCTGATTGCTCAATATGAAGCAGCGGGCGTTTCTCGTGATCGTATTTTGATCAAAATTGCGGCAACTTGGGAAGGTATTCAAGCGGCAGCGGTTCTTGAGAAAGAAGGTATTCACACCAACCTGACATTATTGTTCGGTCTGCACCAAGCCGTTGCTTGTGCTGAAAATGGTATTACGCTGATTTCACCATTTGTCGGTCGTATTCTTGATTGGTACAAAAAAGATTCAGGTCGTGACTCTTACCCAGCAAACGAAGATCCTGGCGTATTGTCAGTAACTGAAATCTACAGCTACTATAAAAAATTTGGTTACAACACTGAAGTTATGGGCGCAAGCTTCCGTAATGTTGGTGAAATTACTGAATTGGCAGGCGTTGATTTATTAACAATTTCTCCAAGCCTGTTGGATGAATTGCAAAAAACTGAAGGCACGTTGGAACGTAAATTGTCGCCTGAAGTTGCTGCAAAAGCAGATGTTGCAAAATTGAATTTAGACAAAGCTACCTTTGATGCGATGCATGCTGAAAATCGCATGGCGGCAGAAAAACTGTCTGAAGGCATTGATGGTTTTGCTAAAGCACTGGAATCACTGGAAGAACTGCTGGCTACACGTCTGGCAAATCTGGAAAGCTAATTTCTTGATTAGCAATCTACAGTCAGGTTGCGGTTAAACCCGCGACCTGATTAAACAGTTTTTGGCTCAATTGACTTATCGCCAAATTCTGAACTATAGTCCCGCTCGCACTAATGCAGCGTGACAATAATTTTTTTAAATCTTAGGAGTAAAATAACATGGCTGAAATTCAAATGGCTCTGGATTCATTGGATTTTGACGCAACTATGGCGCTGGCTGAACAAGTCGCACCTTACGTCGATATTCTGGAAATCGGTACACCTTGCATCAAGTACAACGGTCTGAAATTAGTTAAAGCTTTGAAAGCTGCTCACCCAGACAAAAAAATCCTGGTTGACCTGAAAACTATGGATGCTGGTGAATACGAAGCAACTCCTTTCTTTGAAGCTGGTGGTGATATCACTACTGTATTGGGTGCTTCTGATGAAGCGACCATGAAAGGTGTTATCAAAGCTGCAAACGCTAACAATGCAGAAGCTCAAATCGATTTGATCGGTGTTGAAGATAAATCTGCTGTTGCTAAACAAGCAGCTGCTAACGGCGCGCACATCATCGGTGTTCACACTGGTCTTGACGCACAAGCTGCTGGTCAAACTCCATTCGAAGATCTGAAAACCATCGCTGGTTTGGGTCTGAATGTTAAAATTTCTGTTGCTGGTGGTATTAACAAAGACACTATCCAAAGCACTGTTCGTGCTGGTGCGGATATCGTTGTTGTTGGTGCTGCAATCTATGGCGCACCTTCTCCAGCAGAATCAGCTAAAGAACTGCGTGCATTGGTTGACGCAGCATAAGGATTAGTAAAATGACAATGCATCGTGATCTAGTTGTAAACAAAATCACTGATATCCTGAAATCAACTGACAGTTCACTTGAAGCTGAATTTGTTGCTATGTGTGATGATGCCAAGCGCATCTTTATCACAGGCGCGGGTCGTTCAAAACTGGTAGGTAATTTCTTGGGTATGAGGCTGATGCATAGTGGTTATACTGTCTATGTTCAAGGTGAAATCAGCACTCCAAGTATCCGCGAAGGCGATTTGTTAATCGTTATTTCGGGTTCTGGTGAAACAACACAGCTGGTTTCATTTGCGAATAAAGCTAAATCTGAGAACGCTAAAGTGGTTTTGATTTGTTCAAAATCCAGTTCAACGATTGGCGATATCGCAGATAAAACGATTCAAATTGGTACTGATAATAGTTTTGCCCCAACAAAGGGCATGCCCATGGGTACTATGTTTGAGTTGTCTACTTTGATTTTCTTGGAATCAATCGTTTCTCATTTAATTCATGAGAAAGGTATTCCAGAAGAAGAAATGAAATATAGACACGCTAATATGGAATAACCACTTTCCTTAGCAGTAAAATAAAAACGGGCAATCTTCGGGTTGCCCGTTTTTTTATGTCTGTCGTTCTTGTATCTCAAAACGTATAATGATTGGCTATTTAAATTAAACCGGTTTTGAGATTTATGTCCGCCAAAACACTTTACGACAAATTATGGGATCAACACGTTGTTCGCAGTGAACAGGATGGTACTGCGTTAATTTATATTGATCGTCATCTGGTTCACGAAGTCACTTCCCCTCAAGCATTTGAAGGTTTACGCTTGGCGGGACGTATTCCTTATCGACTTAATTCGATCCTGGCAACACCGGATCATAATGTGCCGACCAATCATCGTGAACTAGGTATCGCCGATCCCATCTCACGGTTACAAGTCGAAACGCTGGATCAAAATTGCGCGCAATTTGGTATTACTGAATTTGGCCTCAATGATTTACGTCAGGGCATTGTGCATGTTGTGGGTCCTGAACAAGGCGCTACCCTTCCAGGTATGACTGTCGTATGTGGTGACTCTCATACCTCAACTCATGGCGCTTTTGGCGCTTTAGCGTTTGGTATTGGCACATCCGAAGTTGAGCACGTCATGGCAACGCAATGCCTGATTCAGCGTAAATCCAAAAATATGCTGGTGAAAGTAGAAGGTCACGTCAATCCGGGAATCACTGCAAAAGACATTGTCTTGGCCATTATTGGTGAAATTGGCACGGCTGGTGGTACTGGTTATGCCATTGAATTCGCCGGAGAAGCTATTCAGGATTTGTCCATGGAAGGACGGATGACCGTTTGTAATATGACGATCGAAGCTGGCGCCCGCGCAGGCATGATTGCTGTTGACGACACCACTATCAATTATCTCAAAGATCGACCTTTTGCACCGAAAGGTGAAAACTGGGATAAGGCAGTCGCTTCATGGAAAGAATTGCATAGTGATGCAGATGCGCATTTCGATAATGTAGTGACGCTTGATGCTAGCCAAATTAAGCCCCAAGTCACCTGGGGCACTTCGCCTGAAATGGTAGTGCCTGTAGATGCAAATATTCCTGACCCAAGTGCAGAAGTGGATGCCGTAAAACGTAATGGCATGCTCAAAGCATTGAAATACATGGGCTTAAATGCAAATCAGCCCATTCAAGAAATTCGCTTAGACAGAGTTTTTATAGGTTCGTGTACCAACTCACGTATTGAAGATTTACGGGAAGCCGCAGCAGCAATTAAAGGCGGTAAAGTAGCCTCTTCAGTCAAACAAGCGATGGTGGTTCCGGGCTCGGGTTTAGTGAAACAACAAGCTGAGTTGGAAGGCTTGGACAAGATTTTTGTTGAAGCCGGATTTGAATGGCGCGATCCAGGTTGCTCCATGTGCTTGGCGATGAATGCCGATCGCCTGGAAGCCGGCGAGCATTGTGCATCGACTTCGAACCGTAATTTTGAAGGTCGTCAAGGTCAAGGTGGACGTACCCACTTAGTCAGTCCTGCAATGGCAGCTGCTGCCGCAATTGCCGGTCATTTTGTTGATATCACTGCTCATTAATGGCAACAAATTATCAAGCTGCTGAGGCAGAACTCAGCACCTTACGTGATTTTCTGCGTTGGACTACCTCACGGTTTGAAGAAGCGAGGTTATTTTTTGGCCACGGTAATAACGATGCGTTTAATGAAGCAACCCAACTTATCCTGCACAGCCTGAAACTTCCGGTAACAGAGTTACCGGAACTGTTTCTTGATGCCCGGCTATGTAGTGCTGAAAAACAGGCTTTACTCCAGTTAGTCAAACGGCGAATTGAAGAACGTGTACCGGTGCCTTATCTCACACATGAAGCCTGGTTTGCTGGCCTGCCATTCTATGTAGATGAACGTGTACTCATTCCGCGTTCTCCTTTTGCGGAATTAATTGATAGCCAATTTGCCCCTTGGTTGCAGGATGCCGAGTCAGTAGAACGTATTCTAGATATGTGTACTGGCAGTGCCTGTATTGCAATTGCATTAGCAATGGCGTTTGAAGGTGCAGAAGTTGATGCAGTAGATATTAGTCAGGAAGCACTAAGTGTCGCGCAGATCAATAAAAACAAACATCAGTTGGGTGATGAGTTAACACTCTTCAAATCAGATTTATGGGCAGAACTGAATACTCAGCGCCAATATGATTTGATTGTTAGCAATCCGCCCTATGTGGGTGATATTGAAATGGCTAGCCTGCCTGCTGAATATCATCACGAACCCGTGCATGCGCTACAGGCTGAAGATAATGGCCTTGCATTGGTTGAACAGATCATTATTGGTGCAGCGCAGTTCCTAACCCCACATGGCCTATTATTTGTTGAGGTGGGCAATAGTGATTTAGCTGTAGATGAGAGATGGCCGGAAACCCATTTTTTATGGCTCGATATGGAACAAGGCGGTCATGGGATCTTTATGCTGACTCAACAACAATGTGCTGAATTTGTTGCCACCTATTCTTGAGTTTCACTAACGGGCAGCTCTGACTCTGCCCGATAAACCCTCACACAGTTTCGCCCGGCCATTTTAGCCTGATACATCGCACGATCGGCCATCTCAAAAAGACTATTCAATGTATCTTGTTTGTCGTGTCGTAAGTTGGCTACTCCCACACTTATCGTAATGTTGATACTCGCGGGTTTAAATCTTGTTAATCGCTTCTGCATACGCTGCATCAATGTTGTAGCAGCTTGCTCATCGCATCCAGGTAACAACAAAACAAATTCTTCGCCCGACCAACGGGCAATCATATCGACATCACGAACATGACGTTTCAGCCAGTTACCTAGTTCGGCTAATAAATTATCACCACGAACAAAGCCATGCTGTTCATTAATTGCTCGGAAATGGTCCAGATCGATGACGGCCATCGCTAAATCACGCTTGAAACGATAAGCTTCGCTTAAATATTTACCGGCAAATTCACGTAATGCATGACGATTAAATAATTGCGTCAGTTCATCCAGCATTGCCAGACTGCATAATGAATTTTGCTGCGCCCGTAACTCCCGAAAATTTTGGTAGCTGGTAATGTGATTAAACACCCGTTGACGCAGCTCTTCACGAACAATCGGTTTAGATACAAAATCATTGACGCCGAGATGAAATAACTCAATTTTGCGTGACACATTATCAAAGCCAGAAGTCGCGATGATGGGCACATTGCCATAGTCTTCACGCAAACGACGGATCTTTCTCACCAGCGTAATACCGCTCATGCTGCCTTCCAACATGATATCGGTAATAACCAAATCATAATCGCCGCCACTGAACGCATCCCATGCTTCTTCTGCAAAGGTATAGGCATCGACATCCAGCCCCATGTCGGTCAGTAAATCGATAATGATGGTCTGTAATACGCGGGAGTCTTCGATGAATAATACCCTACCAGATAATTGGCGGGTTTCACGTTGGGCAAGACGTTGCACATAAATACCCAATTCAGATTCATCATGTTTGCTAAAAATATCGGTGGCGCCAGCCAATAATGCTTGTTTAAGAATTCTGGAATTATCACTCTCTGTCATGATCAACACGGCAGCATAATCATAACCGTTGATTGCACGTAATTGACCACAGAACTCACTGCCAGCGATGTCGGGTAGGTCGTCACTGCAACAGACTAATCGGTATCGGGTTTGCTGAGCATATTCCAGCCCTTGATAACCCGTATCAGCGATGTCTACTTCAAATCCGGCTGCCGACAATAGCGCGCGGGCTTTATTTCTAAATTCTGTAGATGCGTCTACTACTAATGCATTGAGTTTTTGCACTAAACCAATCCTTTTTACTTATGTGCATTCTGCCTGTTGCTGAACATTAACAGCAAGCTTTCCCTGACAGAATTTGTTGCGTAAAACTTGTACGAAGGTAAAAACCGCATGGATGATGTAATTCAACCTCACCATCATGACCAATTTGGCGGTTAGTCACTCGACTATGTGCTGCCTTGGGCCTTATCTGTAAATAACGTCCTAATCGGGCTGTAACAGCACCATCAGCGATCATTATTTCCATCAATTCTTCCCAATCTTGTTGCAGAATCATCTCCTGCTGTTTTGAAGGTTGCCACAAAATGGCCTGTCCAACATAGCGATCTTGCAACGATATTGCATTATCAGCTTCAATGGGTAACCACAAAACTTTGCTCAGTTTACGACGCAACCAGCATGTATGCCAATGAGTTTCTGCCACAGCTCTAGGAGTAACAGTACAAACATAAGTAGATTCTTTTGGTTCAGCACGAGTATTCAGAGGAATCGTTTTTAACTCAATGCCGAGGGCAACAAAATCTGGTTCTGCTTGAGTACCAGCATCTGCGCCAAGTACGCGCTCCAACAAATTGCCTAACCAGCCTTTATGCCGTCGCAGGTCCGCTGGAACAGGCATATGACATTGCTGCGCCAGCTGACCTACCGTTTTACCGGCTATTTGCTGACAGCGTTGCATCAGTTCCGCTTCAGAAGCAGGTGGAGATACCGGGATTAATGTTGGGATAATATGATCAGACATAGGTGGCATGATAATCTAGTACGTTTAAATCTGCTTAAGGCGATTCTGGTGAAAGCGCTTACCATCGAACAACTCAACAAAACCTATCGCAATGGCTTAGAAGCTCTGAAAGACATCAATCTGACGGTAGATGAAGGGGATTTTTTTGCCTTGTTAGGACCTAATGGTGCGGGAAAGTCCACAACCATCAGCATACTCACCTCACTGGTTACCAAAACCAGTGGTTCGGTAAAAATCTTTGATGCCGATTTAGACAGCCAGACCGAATTAGCGAAAAGTTATATCGGTTTGGTGCCGCAGGAATTTAATTTTAATGGTTTTGAGCAGGTTAAACATATTCTGGTGACTCAGGCCGGTTATTACGGTGTGCCGGCCAAGCAAGCTGAACCTCGTGCAGATGCCTTGCTGAAACAACTGGGCTTATGGGAAAAACGTCATACCGCATCTCGTTCATTATCCGGTGGTATGAAACGACGACTAATGATTGCCCGAGCACTGGTGCACAATCCCCGACTGCTGATATTAGATGAACCTACCGCTGGCGTAGATATTGAGTTACGCCGTTCGATGTGGGTGTTTTTACGTGAAATCAATCAACGTGGCACCACCATTATTCTCACCACGCATTATCTGGAAGAAGCAGAAAATCTGTGCCGCAATATTGCCATCATCGATAAAGGTCGCATTGTGGAAAATACCGATATGAAATCGTTATTAAACCGTCTGGATAAAGAAACATTTGTGTTGGATTTACTGGAACCATTGATCGATAACAGCCTGTTAAACGGTATTGCTTATCATCAGGTTGATGCTCATACCATCGAAGTCGAGTTGCAGCGTCAGGAAGGTTTGAATGACCTGTTCAGTGAATTAACCAAACGTGGAATCAAAGTGGGCAGTATGAAAAACAAGGTCAATCGTCTGGAAGAATTATTTTTAACCTTGGTTGAACGTCCGGGGTCTGTTGAATGAATAATCGTAGACAACATCATTGGATTGCCTTTTCAACGTTGGTCACCCGAGAAATCAGACGGTTTCTGCGGATCTGGGCGCAAACCTTATTGCCACCAGCGATTACCATGACCTTGTATTTCATTATCTTCGGTAACTTGATTGGTACCCGGATTGGTGAAATGGATGGCTTCAGTTATATGGAATATATCGCGCCAGGCATCATCATGATGGCAATCATTAATAACGCCTACTCCAATGTGGCCTCGTCGTTTTTTAGTGCCAAATTTCAAAATCATATTGAAGAATTGATGGTGTCCCCTGTTCCCAACTACATTATTCTGGCGGGTTATGTCGTAGGGGGGGTAGTACGTGGATTATGTGTGGGACTGATCGTTACTTTAGTGTCGTTGTTTTTTACCAAACTCACCATACAACATATCGGCATCACCATTTGCATGGTGTTTCTCAGCGCTATCATGTTTGCATTGGGCGGTTTTATTAACGCCCTTTATGCGCGCAGCTTCGATGAGATCTCGATTATTCCGACTTTTATTCTTACCCCACTCACCTATCTGGGTGGTGTGTTTTATTCGATCTCTCTACTCCCTGAATTCTGGCAAAACGTTTCGTTGTTAAACCCTGTTTTGTATATGGTCAATGCGTTCCGTTACGGATTATTGGGTGTCTCGGATATTCCGGTAGTCGCTGCTTTTGCCATCATTCTGCTGTTTATCACTGCGCTGACCGCTTATGCGCTTTACCTGCTCCATAAAGGTACTGGCTTGAGGAATTGATTTTTATTAACCACAGAGGACACGCTGTTTTATAAATATTACGCAGATGGACGCAGATTAAATAAATGGTTTTTAGGATGATGCTGAGATACACAACGTAAAACCTTTCAAGGCTAACTTCGCTTAGACCGACTGGTTAAATCATTCATGAAGCATCTGCATAAATCTGCGGATACATCAATAATAAAAACACTGTGCCCTCTGTGTCTCTGTGGTTACTTTTAATCTCCGCCTATTAACTTGAGCGCATCCCGAACCACTCCAATCCCGGCTCCAGTTAAGTGAGCATTCTCACTTAAGTGCCGTCGCCAGCGACGTGCACCGGGCAAGCCTTGAAATAAACCCAGCATATGGCGGGTAATTGATTTCAAGGGTCTCCCTTCTTTCATACGCATTTCGATATATGGCAGCATCAATTCAACGATTTCATGCTGACCCGGTATTAAGCGATCATCATTAAAAATTCGTTTGTCCGCATCAGCCAAAATATATGGCTGGTGATAAAGCGCTCTTCCCATCATCACCCCATCGACATGTTGCAGATGGTTTTTGGCTTCATCCAGCGTGTGTATGCCGCCATTGATATCCAGATGTAATTCAGGAAACTCCTGCTTTATCTGGTATACCTTTGCGTACTCTAGCGGTGGAATATCCCGATTTTCTTTTGGACTTAAGCCTTTTAACCAGGCTTTTCGGGCGTGCAGAATCACGGCATCGACTTCAACCTGATAAATTGCGTCTACAAAATCTCTGACAAATTCATAGCCGTCGTGCTCATCAATCCCTAATCGAGTTTTAACGGTGATTGGAATATCGGTTGCCTGCTTCATCGCTACCACACATTCAGCCACCAACTGAGGTTCAGCCATTAAACAGGCACCAAAACGGCCATTCTGAACGCGATCGCTGGGGCAGCCGACATTCAGGTTAATTTCCTGATAACCGGCCTCGGCACCTAACTTGGCACAAGTTGCTAATTCTGCCGGTTCACTGCCACCCAATTGCAATGCCATTGGATATTCAATTTCATCATGTGCTAAAAAACGTTGATGATCGCCGTGGAGCAAAGCACCAGTAGTGATCATTTCGGTATACAGCATGGTATGTTTTGAAATAAGTCGGCATAAATAACGGAAATCCCGATCCGTCCAATCCAGCATCGGGGCCAGTGATAAGCGATGGGCAAATTTAATATTTGTGTTCAAAGTCATAATAAGGCCTGTTTAATCCGACATTTTCGCAAATCAACCGCTAAAATGCCCATTTAATACGATTTTTAAGCCCATCGATGAGCATCATCAAGATTAACGATCTCTCTGTTGAAGTTATCCGTAGCGCACGCAGAAAGACTATCGCCATTAAAATACAGAATGGCAACGTCACTGTGCATCTGCCCAAATTAATGCCCTTATGGTTGGCGAAACAATTTGTGCTGCGCAAACATCATTGGATTGATGATAAATTAAAAAAGTATCAGCAGCGCCCACCTGAAAGGCAGTTTATTGAGGGTGAATTACAACCTTTTATGGGCCAACAGTATCCATTACTTATTATTCAGGAGCCTCAGCGCCAGCGACTGCATGTCCAGTTTGATCAACAAAAACTGGTGATTACCGCTCCGGCCCATGTCACTTCGATACAAATAAAACAGTCGTTAACGAGATGGTACAGACATCAGGCAGAATCGTTATTGATAAAAAGAGTGGAACAGCTTGCTGAGCAAACTGGCCTCCAGCCAAATCAGGTTCAGATCAAAAGTTATAAATCCCGTTGGGGCAGCTGCAATCTTAGAGGTGATATTCAACTTAATTGGCAGTTAGTGCAGGCCTCTCAGTTGATTATTGATTACGTCATCATTCATGAACTTTGTCATTTACAACAGCATAATCATTCCAAGGCGTTTTGGGATTTAGTGGAACGATTTGACCCGAATTACCGCGAACATCGAAGTTGGCTGAAAAATCATGGCCATCAACTAGTTATAATGTGACCGACTTAACTTGGTAATTTTTCCATTATGACTTAATATATGCCTCATTGAATGAGGAACGCTGCGACAGAGAGCACTCTGCTAGGCTTATTCAATTTTACATTCCAAACGGCGTTCATTATTAACAGGTCACTGGTAGTAATGGGCGTTTCATCCGAACTTTCCCCATAGTTTAACTATCATTACCTTATTTGAATTTTAATGAGGAAGTTGTCTATGAGTAATGCTTATCTTTTTACCTCTGAATCCGTTTCAGAAGGTCATCCAGATAAAGTAGCAGACCAAATTTCCGACGCTGTGTTAGATGCTATTCTGACTAAAGATCCCCACGCCCGTGTTGCCTGCGAAACATTGATTAAAACCGGTGTGGCGATCGTCGCCGGAGAAATTTCGACTAGCGCTTGGGTCGATTTGGAAGATATTGTTCGTAAAACCATTACGAACATCGGTTATAACAGTTCCGAAGTCGGCTTTGATGGACAAACCTGTGGTGTGATGTCAGTTATCGGTAAACAATCTGGCGATATTGCTATGGGGGTGGATCGTGAAACTGAAGAAGACCAAGGTGCGGGTGATCAAGGCTTAATGTTTGGTTATGCCAGTAATGAAACTGAAGTGCTTATGCCTGCTCCCATTACGTATGCTCACCGCCTGGTGAAACGTCAGGCCGAAGTTCGTAAAAGCGGTGAATTATCTTGGTTACGTCCTGATGCTAAAAGCCAGGTCACGTTTATCTATGATAATGGCGTTCCCGTTGGCATTGATGCCGTGGTGTTATCCACCCAGCACAATCCTGAAATCAGTCAAGCTGATCTGAAAGAAGCGGTAATGGAACTGATTATCAAACAGACGCTCCCTGCTGAATGGCTGACAAAAAATACCCAATACCATATCAATCCAACCGGACAATTCATTATTGGTGGTCCAGTCGGCGATTGCGGTCTGACCGGCCGTAAAATTATTGTTGATACCTATGGCGGTATGGCTCGCCATGGTGGTGGCGCATTTTCGGGTAAAGATCCTTCGAAAGTGGATCGCAGTGCCGCTTATGCAGGTCGTTATGTAGCAAAAAACATCGTGGCAGCAGGGCTTGCTGATCGCTGTGAAATTCAGATTTCTTACGCGATTGGTGTGGCGCAACCCACTTCTATCAGTGTTGAAACCTTTGGTACTGGCAAAATTGCTGAAGACAAACTTGTCGCATTAGTTCGCGAGCATTTTGATCTACGCCCAGTTGGTCTTATCAAAATGTTGGATTTAGTCCGTCCTATTTATCAGCAAACTGCCGCATATGGTCATTTTGGACGTGAAGAAGCTGACTTCAGCTGGGAACGAACTGATCTCGCTCCCGTCTTACGTGAAGCAGCAAAAATCAACTAATTACAGGAATTTATCATGCAATCAGCAGTAGAAAACTTAAAACCAGATTACAAAGTTGCCGACATCAGTCTGGCGAAATGGGGTCATCAAGAAATCAAAATCGCCGAAAGTGAAATGCCTGGTTTGATGGCATTACGCGAAGAATATGCCGGTCAATATCCGCTTAAAGGTGCGCGTATCGCTGGTTGTCTGCATATGACCATTCAAACTGCGGTGTTAATTGAAACACTGGTAGAACTGGGCGCTGAAGTGCGCTGGTCTTCATGCAATATCTTTTCAACCCAGGATCATGCTGCGGCGGCGATTGCCGACCAAGGCATTCCAGTATTTGCTTGGAAAGGTGAAACCGAAGAAGAAGCAATCTGGTGTATTCGTCAAACTATTTTGGGCTCTGATGGCTGGCGTCCAAATATGATCCTGGATGATGGTGGCGATTTAACCACGATGATGCATCAGGACTACCCTGAATTGCTGGCCGATGTAAAAGGTCTGTCGGAAGAAACCACCACAGGTGTTCATCGTTTGTATGAAATGATGAAAGCAGGTGCCTTGAAAGTGCCTGCAATTAACGTTAACGACTCGGTCACTAAATCTAAATTCGATAATCTGTATGGTTGCCGTGAGTCGTTACTCGACGGTATTAAGCGTGCAACCGATGTCATGGTTGCGGGCAAAATCTGCGTTGTATTGGGTTACGGCGATGTCGGTAAAGGCTGTGCTCAAGCTTTCCGTGGTATGGGTGCCACCGTCATGGTAACCGAAATTGATCCAATTTGTGCCCTGCAGGCAGCAATGGAAGGTTACCGTATTGTCACCATGGATGACGTTGCTGATAAAGCCGATATCTTTGTTACTGCTACCGGTAATATCAATGTCATTAATCATGATCATATGGCAGCGATGCGTAACGAAGCTATCGTTTGTAACATCGGTCACTTTGATAATGAAATTGATGTTGCTTCAATTCGTAAATATCAGTGGGAAAATATCAAACCTCAGGTAGATCACGTTATTTTCCCAGACGGTAAGCGTATTATTCTGCTGGCTGAGGGTCGTCTGGTAAACTTGGGTTGTGCCACCGGCCATCCGAGCTTTGTCATGTCAGCTTCTTTCACCAATCAGGTGATGGCGCAAATTGAGTTATGGCATAACAGTGCCAACTATGAGAATAAGGTTTATGTGTTGCCTAAACGTCTGGATGAAAAAGTGGCCAGACTGCATTTAGGCCGGATCGGTGCTAATCTGACCGAATTAAATGCTGAACAATCCAAGTATTTGGGCCTTGAACAAAATGGTCCATACAAACCGGAACATTACCGTTATTAAGCTTAAATGTAGGGCTAACTTTTTAAGTTAGCCCTTTTTCTTTTACCCCTGAAGTAAACATCATGGCTAAACAACCTATTATTAGTTGCGAGTTCTTTCCGCCAAAGACGGAAAAAGGCGCACAGAATCTTTTATTGGTACAAGAAAAATTGTCCGTATTAAAGCCTGAATTTTATTCAGTGACTTTTGGTGCAGGAGGATCGACTCAGGACAACACGCTTGAAGCCGTTGTAGAGATTCAGCAACGGGCCAAACAAACAGGAATTGGCGCAGCGCCGCATTTATCCTGTGTGGGGTCATCAAAAGAACGTATTCGCACTATTTTACAAACCTATATTGATAACGATATTTCCCGTGTGGTGGCATTAAGAGGTGATTTACCCTCCGGCATGCGCGATCCAGGTGATTTTCGCTATGCCAATGAACTGGTAGATTTTATCCGCAAGGAAACCGGCGATCATTTCACCATCGAAGTTGCCGCTTATCCGGAAGTGCATCCGCAGGCACAAGACGCCAACAGCGATTTTGAAAACTTCAAACGCAAAGTTGATGCAGGCGCTGACAGCGCTATCACCCAGTATTTTTATAATATTGATGCCTACCTGTATTTTGCAGATCGCTGTATGCAGGCCGGCATTGAAATTCCGATTATTCCCGGCATTATGCCGATCAATAATTATTCACAACTAGCCCGTTTTTCTTCCGGCTGTGGTGCTGAAATTCCGCGCTGGCTACGAAAAAAACTGGAAGCTTATTACGACGACATTCCGTCCATGCAGGCATTTACCACTGATTTTCTGACCGACTTCACCGAACAATTGATGGAAATCGAGGTGCCTGGCCTGCATTTTTACAGTATGAATAAATCCGAGCCGGTATTAACCGTTTGTGAGCGGCTGGGATTAATTCGCTGACGCCTGGACTGAATTAGCCGTGGATTTTTTCGGTGCATCAGTCGTCGCAGCACTCAAACTGCTGATAGCATTTGATGCCACTGTCTGGGAGATCATTCAGACATCCGTCGGCATTTCGGTTGCGGCAGCATTTATAGCTGCATTGCTGGCGATCCCGGCAGGAGTCTTTACCGCCTTAACCGAATTTTCCGGGAAAGCGGCTCTACAACATATTCTCAATACCTTAATGGCCATGCCCACCGTCGTTATTGGCTTATTACTTTACGGGCTGTTCAGCCGAATGGGGCCATTGGGTGAGTTGGGACTGCTTTACACCCAATCTGCCATGATCATCGCCCAAAGTATTTTGACCTTTCCAATCATGATGAATCTGACCTTAGTAACCGTTAATGCGGCTGATCCCCGATTGATTCTGACCTTAAAAAGTCTCGGTGCCAATAAATGGCAACAATGCTTTCAAGTATTAAAAGCAGTTCGATTAGCGGTATTAGTGGCTATCCTGACAGGCTTTGGCCGAGCAATTGGAGAAGTAGGCGCCGCGATGATGCTGGGCGGCAATATTGAAGGCTATACCCGGACCATGACCACCGCCATCGCGTTAGAAACCAGTAAGGGTGAATTTGAATTAGCCTTGGCACTGGGCATTGTGTTGCTGCTGATAGCATTTATCTTAAACTTTGCATTGTCTTGGATAAACCGACGATTGACATGAACTACGCCTACCAACTTAACAAAGTCAAAGTTCACTATGGAGATCAGTTAGCGCTGGATATTGAACAGCTCAATATTCCTGCCAATGAATGTCTCGCCGTGTTAGGTGAAAATGGTGCTGGCAAGTCTACTTTGTTTCATCTATTGGCATTGCTACAGCGACCTGAGGCTGGTGATATCTATGTTTTTAATGAGAATATTGCGGAGTCGAAAACTCAATATCGGCAACGAATAGGCTTGGTTGATCAACATCCTTATATGCTCCCCGGCACCGTAGCAGACAATATTCGCCTGGCATTAAAACTGCAAAAAGTCGATAAGTCACAGCATCAATCTCGCTTAGAGCAAGTATTGAAAACCGTCAATTTAACCCGGTTAGCTAACCAATCCGCCAGCACTTTATCCGGTGGAGAACAACGACGTGTAGCTATCGCCAGGGTGTTAGCATTTGAACCAGAAATTTTGTTGTTGGACGAACCTTTTGCGAATCTCGACAGCTTTCATCAACAGCAGCTGGAAGATGTAATCAACGGCTTAAGTTCCAGCGGGAATCGTACGGTATTGTTTTCAACTCATGATCGACTTCAAGCCCTGGCAATAACCCCGCACGCCCTCCAGTTAGTCAGAGGAAAACTGGTTTCCGCTCCACTGCTGAATTTATTTCATGGGCACTATGATGGTGAAATATTTCACACCAACGCGCTCAAAATCTTTGCAGCAGAAGGTTTGCCTTCCGCACGACATATAGCCATTGATCCCTTAGCAATCACCATTAGCACTGAAACACATTCCGATAGCAGTGCCCGCAATCAATTGCCTGGCCGACTTATCAGTATCAGTGAATCTGGTAAAGCGATTCGATTGACTGTTGATTGTGGAGACAAATTTGAAGTCATTATCAGTCATCAGGCATTGTCCGCTTTAGAACTCTCTCTGGGTGATTCAGTGTGGATTAGTTTTAAAGCAACTGCAGTAACCGTGTTGTGATTTTTTATTTTAGAAACACGTATAGGCAATGGCGCGAGGATTGCGGTAACATAAACTCATGGTCACAACATTAAAACAAAAAACTAAGTGAAACCCTCATTACAGCTACGCATTGGTCAAAGCCTGTCTATGACGCCGCAGTTGCAACAAGCAATCCGTTTGTTGCAATTATCGTCGTTAGAATTGCAGACAGAAATTCAAGAAGCACTTGAAACCAATCCCCTTCTAGAAGTCGAGGAAGATTATGACTACGATGAGCCTGGCGTTGCTCGTCGTGACGAAGATAACGGTAGCCGTGAAATCAGTGAATTAGAAAACACTGACATTCCTGAAGACCTGCCGGTCGATAGCAAATGGGAAGACACATACGACAACACCCAGAGTATGAGCAGTTCAGGTCCTTCTGCTGACAGCGATTTTGAACGCGATAATCAGGATGAAAGCAGCGATAGCCTACAACAACATTTGCTTTGGCAAATGCGTCTCACCCCATTTACTGAAACAGAACAAGCCATCGCCACTACCATCATTGACTCTATTGAAGATGATGGTTATCTCAAAACCACATTGGAAGAAATTCAACAAAGTCTCGGTGAAGAATTCGCAGAAGTAGAGCTTGATGAAATTGAAACGGTATTACACCGAATTCATCACTTTGATCCGGTTGGCGTTGGAGCCCGTGATCTTCGTGAGTGCCTGCTGATCCAATTGCGACTTTATGAATCGACTGTCGCTTTAAAGCATGTCGAGTTGCTCACTGAGCTGATTGATAAACATCTGGATACACTGGCTAAACGTGATTACGCTCAGATAAAACGCGCTTTGAAAGTCAGTGATGATGAATTAACCGATCTGGTTCGTTCAATTCAGTTGCTTAACCCGCGTCCCGGCAGTAGTATCCAAACTGACAAAACGGAATACATCGTACCGGATGTCTACGCAATAAAAGTGAATGGTAGATGGCAGTTATCGCTCAATCCAGACAATGCGCCAAAACTGCAAATCGCTGAACATTACGCCTCTTTAATTAACCGGGCTGATAGCAGCGAAGAAAATACCTATCTAAAAAACAATCTGCAGGAAGCTCGCTGGTTCCTGAAAAGTTTACAAAGTCGTAATGAGACCTTGCTAAAAGTCACCCAAGCAATTGTTGAACGGCAACGGGACTTTCTTGACCATGGCGAAGAAGCTATGAAACCTCTGGTGTTAGCCGATATCGCCGAGACAGTGGAAATGCACGAATCCACCATATCTCGGGTAACCACACGCAAATATCTGCATACACCACGCGGCATATTTGAACTGAAGTTCTTTTTCTCCAGTCATGTTGGTACTGAAAGTGGTGGGGAATGTTCAGCTACAGCTATTCGCGCGATCATCAAAAAATTGGTCGCCGCAGAAAACCCAAGAAAACCCCTGAGTGACAGCAAAATTGCTGATATTCTTGGAGAACAGGGCATTAATGTCGCTCGTCGTACGATTGCAAAGTACCGCGAAACCCTAGCGATAGCGCCCTCAAATGAGCGTAAGCGACTGGTGTAAAACCAGTTTTAGTCCACCAACAGGAGTGATGCATTATGCAATTAAATCTAAGCGGACAACATGTTGATATCACAGACAGCCTACGGGATCATGTTAATAAAAAATTCGAGAAACTGACTCGCCATTTTGATCATATGACCAACGTGCATGTAGTGTTATCTGTTGAAAAACTTCGGCAAAAAGCTGAAGCCACCGTGCATGCCAGTGGAGCAGACTTATTTGCTTCTGACGAGCAGGAAAATATGTACTCCGCTATTGAAAATCTGGTTGCCAAACTAGATCGACAAATTATCAAACACAAAGATAAAATTACCAACCACCATCAAGCCGATGGTGCGATTCAGAAACACAACGCTAGTTAAGGAGCGGGATTTTTCATGCTTATTGCTGCACTGCTCGTAAATGCGGACAACATCAGTTTCCACGATGAAGCTACCAGTAAAAAACGGGTGATTGAAAATCTCAGTCGTATGCTGGGAGCCAATACCAGTGCAGCGACTGCTGAAAAAATATTTCAAGTTCTGCTTGAACGGGAACGTTTAGGCAGTACCGGCTTAGGCAAGGGCGTGGCAATTCCCCACGCCCGTGTCCCGGATCTCACGCATACCGTGGCTGCCATGCTGACGTTAGAAAACCCAGTTGAATTTGAAGCAGCAGATAGTAAACCGATAGATATTGCCTTTGGTTTATTGGTTCCGGAGGATGATACTGAACATCACTTACAACATCTGTCACGTCTAGTGACATTATTTCGTGATGAAGATATCTGTAGCCGCATTCGCCAGGCTTCCAGCGCCGAAGCCATTTTTGAATTATTGCTTTCCATCGACGAAGAATAAATTGTCATGTCTTTGCCAGCAGCTATCGATAGCCAACATGGCGTCATGCTTCACTATCAGGGTAAAGGCATATTCATCTTCGGTGAAGCAGCTGTCGGCAAAAGCAGTTTAGCTCTCGAATTAATCCATCATGGTGCAATATTGATTGCCGACGATGTAGTAGATTTTTCCATAGATAATAACCAGCTTAAAGCCTCATGCCCCAAACTGCTTTCCGGTTTATTACATACCCGTGAATTAGGTCTGATGGATATCCGCTCATTATGTGGAAAAGACAGCTGGCGTGACCAGGCCAATGCTGATTTGTGTATTGAACTGAAAAAAGTTCATCATCCGCATGCCAGCGTCAGCACCCCCTCTCATAATAAATTCATTCTTGGTAAACCATTAACTGTACTGACGTTGTCAGTTCAGAATCCGGCATCATTAATGACCCGGATCAATACATGGTTGGCAATGCAGAGCTCACATGCAGACAATCAAGATAAAATGCATTTTTGGCAGCTTGAGAAATTGGCGTTTTAATAAACAGATATTTGCCTAAAAGGCCCATATCCATTACATTCATTGGCGGTAAATTGCCCTTCCAGTCTGACTGTTGCTGGTGACCAAGAGAACCAAAATGACCGTAGGTATTTTAATCGTATCGCACAACCATATCGGCACCGAGTTGATTAACACGGCCCGACAAATGTTGTCCTGTTGTCCGTTGCCCACCAAAGTTATCTCTATCGAAGTTAAAGATAATCCGGATGCCATCCGTAAACAGCTGGATGGTGAACTGATCGGACTTGATCAGGGTAATGGTATTTTAATTTTGACCGATATGTTTGGTTCTACCCCGAGCAATATTGCCTGTGCGGTTTCTGATCGTGAAGATATCAGAATTGTTTCCGGGCTTAATCTTCCTATGCTAATCCGTGTTTTAAACTATCCAACTTTAAGCCTTGATGAACTTGAAAACAAAGCGGTAAGTGGTGGCCAGGAAGGCATTGTACGTTGTCACCACTCAGGGTACCGTCCATGAAACAAGAACAAACTTTCACCATTATTAATCGTCTGGGTTTGCATGCGCGAGCGGCAGCTAAGTTTGTCACTACAGCCTCAGAATTCAGTTCGGACATCCTCGTTTCGCGTGATAACCGCCAGGTAAATGGCAAAAGTATCATGGGCGTCATGATGCTAGCGGCGGCTAAAGGTACCGAAATCCAGGTAACAGCAGAAGGTGATGATGCCGAATCTGCACTACAGGCAATTGGCGAGTTAATTGCCAATTACTTCGGAGAGGGCCAATGACGTTAGAGTTACAAGGCATTGGCGTTTCTCGAGGCATTGCTATCGGCCGTGCCCATATACTGTTTCACAATCAACCAGATGTTCGTGAATATCTGATTCCGGCATTTTCTATTGAACAAGAAGTCGAACGATTGTTGGATGCCCTCGAACAGGCCAAGCAGCAACTTAAGTCAATCCGAGATCACATCCCGGCAAATGCTCCCGCGGACGTAAAATCTTTTATTGATACGCATATTTTGATGCTCAATGATTCATCACTGACCAAAGTGCCAGTCGATATGATCCGCCAGCGACGCTGTAATGCTGAATGGGCGTTGCAATTACAACGTGATGCACTGATAAATGTCTTCAATGAAATGGATGACCCGTATTTGCGTACGCGGCGTGATGATGTCGATCATGTGGTCAATCGTGTTCATCGGATTTTAGCGGATCAGGAAGTAGCCGATCATGAAATCGCCGATGGGCGGCTAAAAGGCCATATCATCATCGCCGAAGACCTGACCCCAGCTGATACTGTGTTAATGCAGCATCAAGGGATTGCCGCCTTTGTTACCGAACATGGTGGTGCGACTTCGCATACTACAATCCTGGCACGTAGTCTGGGTATTCCAGCAATTGTTGGTGTGGAGTCTGTCCGTCGTTATGTACAGGACAATGAACCCCTGATCGTCGATGGTGAGGCCGGCATTATGATTGCCGGTGCGGATGAAGGCACGCTCAAGGAATATCAACAGCGCCGCATTGCTTTTGATGAACATATTTCATCGCTGAGTCGCTATAAATCGCAGCCCACCCGCACCCGAGATGGCAAGACCATTACCCTACTCGCTAATGCTGAACTACCAGAAGATATCACTACGATTAGTAATGCCGGAGCACAGGGTATTGGGTTGTATCGAACAGAATTTCTCTATATGAACCGTTTAGCACCACCCGAAGAGGAAGAACAACTCGCGGCTTATCGCGATGTGGTAGAAGGCATGAATAATCAGCCTGTGACCATTCGTACTTTTGACTTAGGTGCCGATAAAACGGTGGATGGCGGTCGTCATTTAACGCAAACCGTGGTGACCAATCCAGCTTTGGGTTTACGGGCTATTCGGCTTTGTCTTACTCAACCCGCGATGTTCCGAACTCAGTTAAGAGCCATTTTGCGAGCTTCGGCATACGGCAAAATTAAAATCATGTTCCCAATGATTTCTACGATGCATGAGCTACTGCAAGCACGTAATTTACTAGAACAATGCAAAATCGAACTAGACAAAGAAGGCCTGGAATATGATCGTCAGGTGGAGATAGGCGCCATGATCGAAATTCCTGCCAGCGCAGTTTGTGCCGAAATGTTTGCTCGCCATGTCGATTTCCTATCTATCGGCACCAATGATTTGATTCAATACACACTGGCAATTGACCGTATTGATGACACGGTCAACTATCTCTATGACCCGTTGCACCCTGCTGTTTTACGCCTAATTCATATGACGTTAGAAGCTGGCAGAAAATTTAATGTGCCTGTATCAATGTGCGGTGAAATGGCTGGTGATCCACGCTATACGCGTCTATTACTGGCAATGGGGTTGGAACATTTCAGTATGCATCCAAATGCGTTGTTGGAAATAAAACAGATTATCAACGAAACTGATTTAAGTTTATTACCAGCAAACACGCTAAGCATTATGGAAGTTTCCGATGCACTTGAGGCGGATATGTTACTTGAACAAATCAACGCACCGATTCATCACTAGCGATTTAACGCTATCCAGCACAAGGTAAGCAGGCTAAAATAGCCTGCAAAACCTCCCCCTACAAGAACCGACGCCCTCTGGAGCCGGATATGTCTGAGCTGGACAAACACCGCAGTCTCAATCACTCGCTGAATGCATTTTCCGAGGCGCTAAAAAGTGGCCGTTTCGTCAGAATGCGCCGCTTATTAGCTAGCTTACATCCAGCTGAAACGGCTCATCTATTGGAATCCCTGCCACCAGCTGAACGTCAAGTTTGCTGGCCCATTATTAATCCCGAGTTACGGGGTGAAGTACTTTCCTATATTGGTGAAGATGTTCGTACCGGTTTGATGACCGGTATGGATACGGCAGATCTGTTGAGCGCAACAGAAGATCTTGATACCGATGACGTGGCCGATATTCTGCAGGATCTCCCTGGCCATGTGATGCAAGAAGTGTTGCGAGCAATGGACTCACAACGCCGTCGTCGTGTTGAAGCTATCCTGGCATTTGAAGAGGACACGGCCGGTGGCTTGATGAACACCGATGTGGTCACCGTGCGTTCTGACATTACACTAGAGGTGGTATTACGTTATTTGCGTATGTACGGAGAACTACCGGAAAACACGGATAGCTTGTACGTCGTTGATCATCAAGACAAATATCTCGGTACATTGCGCTTGTCGCAAGTCGTCAGTCGCAGTCGTTCTCTTACCGTTCGTGAAGCGATGTCGCATCAGGTCGAGGCTATCCCGGCGAATATGTCGGATCACGATGTGGCACATCGATTTGAAAAACACGATCTGCTTTCCGCGCCGGTAGTCGATAAAGATAATCACCTGCTAGGCCGTATTACTATCGATGACGTGGTAGACGTTATCCGTGATGAAGCCGAACACTCTTTATTGAGTATGGCCGGTTTAAGTGAAGATGAAGATACCTTTGCTCCTGTCAAAAAAAGCATCCATCGCCGTTCCGTTTGGCTGGGAATTAATCTGATCACCGCTTTTTTAGCGGCAGGGGTTATTGGGCTGTTTGATGCCACGATTGAAAAACTGGTGGCATTAGCTGTATTGATGCCTATAGTTGCCAGTATGGGCGGTATTGCTGGCAGTCAGACTTTGACACTGGTCATTCGCTCAATGGCTTTGGGTCAATTGAATGATAAAAACCAACGCTGGTTATTGCGTAAAGAATTTCTGGTCGGCATGGCTAATGGCGTAATTTGGGCTTTTGTCATCGCCTTTATGACCTACGTATGGTTTGGTAATTTTTTACTCGGCGTTATGATCGGTGCGGCCATAATTGTTAATATGACAGCTGCAGCCATCGCAGGTGTCACAATTCCTTTGGCATTAAAACGTATCGGAATTGATCCGGCTTTATCAGGCAGTGTGTTATTAACCACTGTCACCGATGTGGTTGGATTTATGGCTTTTCTTGGATTTGCTACTCTGTTTATCGTTTAACTCGGATTTTATTATGTCAGGCAACAGTTTTGGAAAACTCTTTACCGTCACCACCTTTGGCGAAAGTCACGGCACAGCGCTGGGCTGCATTGTGGATGGCTGTCCTCCAGGACTGGAATTGTCTGAAGCGGATCTGCAAGGTGATCTAGATCGTCGACGTCCTGGCAAAAGTCGCCATGAAACACAGCGCCGCGAACCCGATCAAGTCAAAATTCTCTCCGGCATTTTTGAAGGCAAAACCACCGGCACCCCAATTGGTTTATTGATCGAAAACGTTGATCAGCGCTCTAAAGATTACGGCAATATCGCTGAACAATTTCGCCCCGCTCACGCAGATTATGCCTATCAGCATAAATACGGTTTTCGTGACTATCGTGGAGGTGGACGTTCATCTGCACGTGAAACCGCGATGCGTGTCGCTGCTGGAGGAATTGCCAAAAAATTTCTCAAACAACGTTATGGCATCGAAATCAAGGGTTATTTGAGCCAGCTTGGCCCAATTAAAGCCGAAACGCTGGATTGGGCTCATATTGAAAATAGTTTGTTTTTCAATCCGGATCCTAATATTGAAAGCCAACTGGAAGACTATATGGATGCCTTACGCAAGGAAGGTAATTCTATTGGCGCTCGCATTAATGTGATTGCCCGTCATGTTCCACCTGGTTTGGGCGAGCCAATCTTTGATCGCCTGGATGCCGATATCGCTCATGCGATGATGAGTATCAATGCGGTAAAAGGGGTAGAAATCGGCGCCGGATTTGAATCGGTCACTCAAAAAGGCACTGAGCATCGCGATGAAATGACTCCGGAAGGTTTTTTAAGTAATCATGCGGGTGGCACCTTAGGCGGCATATCCAGTGGACAGGATTTGCTGGTCAGCATGGCGCTCAAACCCACATCTAGCTTGCGTATACCGGGTCGTAGCATTAATACGCGAGGAGAACCTATCGAAGTGGTCACCCATGGTCGACATGATCCCTGTGTCGGCATTCGCGCTACGCCAATTGCTGAAGCGATGCTGGCCTTGGTATTAATGGACCATATGTTGCGTCATCGTGCGCAGAATATGGATGTTACCACTGATACTCCTATCATTCCGGCGCAAGCCTAATCTGATCATTGGTGCCTCTTTTCGGTCTACCCTACTGGCGACTGTCAGGGTTTTATCTTTTTTATTTTGCGACCCTGGGCATTCTGGTGCCTTACTGGGGCCTCTACCTGCAATGGGAAGGTTTTAGCGCTAGGCAAATTGGTGAATTAACTGCCATCCTGTTGGCCACCAGGATAATCGCGCCAAATGTCTGGGGCTGGATTGCCGATCATCGTGGCCAGCGAATGCGTATCGTACGACTGGCAAGTTTTCTCAGTATTTTGGCTTTCTCGGCCATTTTTATCTCGCAAAGTTATTACTGGATCGCCTTCGTGATGATGCTCTTCAGTTTTTTCTGGAATGCCTCACTGCCTCAATTTGAAGTCACTACCCTGCAGCATCTTGGTGAACACAGCCATCACTACAGCAAAATCCGTGTATGGGGTTCCATTGGATTTATTTGTGTGGTGGCCGCTCTTGGCTGGCTCATGGATCGCTATGATGCTGGCATAGTGCCTTATGCTTTGTTGGTATCAATTGGTGGAATCTGGCTGATAAGTCTGACGGTTCCCGAATCAGCCAGTCGTCATCTCAGTCTGAATCATATTCCAATCAGACAAATGCTCAAACAACCTGCAGTGCGTGCTTTTTTGGCAATCTGCTTTTTAATGCTGGTCAGTCATGGACCTTACTATACGTTTTACAGTATTTATCTGGAACAACACGGTTATAGCCGTACGTTGATTGGTCAGCTATGGGCGTTAGGCGTGGTTGCCGAATTGATGGTGTTTTTGGTTATGCATCGCTGGCTCCCTCGTTTTGGCATCAGCAAAGTATTACTTGCTAGCCTTATTCTGGCAGCTTTTCGTTGGTTGCTGATCGCGCTATATGCCGATCATATTTTTATGCTTATTGCCGCACAATCGTTACATGCAGCTAGTTACGGGGCCTACCACGCTGCGGCTATCGCGTGGGTTCATCAACACTTTACCGGGCGTAATCAAGGACGTGGGCAGGCGCTATACAGTAGCATGAGCTTTGGTGCTGGTGGTGCGGTAGGTAGCTTATTAAGTGGTTATCTATGGTTAACGCCAGGCCCAGAAATGACTTTTATGCTGGCAGCATTAACCGCTAGCAGTGCTTTTTTAATTGGGTTTGTCTGGCTTAAACCAGCGAAATCTTCCCAGATAAAATAACCAATCATATAGCGTGCTAAGCTTCCCATTAGTACTGCAAAGCCGCTATACTCCTACGTTGATAATTTCGAAAGCCAACAGTGCTCATGCACTGCTTCTGACTAGGTGGGATATGCATTTCTCAATTAAGAAAGGGCTGACATTGCCCCTTGCTGGTGCTCCGGAACAAAAAATTAGCCAAGCTAATTCGGTGGAAACTGTTGCTGTGTTGGGTCACGAATATGTCGGTATGAAACCGACAATGCTGGTTGAAGAGGGTCAGCGGGTTAAGTTAGGTGAAGCATTATTCACTGATAAAAAAATACCCGGCGTGATGTATACCTCTCCTGGAGCAGGTATTGTTAAAGCGATTAATCGTGGTGCAAAACGCGCATTACAGTCTGTCGTCATTGAGCTAGAAGGTGATGATGAGGTCACTTTTAAACACTATCCTCCAAATGAATTGCCCACACTCAATCGTGATCAAGTGCAGCAGAATCTGGTGGAATCCGGTTTATGGACAGCACTGCGCACTCGCCCCTACAGCAAAACACCAGAACTGAGCAGCGAACCCAAGGCAATTTTTATAACGGCCATTGATACCAATCCCCTAGCTGCCGATCCCAATCTGATTATTAATGAGTATGCTGAGGATTTCCGTAACGGCTTGACGGTACTCAGTCATCTGAGCAGCGGTAAACTCTATCTCTGTCAATCACCTAAGGCTGCTTTACCGACCCCTGATCTTCAAGACCTTGAAACACCTACTTTTTCAGGGCCACACCCAGCAGGCCTAGTTGGTACACATATTCACTTTATTGAACCAGTCAGCGTCAAAAAAACTGTGTGGCATATCGGTTATCAGGACGTAATTGCCATTGGTAAACTGTTTACTACAGGCTTCCTGTGGGTAGAGCGGATTATTTCGCTGGCAGGCCCTATGGTGAATAATCCTCGATTAATCCGCACACGACTTGGCGCGAACACCGAAGATTTAGTTCGCGGTGAAGGGCAAAATGTGCGCTCGCGGGTTATCTCAGGCTCAGTCTACAATGGCCATACAGCCAATAACTGGGCAGCTTTTCTTGGACGTTTTCATAACCAGATCTCAGTTCTTGAAGAAGGTACTCATCGGGAAATCTTGGGTTGGATTCGTCCAGGTGGAGCCAATAAATATTCTGCATTGAATGTGTTTTTCAGCAAACTTTTAGGCAAAAAAGAGTTACCGCTGACCACGGCACAAAATGGCAGTCCACGCGCCATGGTTCCTGTCGGTGTTTTTGAAACCGTAATGCCGTTGGATATTTTGCCTACGCAACTGCTGAGAGCTTTATTGGTCAGAGATACAGATTCTGCTCAGGCATTGGGGTGTCTTGAGTTAGATGAAGAAGACTTGGCCTTATGTTCATATGTTTGTTCAGGCAAATATGATTATGGCCCTGCGCTGAGAGCCAATCTTACACAAATAGAAAAAGAAGGATAACCATGGCGCGTTTAAGACGATTCCTAGACAGGATAGAGCCATCATTCCAAAAAGGCGGACCTTACGAGAAGTACTTTGCCGTCTATGAAATGATCGACACTTTCATATATAGCCCAGGCGATGTAACCCGCGGTTCTCCTCATGTTCGCGATGGTATCGACCTTAAGCGGGTGATGAGTTATGTCGTACTCGCTACCCTGCCAGTGTTAATGTTGATGCTTTGGAACACAGGCTATCAGGCAAATAGCGCCATGGCCCAATTGGGCATGTCGACACTCGAGGGCTGGCGCGGTTGGATTCTGACCAGTTTTGGTGTTGGCTACGATCCCAATAGCATGTTCTCTAACATGTTCCACGGCTTGCTCTATTTTTTACCGATATATCTAACAACGTTAATAGCCGGCGGCACCTTTGAAGTGATTTTTGCTGCCGTTAGAAACCATGAGGTCAATGAAGGCTTTTTGGTGACTTCAATGCTCTACAGTTTGACCTTGCCACCATCAACTCCGCTGTGGCAGGTTGCTTTGGGTATTATTTTTGGTGTAGTTATCGGTAAAGAAGTATTTGGTGGCACAGGCAAAAACTTTTTGAATCCGGCATTAACAGGCCGCGCATTTTTATACTTTGCCTATCCTGCACAAATGTCTGGTGATGCCGTCTGGACAGCCATTGATGGTTATACCGGCGCAACTCCCCTTGCTTTAGCAGCATTAGGTGGTTTGGAGGCAGTTACCGAAGCGGGTTACACTTGGACACAAACTTTTATTGGTCATATGCCAGGTTCGCTTGGTGAAACATCGACTTTGGCCATCTTAATTGGTGCAGCGTTTCTGCTTTATACCCGGATTGCCTCTTTCCGTATTATTTTCGGTGTGTTTATCGGCATGCTCGCGACATCTTGGCTATTTAACATGATAGGTAGTGATACCAATCCGATGTTTGGTTTGCCTTGGTATTGGCATTTATCTCTTGGCGGTTTTGCCTTTGGTATGGTTTTTATGGCAACCGACCCGGTGTCTGCTGCGATGACCAATAAAGGCCGATGGATTTACGGCATATTAATAGGATTTATGACGGTTCTTATACGGGTAGTTAATCCAGCCTTCCCCGAAGGTATTATGCTGGCCATTCTATTCGCCAATATATTTGCCCCTCTTATCGACTATTTTGTCGTTCAGTCGAACATTAAACGAAGACTACAGCGAAGCTAACCATGGCAGAAATCACACAGAAAAAAGGTTTTTTGGGTCAGCTGATGCAGCGGCCCAATGATGACCCTAAAAAAACTATCTTCATTGCCGTTCTGCTTTGCCTAGTGTGTTCGGTGATGGTTTCAACAGCGGCAGTTTCTTTGAAATCACGCCAAGTCGTGAATCAAAAGAACGATATACGACAAAACATTCTGGCGGTTACCGATCAGTATGAACCGGGCATGGATATGGAAGCCGCTTTTGAAAAATTTGAGGTTCGTTTAGTAGATCTGGCCAGCGGTCAATATGCTGAAACAGATCTTGACCCGGCCACTTATGATCAGCGTAAAGCGGCTGGTTCGCCTGATCTAGGTGTAAGACTATCTAATCAGGAAGACGTCGCCGGAATAGGCTCTCGGGCCAAATATGCGCCAGTATATATTCTGCGTGAGGGTGATGAAATTCAGCAATTAGTTATTCCGATCCATGGTTACGGCTTATGGTCGACCATGTATGGCTTTCTCTCCTTGGGTAGCGATTTCAATACCATTCAAGGTTTGCGTTTTTACGAACACGCAGAAACGCCAGGCTTGGGTGGTGAAATAGAAAACCCACGCTGGTTAGCAAAATGGGAAGGCAAAAAAATATACGATGAAAACGGCAACGTACAGTTCAGGGTTGCCCGTGGTTATGTTGATAACGATTCACCACAAGCAGAATACAAGGTTGATGGATTATCTGGCGCCACACTGACCAGTAAAGGTGTTTCTAACATGATTACGTTTTGGTTAGGTGAGGACGGATTTGGCCCTTATTTGCAAAGTATGCGTTCCGAACGGGGGAATAACTAATGGCAAGCCAAGCAAAAAATAATGTTATCGATCCGATAATCGACAATAATCCGATAACGTTACAAGTTTTAGGTATTTGTTCTGCTCTTGCAGTAACAACCAATATGACTGCTGCACTGATCATGTGCATTGCCTTGACGTCCGTAACGGCATTCTCTGGCGCTATTATTAGCTCAATTCGCCATCATATACCTTCCAGTATTCGCATTATTGTGCAGATGACGGTCATCGCTTCGCTGGTAATCATCGTCGATCAGATCCTCAAAGCCTATGCCTATGAAGCCAGTAAACAATTATCGGTATTTGTGGGCTTGATTATCACCAACTGTATCGTTTTAGGTCGTGCAGAAGCGTATGCAATGAAAAACTCTCCTGGCATGAGCTTTCTTGATGGCTTAGGAAATGGCTTGGGTTACAGCGTGGTGTTGTTAGTGGTGGCTTTTTTCCGTGAGTTATTTGGTGCAGGCAAACTGTTTGGACACACTATTATTCCGGTCGCAAATGAAGGCGGTTGGTATGTACCCAATGGGTTGATGCTGTTACCTCCAAGTGCGTTTTTTATTATTGGTTTGATGATATGGGCAATACGTAGCTGGAAACCACGTCAGGTGGAAGCGCCCGATTATCAGATTCATCAAGTACATCGCACGGAGGTATTGTAAATGGAGCACTATCTCAGCCTATTTATCCGCTCAATTTTTATTGAAAATTTGGCGCTCGCCTTCTTTTTAGGCATGTGTACCTTCTTAGCGGTTTCTAAAAAAATTGAAACGGCTTTAGGTCTTGGTATTGCGGTAGTTTTGGTTCAAGCCATCACCGTGCCGACCAACAATTTGATTTATCAATATCTGCTTAAAGAAGGTGCCTTGTCCTGGGCTGGCTTACCAGATGTAGATCTTAGCTTTTTGGGACTTATCAGTTACATCGGTGTTATTGCTGCTATGGTGCAAATCATTGAAATGGCAATGGATAAATATGTACCTGCGTTGTACAACGCCTTGGGTATTTTCTTACCGCTGATCACGGTGAACTGCGCCATTTTAGGTGGCACACTGTTTATGGTTGAACGTGATTACAATTTAGCAGAAAGTGCCGTATATGGCGTGGGCAGTGGCCTTGGTTGGGCATTAGCCATCACAGCAATTGCAGGTATCCGAGAAAAACTTAAATATTCTGATGTTCCTGATGGCTTACAAGGTCTTGGCATTACCTTTATTACTGCTGGATTAATGGCATTAGGGTTCATGGCATTTTCGGGGATTCAACTCTAATGGAAATCATCTTAGGCATTGTTCTCTTCACGCTCATCATCATGGTGCTGGTATTCGTTATTCTTAGTGCCCGCTCTAGATTGGTCGCAACGGGTGACATCGAAATTATCGTTAATGATGAAAAAACCATTAAAACCAAGGCTGGCGGAAAATTATTAGGCGCTTTGGCCGATGCAAATCTTTTTGTTTCTTCTGCCTGCGGCGGCGGTGGTACCTGTGCCCAATGTAAGGTAAAGATTTTTGAAGGTGGTGGTTCAATTCTGCCTACCGAAGAATCACATATCACTAAGCGTGAAGCCGCTGAAGGTGATCGTTTATCATGCCAAGTTGCCGTTAAACAGAACATGCGGATTCAAGTGCCGGAAGAAGTATTCGGTGTTAAGAAGTGGGAATGTACCGTTCGCTCAAATGACAATGTTGCTACATTTATTAAAGAGTTGATTCTTGAGTTACCCGAAGGTGAAAGCGTTAATTTCCGTGCAGGTGGCTTTATCCAGATCGAATGTCCACCTCATACGGTTGAATACAAAAACTTTATCATTGCTGATGAATACCGCCCTGATTGGGATCGCTTTGATTTATGGCGCTACAAATCAGTAGTAAAAGAAAATGTGGTTCGCGCCTACTCTATGGCTAATTATCCGGAAGAAAAAGGCATTGTGATGCTGAATGTGCGGATAGCGTCACCACCGCCAAATGCCGATGATGTACCACCAGGCATCATGTCTTCTTACATTTTTGATTTAAAACAGGGTGATAAAGTCACTATTTCGGGTCCGTTTGGCGAATTTTTTGCCAAAGATACCGATAAAGAAATGGTATTTATCGGTGGTGGTGCTGGTATGGCGCCAATGCGTTCACATATTTTTGATCAGTTACGCCGGCTGAAATCGAAACGTAAAATGACCTTCTGGTATGGCGCTCGTAGTTTACGCGAGATGTTTTACACTGAAGATTTTGACGAGTTAGCGGCTGAGAATGACAACTTCACTTGGCATGTCGCTTTATCTGATGCTTTACCAGAAGACAATTGGACCGGCTACACCGGCTTTATTCACAATGTGATTTATGAAAACTATCTCAAAAATCATCCTGCACCAGAAGATTGTGAATTTTATATGTGCGGTCCACCGATGATGAACTCAGCAGTCATTAAAATGCTTGAAGATTTAGGTGTTGAACCAGAAAACATCATGCTTGATGATTTTGGAGGCTAAGATGAATACTTTCCTTGCCGCATTTGCAATTATTCTTTTAGCTGTTACGGCTATGGCTATTGGTGTAATCTTTGGTCGCTCAGCAATAAAAGGCAGTTGTGGTGGCTTGAATCAAGTTGGCCTATCTGGAAGTTGTGGAGGCGCTTGCTCAATTCAGGAAAAAGAAGAGTGTGAAGCCCGTAAGCGGGTACAACAACAAAACTAAACAGCGTCAGGGAGTAGCCCATGCTTGCATCACTCAAAGTCAAAGATCATATGAACGGCACCAAGATCACTTTCACACCTGAGATGGATGTATTACGTGCCATTCATCAGCTGATTGAGTTTAAAATTTCCGGTGCTCCCGTTATCGATCAACATGGTAATTTGATTGGTTTTCTGTCTGAAAAAGACTGTATGCAAGTAGCGCTAAATGCTGCTTATCAAGGCGAATCAGCGGGTAAAGTTGAAGAGTATATGCATAACCAGGTTGAGACCATTGATTTTGAAGCATCAATCATTGAGGTCGCTGAAAAGTTTTTAAAAACTGCCTATAAATGTTTGCCAGTAATTAAAGAAAATCGTTTGGTCGGATCAATTACTAGACAAAATATTCTTAAAGCATTGGAACTGACATCTAACCCAGACAGCAAGCAACCAGCCAAACAGTCTACAAAACAAAACATTCATGTTAGTAACAGCGTTTCCTAACAGATAAATAATTTGTCATATAAAACAGCCGCTATGCGGCTGTTTTTATTTATGCACCACAATTTTGATGGGGGATTTTTTTGCACCAGCAATTTAGTGTAAGCTTTGGTTTATTCCAATCAAATCAAACTGAGCTTATATGATTTATAACAGCATCCTTGATACTATCGGTAATACCCCTATTGTCCGTTTAAACAATATTGCTCCTAAACACGTCGAAATGTACGTTAAGGTTGAAGCATTCAACCCAATGGCTTCTGTAAAGGATCGATTGGCATTTGCGGTGATTGATGACGCTGAAAAACGTGGTGTATTAAAACCCGGTCAAACTGTTGTTGAAGCCACTTCTGGTAATACCGGGATTGCTTTAGCAATGGTTTGTGCAGCAAAAGGATACCCATTTGTTGCCACCATGGTTGAAACGTTTTCCATTGAACGTCGAAAAATCATGCGGGCCATGGGGGCTAAAGTTATTCTGACTCCGGCAGCTGAAAAAGGCACCGGGATGGTAAAAAAAGCTGAAGAACTTGCTGAAAAACATGGCTGGTTCCTTGCCCGGCAATTTGAAAACCCGGCCAATCCGGCCTTTCATCGCAACACCACCGGCCCGGAAATTCTGCGCGACTTTGCTGGCAAACAACTGGACTATTGGGTCTCAGGTTGGGGCACAGGCGGTACATTAACCGGGGCAGGTGAAATGATAAAACTTGCCAGACCTGACACCAAAATTGTTGCTACAGAGCCTGCGGCAGCTTCAATGTTGGCCGGAGATGATTGGCATCCTCATAAAATTCAGGGCTGGACACCGGATTTTATTCCGGATGTGTTAAATCGTGAGGTTTATGACGAGCTATATCCGGTAACCGATGAAGAATCTAAAAGCTGGGCATTACGTTTAGCCAGTGAAGAAGGTATCTTCTGCGGATTGTCTTGTGGTGCCACTGTCGCTGCAGCAATGAAAGTCGCTGAGAATGCACCAGAGGGTTCAGTTATTCTCGCAATGTTACCTGATACTGGCGAACGCTACCTATCCACTTATTTGTTCGAAGGTATGAACGAAGGTTCAGACGATGAATGGCTGGCCAGCTTAGGCTAGTCAGCCATTATTAATTCATTCCGTTAATACAGCAGCCACAGCCATCGACCAACAGCACGTGTGATCAGCACCGCCTACTAGGTAGCTTTTCACATTGTCACGCGTTTTAAATTTCGACAGATAGGACATTAATACCGATCCGGGCACCACAAAATCATGATCACCTGTCAAATGTACCTGCGGAACTGATTCTAAAGCTGTACTGTAATCTATTGGATTTAAAGATCCATTCAAAGGATCTGTCTCATTAAACTGAGTCCACCATTTATGATCGAGATTACCTGCAACGGTCACTAATAGTGCAACATCGCTCCTTTTTGATGCAATTATTGATGCGATAGCCCCGCCACCAGAATAACCGACTAAACGAACTTGATTCGCGTGATACTGCTTTTTCATTTCAGAAATAGCAATATCCATTGAATCAACTACAGCCTGAGAGTAACGATGTGAAGTCCACAACTCACGATTGCATGAGTTAAATCGGGTTGCTTTAAGATACTGACAGGGACGACCAATATATACACTATCTCCACCAGTTTCCTGCGCCAACCTTAATGCAACACCAGGTTCACCATCCCCTTCAATAAAAATATTGAGTATTTCCGCCTGCTTTAAATCAGGCGGCACAAAGCCTATCATGATATGTGACCCACCAGACAGAATCAGACGATTCCAAGAAGAGATGTCATTAGCATGTACAGCAAATGGCATGACAAACAGAAACATGAATATTTTCATGGAACACCTCCTTAAAGGGTGACATAAAAAATTCTGCATAGAAGATGCCAAATACTTTTTTTGAATTTTTTAAACTAAAAATTTGTTATTTTGCTAAAAGCATTTCACCCTGTTTACAATTAACCCATGAAATCACATATTCAACATTTTCAGGATAGCAATGAGTACTTCTTTAAGGAGGGATGTTTTATCAATGAACTTTCCAACCTACCTGAAGACCCTGAGCTCTCTATTGCTCAGGCCAGAGTTGAATCTGGTGTCACCACCCAATGGCATCAGTTGAGAGAAACCACCGAACGCTACGTCATTATGGAAGGTAGTGGGGTCGTCGAAATTGGTGATTATCCTCCTCAGAAAGTAACACCCGGTGATGTGGTCTTTATTCCGCCTAATACCCGACAGCGAATTACTAATACCGGCTCACAAGATCTCCTTTTCCTTGCTTTATGTACCCCTCGTTTCGTAGCTGACAATTACCAAATCGACTTGACTTAATGTTATGAGCTCGCCATCGTGTAAGGCTTAATTATCATTTATGAATGCCTCAATAAAATAAAAAAATTAATTTATATATAACAGGGGGCCGTTTGTTTTGATTACTACTTTCAATGGATGAATTATGAAACAAGGAAACAGTTCAACAACGGAGTTGAATACTGAAATGAATGAAGTAAACGAACAAACACCGGCTATGACATTGGAAGAAATTAATTTCCAAACACTAGCCGAAGACGCACCGGTGACACTCTGGCTCACTGATATTCATGGCAATGTAATTTTTACTAATAACCAATATAAAAATTTTATCGGTCGCGAAAAAGTCGACAAGCTAGGTGGTAAGGCTTGGTTTAATGCTTTACATCCTGATGACCGAGATTATTGTCTAACAGTTTTTAAAGATGCATTTGAGACATATAAACCGTTCACCATGGAATACCGCTTACGCCGCCGAGATGGTGAATATAGGCACTTTATTGATCATGGTGAACCTTATATTGACGGACAGGGCCGTTTTTCTGGTTTTGTCGGCTCCTCAACAGATATAACTGAACAAAAACTATCAGAAGACGAACTTAAAAAATCTCATCAGGAATTGACTCAATATAACTATGAGATGAATCTGATCAATCAACTCAATTCATACCTTCAGGTATGTCGTTCAGTTGATGAAACCTACCCTATTGTTTCCTATTATGCCGAACAAATATTCCCCGACTGTACTGGCGCTCTGTATTTATTTAATGACAAAAAAACCTTGGTAGAATCAATGACTACCTGGGGAATAACAGAGCATATTAAAAGTGCACCAGTAATTGCGCCAGATGACTGCTGGTCGCTTCGCCAGGGTAAAGAACATACTACTCTTGATAACGATGGCAGGCTTAAATGCAAACATGTTAGTGATAGTGTCAGCAACTATATCTGTGAACCGATTATTGCCCAAGGCGAAATGCTTGGCATGTTACATATTGAGTTTAATGGAGCAAAACATAAAGTTGGAGATGAAAAAACCTACTATGTCGAATCCAGAAAACGTTTGGTAAAAATTACTGCAGATAATCTTGCATTATCACTGGTTAGTTTAAAACTCAAAGAAGCATTGCAATCACAATCCGTTCGCGATCCTTTAACTTACCTTTTTAATCGTCGCTTTATGGAAGAAAGTCTAGAACGCGAAATCCATCGCTGTGCACGTGCTAAGCATGGGCTTGGTCTGATTATGTCTGATATAGATCATTTTAAGAAATTTAATGATGATTATGGCCATGATGCCGGCGATATTGTGCTTGTCGAATATGCCAATCTGCTCAAAAGCCATTTTCGTAGTAGTGATGTTATCTGTAGATATGGTGGCGAAGAGTTCATTATTATTATGCCGGATATCGATAAGGACAATCTGATTAAGCGTGCTGAAATGCTTTGTCAGGAGACCAGTTCATTAGAATTGCTATATCAGAATAAACCGCTTCCACCTATTACAGCATCATTTGGTGTAGCTTTTTTGCACAATACACTCATTGAGAAAGCTGCCATCATTAAAGCTGCTGATATCGCTTTATATGAAGCAAAAAATAATGGGCGTAATCAGGTTGTGGTTTCTTCTACAGAGTTTGTTGATATTTAACCAAGTAGTTTGCTGATTCAAAACTCCGTTCAAGTAGGTCACCTTGTCTAAACGATAGATAATAAAAAAGGCCACCCCTGTTAACTGTAGCCTTCTATTTTTGATCTACTTTGATGAGATGCATCCCTGCATCTCACCCTGCGGGCGCCTACTGGCGTCCAAATCTGTTCCAGACAGATTCGTCACATGGGGGTTGCCATGCTCAAGTTAAATCACCACAAGTTTTGAATATAAAAAAAGCCCGGCGCTTTCGCGTCGGGCTTGTTTTATATATAAAGCCTGGCAGTGACCTACTTTCACATGGG